>JBQCIY010000103.1:0-41134 GCA_051953275.1 Devosia sp. | reverse complement strand
CGTTACGATCTGGCCGAAATGAAACTGCGGCCCGAACGGCGCGATCTGCTTCAGCAGGTTTTCGACGAGCTCCTGGGCCTTCACCAGCGGGAAACCGGGGATGTCGTAGATCGGCTTTTCCGGATAGAGCTCGGTGCACTGCCCGCCCGGCCGGTCAAGGATGTCGATCACGTGGCATTTGAGGTCGAGCAGCCCCAGCTCGAATACCGCGAACAGGCCGACCGGCCCCGCGCCCACAATCACTACATCGGTTTCAATCGGATCGGTCACATTCGTCGCGAGCCGCCGGCCCGCCCTCTCGCTCGGAGTCATCCCCGCAACAGCGGAGACCTCAGTTTCATATCCCACAATAGATGGCAAACGGAGGTTACCGCTGTCGCGGGAATGGCTCCGTGGACGAAGTGGGCCTTATGCTTTCTCGGTTTCGGCCGGTCGTCTCAGGAAGGGCCGCGTTCCTGCCGGCACCTCGGCCGAACCGATCGGCTGGTAGTAGTGATGCACTGTCACAAGCTTGCCGCTTTCCAGCGCTTTGCGCGTCGCCGGATGCGTTACCACGAAGGCGTTGATGCCGCAGCGGCGCATCAGCGTGAGCTGGTCCATCAGCACGTCGCCGATGGCGCGCAACTCGCCCTTGTAGTGGTAGCGCTCGGTGGCCAGCCGCGCCGTCGTATAACCGCGCCCATCCGAGAATTTCGGGAAATCCAGTGCGATCGAGACGAACCGGCCGAGGTCGGCCACCACGTCTTCGATGACATCGTCGGACTGGATCAGCAGACCGTTGGGGTGCGGGTTGAACAGCACCGCGTCGCGGTTGGCGAGGAACACCTTGAGCGGAATATGCGTGTAGCGCACGCTTCCGGCATCGTCGCCATCGGCCCATGCCCGGAACGGATCGGCAATGAACTGGCCGTCCTTGAACAGGTTTTTCTCTACCGTGGCCACCGGCTTCGCGATCGCTCCATTGAAGTCGAAATGGATGCCGCACTCCTTCTTGTTGAGTCCGCGCCAGCGTCCGGCGCGCGGGTCCTCGCCCTCGGCAACGATCGTCGTGCACGGGGCGCAGCCGATCGATTTGTAGCCCTTAGCGAAGAGCGGATGCTCCGGCAACCCGTGCTCGATCTTGTAGGCATTGACGTCGGCGTCGGAAAAATAGGCCAGCGGATTGACTTTGATGCGGTCGTCCGAGGTCAGCTCGAAGTGCGGCAGCACCCCACGCTCGGCCGTCTGGTAGCGCTTGCGGCCGGTCACCCAGCCGCCGAACTTGGCAATCTCGGCGTCGAGCGGCTCGGTCTTGCGGATATGGCAGCAGCTGTCCGGATCGGTCTCCCACAGGTCGCCGCGCGGATCGAACCGCGCCAGGTCCTTCGAATCCGGCCGCAGCCAACGCACATTGCTCAGCCCCAGATGCGTCCGCAGTGTCTCAACGTAGTGCAGTGTCTCGGGGAAGTGCTTGCCCGTTTCGAGGAAATAGACCGGCAGCGACCGGTCAATGAGCGACACCAGGTGCAGCAATACCGCCGAGTCGGCGCCAAACGAGGAGACGATCGCCACGTCCTCCCGCAACACGTCTGTCACCGCATAGCGCAGCACTCCCAGGGCATCCATCTCGTCATAGAGCCCGTTGAGCGCAAGGATCTGCAGTGCGCGGTTCGGATCCGGCTCCGACGGCTTGAAAGCGAGATTAGTTGCCATAGAGCGCCTCCTTGAACGGCGCCTCGCCGAGCCGCCGGTAGGCCTCGATGAAGGGCTCCTCCGGCGTCTCGCGCTTCTCGAGATAGAGGTCGACCAACCGCTCGATCGCATCGGGCACGTCGTCGGCCACAAAACCGGGTCCCATCGTATCTCCCAGCGCCGCGTTCTCCGTGGCATCGCCGCCTACGGTGATCTGGTAGAGCTCGGTGCCCTTCTTCTCGACGCCGAGGATGCCGATGTGGCCCACATGGTGGTGCCCGCAGGCATTGATGCAGCCCGAAATCTTGATCTTCAGCTCGCCGATGTCGCGCTGCCGTTCCGCCGATGCGAAACGCTGCGAGATGGCCTGCGCGATCGGGATCGAGCGGGCATTGGCGAGCGAGCAATAGTCGAGCCCCGGGCAGGTGATCATGTCCGTGATGAGCCCGGCATTGCCTGTCTCGAGCTCCGCCTCGACAAGCGCGTCATAGATCGTCTTGAGGTCCGAAATCCTCACATGCGGCAGAACGAGGTTCTGCTCGTGCGTTACCCGCACCTCATCGAACGAGTAGGTCTCGCCGAGGTGCGCGATCGCCTCCATCTGCTCGGCCGTGCAGTCTCCCGGCGCGCCGCCGATGGGCTTGAGGGAAATCGTCACCGAAACGTAGCCCGGATGCTTGTGCGAATGGACATTGTTTTCGAGCCACTCGCCAAAGGCCGGATTGGCCGCCTTCTCGCGCGGCACATCGATCTGTGTGGCGTTGACCAGTTCGAACGGCGGCTCGGCAAAGTACTCCGTGATGCGGTCGAGCTCGGCCTGCGGCAGCGTCAGCACGCCACCCTTGATCTGCGCGTATTCGGCGTCCACTTCCTCGCGCAGCTTGTCGATGCCGGTCTCGTGCACCAGGATCTTGATGCGCGCCTTCCACTTGTTGTCGCGCCGGCCGTAGCGGTTGTAGACGCGCAGGATGCTCTCGAGATAGGCGAGCAGGTTCTCGTGCTCGACGAACGCGCTGATCTGCTTGGCGATCATCGGGGTGCGCCCGAGCCCGCCGCCGACCCACACCTCCCAGCCGATCTCGCCGGCCTCGTTGGCAACGGCCTTCATGCCGATATCGTGGAACTTGATCGCTGCGCGATCGTTCGGCGACCCCGTCATCGCAAACTTGAACTTGCGCGGCAGGTACGAGAATTCCGGATGGAGGCTCGACCATTGCCGCAGGATTTCCGCCATCGGTCGCGGATCGAGGATTTCGTCCGCCGCGGCGCCCGCGAACTGGTCCGTCGAGATATTGCGGATGCAATTGCCCGAGGTCTGGATCGAATGCATCTCGACCTCGTTGAGGTGCTCGATCATGTCCGGCACGTCGCTGAGCCGCGGCCAGTTGAACTGGATGTTGGTGCGCGTCGTGAAGTGCCCGTAGCCACGATCGTACGTGCGCGCGATATAGGCGAGCTTGCGCAGCTGCTTCGACCGCAATGTCCCGTAGGGAATGGCGATCCGGAACATATAGGCGTGCAACTGCAGGTAGAGGCCGTTCATCAGCCTCAGCGGCCGGAACTGGTCCTCGTTGATCTCGCCGCGGACGCGCCGCATCACCTGGTCGCGGAATTGCGCCGTGCGCTCCTTTACGAACGCGGCGTCGAATTCGTCATATCGATACATAGTCGTCCTGCCTGAGATGCTGGCGCTGGTCGCGCCGGGGCGCGGTCGGACCTTCGGCGCGGATGCGTTCGCGGATGCGATCGGGATAGATCTGCCCGCCTCGCAGCTGCACCGTTTCGACCTCGAGCGAATTGATGCGCATGGTCTTCCTGGTGGCCTCGAGCGCCGTATCCCGGGCGTCGGTCTCTTCCTTGAGGAAGACGCGGGCCTGCTGCAGGTCTTCGACCCACGCGCCGCTCTTGCTCAGATAGACCGTCGCTCCACTGACCAGTTCGTTGCCGGTAAGGATTTCCACGTCACGCCACCTTGAATTCTTTTGCCGCGAGCGTTTCCGCATCGGCCCAGTCGCCATGCGCGACCGCTTCGCCGATGAAGATAATCGCCGGACCTTCGGCCATCTCGGCGCCGTCCTTGGCGATGTTGGCCAGTGTAGCCCGGTAGAATGAACGGTCCCTGCGGCCGGCATTCACCACGACCCCCACCGGCACCCTTGGCTGCATGCCGCGGCTCAGGAGCTTGCCAGCCGTCTCCATCGCGATCGACTTGCCCATGTAGAGCGCCAGCGTCAGCCCGGCATTGGCGAGCGCCGCCCAGTGGTCGAGCTCTGCATCGTCGGCGCCATGCGCCGTCGCGAAGACGATGCCGGTCGACACCTTGCGCAGCGTCACCGGCGTCGCCGTATCGGCGGCCGCCGCGAGCGCCGCGCTCACCCCCGGCACGATCTCGTAGGCGATCCCGGCTTTGCGCAGCGCTGCAATCTCTTCGCCGGCGCGGCCGAACACCATCGGGTCGCCGCCCTTGAGCCGCGCGACGCGCTTGCCCTGCCCCGCCAGCCGCACCAGCAGCGCATTGATCTGCGCCTGCGTAAAGGAGTGGTGGCCCTGCTTCTTGCCCACGCTGATGCGCTCGGCGTCGCGCCGGCCCATCTCGATCACCGCATCTGGCACGAGCTGGTCGTGGACGATGACATCGGCCGCCTGCAGCAACCGCTGTGCCCTGAGCGTCAGCAGGTCCTCGGCACCCGGCCCTGCCCCGATCAGCCAGACCGCGCCATCGGTCCCCGCCGCGTGTGCTTCGAGCAGCGCCTCCGGCGACCGTGCATCGCCTGACACGATGTCATGGTAGAAGCGGATCGCCTGCTCCTTGTTGAGCAGCGCCGCCACCCGTCCGCGCAACGACCCGGCGAGCCGCGCCAGCCGCCCTGTGTCGGGCGACAGCATGGCCTCGATCCGCGCCCGGACCAGCCGCGCCAGCACCGGCGCGTCGCCCTCGGTGGACACCGCGACCGTCAGCGGCGCGCGGTCGACGATCGAGGGCACGTAGAAATCGCATTCATCGGGTGAATCGACGACATTTAAGGGGATATGTCGTGCCCGCGATTCACGCTTGGCCGCGTCGCCATCCGGCCCCTGACCAGCCACGAACACCAGCGCGACGCCGTCGAGATCGCCCGGCTCGAACGCTCTCTCCCGCAGCTCGACCTCGAGTCCGGAAAAATCCGCAGTGATTTCCGAAGCTAAAATGACGACAGAAGCAGTCGTCTTAACGGCCAGCCGGGCTTTGGCGAGGGCTTCTTCTCCACCGCCGACGATGGCGATGCGCTGACCCTTGATCTTGTAGCTGACGGGGAATGTGTTGAGTTCACCCATTCACGGCCTTTCGCGCCGCGGTATAAGCGACTTTTGGGTTTTCGGGCAAGCCATTGAAATACAATAGCTTTTATTTTCCATTAGGAGCCAGCGGCGAGGAATGGCGGACACAGGTTACGAACGGCGTCGCCAAATCCTTCCGCCCCGCCGCGGTCGGTTGGAACGAAATCGCTAGCCCTGCCGCGACGGCACGCGCACGATCAGCCCATCGAGCTCCGGCTTCACCTTGACCTGACAGGTCAAACGGCTGTTCGGCTTCACCTCGAAGGCAAAGTCGAGCATGTCCTCTTCCATCATCGAAGGTGGCCCCACGATCTCGGTCCAGGCCTCGTCGATATAGCCGTGGCAGGTGGCGCAGGTGCAGGCGCCGCCGCACTCGGCGACGATCCCGGGCACGCCGTTCATGATGGCGGTCTCCATCACGGTCGAGCCGACTTCGCCCTCGGTCTCGTAGGTGGTCCCGTTGGCCTCGATAAAGGTAATTTTTGGCATGGCGGCGGATATACCGGCGCCGCTCCGGCGCCGCAAGCAACGCCGGGGAAATGCTGCTATGCCGCCTGCTGCTCGAGGCGCGCGGAGATAAAGCTCGAGAGCTCCTCCACCGCCACGTGCAGGTCGTCGATCCGCTCCGGGTTGACCGGCGCGCCGGCCCGCAATTCGGCCTCGGCCACCCGCGCCAGCTCGGCAAGTCCGAACGCGCCGACCCCGGCCGCAGCGCCTTTCAGCGTGTGCAGGTTGCTGAGGAGGTCGGCGACGGTCGTGCTGGTCTCGAGCCGCCCGTAATAGACGTGCGTCATCTCGTCGAACAGGCGCAGGACTTCCATCTCGAGGCCCGAGTCGCCCAGCGTCTGCTTGCGCAGATGGTCGAGGTCGATTGGACCCCGAATCTCTTTGCTCGATGCCCTTCTTGGACCGGCTTTCGCCGCACTCTGTCCACGCATTTCGGCCTCACGCAATACACACACGCCGCCAAGTCTGGCGGCACCGAAACCCTAGAGTTTGCGGGTGAACAGCCCCTTAAGGCCCTCCTTTGCATCCCCCGCAATTCGTTAGCACGCCACCAATCCGCCCAAATTAACCTTTGCTTAAGTTCGTTCTCGGTTTGCCTCAAATTGAATGTATGGTGAGGCTTACCCGGAGCGCGGCGGCAATGGGGCGGGGTCTGGGCGGGCATTTGAATCGCTTTTTACCCAAATGGTCTGGAGACCCGAAAGGGCCCCCGGTCCATGACAACTCCCGAGGCCGCCTTAGTCGCAACCAGCCGACGTGAGAGTTGTATAGAGTTATGGCGAAAAAATCGAACACCCAGGACGATCCGGCAACGCTCGCATTTTCGGCGGTTGAAGACGCCTTGAAGGACTCGGTCTTCGGCGGTCCCGCCGACGATCCGCGGCCGCAGCCTGAACCGATGATCTCCGCGCCTCGGCAGCAATCCTCCGGGGGCCGCTCCGACCGGGCCCGTGTTGCCGACAAACAGGCGGCCATGTCCGGCTCCGTCGCCAACGACGATCGCTTCCAGGGGTCGCGTATCCTTTACGGCCTGCAGTCGCGTTCGTCCTCGACGCCCAATCTTGTCGCCATTCTCGTCGCCGTCGGCTGGGTCATTGCCGTTCTTGCCGTCGCGGTGATCCGCAACGGCCGGGATTTTGGTTCGGCCAGCTTCTTCGGCTCCAACGACTTCATCGGCCTCGTCGCCCTCACCGTCATTCCGGTGCTGGGCTTTTTCGCGATCGCCGCTCTCATCCGGCGCGCGCAGGACCTGCGCAACGCCGCGACTGCGGTGACCCATGCCGCGATCCGCCTCGCCGAGCCCGAAACCACCGCCTCGGAAAAGGTCGCCTCGGTGGGCCAGGCCGTGCGCCGCGAAGTCAACGCGCTCGGCGATGGTCTCGAGCGCGCCCTCAGCCGCGCCGGTGAGCTCGAAGTGATGATCCACAACGAGGTCACCGCCCTCGAGCGCACCTATTCCGACAATGAATCGCGCATGCGGGCACTGATCCAGGAACTGGCGAGCCAGCGCGAAGCCGTCATTACCAATACCGAGCGTGTGCGTGAGGCGATCACCGAGAGCCACACCGGCCTCGTCTTCGACCTCGACATGATTTCGCAGCGCATCGCCGGCACCATCGTCGAATCCGGCGGCAACCTGACCAAGGCCTTGGAGACTGCCGGCAATTCGCTGAACGGCGCCTTCGGCGAACGGACCGAGAGCTTCGTGTCGCTCAT
Organism: Devosia sp.; assembly: GCA_051953275.1. Taxonomy (GTDB): domain Bacteria; phylum Pseudomonadota; class Alphaproteobacteria; order Rhizobiales; family Devosiaceae; genus Devosia_A. The sequence goes on along the minus strand of JBQCIY010000103.1, from coordinate 33,922 downwards.
CGATCAGCGCACCAGCAGTCTGCTCAGCGCCCTCGACGACAGTGCCAGCCGCCTCAACATCACCCTCGAAGACCGCGCCGGCTCGATCAGCCAAGCGTTCGAGAACCGCACGATGGAATTGAGCCAGGTCATCGATGCGCGCACCAACGGCCTCACCGAGGCTCTCGACAATCGCGCCACGACCCTCGCCGAAGCCATCGAGAACCGCACCTCGTCCCTCGCCAAACTCCTCAGCCAGGGCGGCATTACTCTGCTCGACCAGCTCCGCGACCGTGGCCATGAGGTCTCGTCCGCGCTCGACATGATCGGCTCTCGCATCTCTGCCGACATCCAGGCCCGCAGCCGCGAGGCCGAGACCATCATGGGCCAGCTCACCAAGCAGCTCGACGAGTCGATCTCGATCCAGGTCAACTCGATGGAGAGCAAGCTCCAGACCGCCATGATCGAACTCAACGGCGCCCTTGAGGATACGACGGAGCGCGCCCGGGTGACCCTGATGGGGGCCGGTTCGCAGAACCTCACGCAGTTCGACGCCCGCCTCGACGAGATCGCGGTGGTCATCGATACCCGGCTGCAATCGTTGGACGGCGTCGTCGGCGACCGAGGCGACAAGCTGATCGCGGCGCTCGAAAAGCACAATGCGAGCTTTGCCGCCCGCGCCAACGTTCTCGAGATGGCGCTCGACGAGAAGTCCGGTCACTTCAACGACATCGTCAACCAGCGCACCCGCGAGATGATCGAAACTCTCGGGCAGCGCTCCAAGCAGATCACCGAGGTGATCTCCAACCGCTCACGCGAGCTGTCCGACGCGCTCGAGGGCCATTCGCAGATACTCGCCGACGCGCTCGACAGCCGCACGCAAGCCCTCAACGACACCTTGCAGGGCCGCACCGGAGAGCTGAGCGATGCACTGCAGGCGCGGGTCGGCGAACTGGGCGACACGCTGGTCTCTCGCGCGTCCGAGATCAACGAACTGCTCGCCGGTCGAACCACCCTGCTCGACAATAGCCTGACGCAGCACGTCAACAACATTGGCCAGGTGATGGAGACCCGCTTCTCGAGCGTCGACCAGACGCTTGAGCAGCACACCAATGCCCTTTCCGCGGCCCTGGACCAGCGCACCCAACTGCTCGCGACCACCGTCGGGACCCGCTCCTCCGAGCTCAGCGAAGCGCTCAACACGCGCACCCAGCAGCTCGCCGAAGTGCTCGGGACGCACACGGCCGCAATCGCCAGCGCCATTGGCGACCGCACCATGGAGCTCGCCCGCACCATCGACGCTCAGGGTACTCAGGCTCGCGACAAGATCGACGCCAGCCTGCGTTCGGTGACCGATGTCATGGCCGACCGCACCACCGCGGTCACCGCGCTCATCGCCAGCAAGGTCGCGGAGGTGAACGACAATCTCGGTCGCGGCATCGACTCTGCGATCCTGCGCATCGCCGATGCGGAGGGCGGCGTCACCGCCCGCATCGACGGCGCCGCGGCGACCGTGGGCGAGAGTGCCCGCAAAGCCGCCGACATCATCGAGACCGGCGTCAATTCGGCCCGCAAGGCCATCACCGATATGGTCGACCAGCGCCTCGGCACCCTACCCGAGGCGATCACCGCCCGCGCCGATATCACCGCCGAGCGCCTCGCCTCGCTCAACACCGCGATCAACACCGCGCTGGTGCAATCGATGGCCGATCTCGAATCCGGCGCCGATCGGATCGAGGAGACCATCAGCAAGCGCATCGTCGCCGCGACCGCCAACATCACCCTCGACGTCGCCGAGACGGCCGACCGCATGGACAGTCACGTGCGCCAGGCGATGGAGCAGATCACGAGCGCCTCGCGCTCGATCGACGAGATCATCTCGATCAAGGCGGTCGCCGCTACCGAGGTCATCGAGAGCCGCGTCGTCGCCCTTAACCAGACCGTCACGCAGCAGAGCGCCGGCCTCGCCGACCTCATCTCGCACCAGACCGACCAGTTCAGCCGCCTTATCAACGACCGCTCGAACAGTCTGGCGTCGGTCGTGGCGCAGCAGAGCGACACCATCGCCGCTGTCGTCGCCCAACAGTCCGGCAGTATCGCCGACATTGTCCAGCAGCAGACCACCAACCTGGCCTCGGTCGTCGCCCAGCAGAGCGACACGCTCTCGGCCGTGGTCGCGCAGCAGTCCGGCAACATCGCCGATGTGGTCCAGCAGCACACCGGCGCCCTCGCATCGGTCGTCGCCCAGCAGAGCGACGCTGTGGCTGCCGCGGTTGCGCGCCACAGCCAGGAAATTGCCGCGGTGGTCACCGAGGAGACGGGCAATCTCGCTTCGGTCGTGGCGCAGCAGTCGGGCAGTATCTCCACTGTCGTCGGCGAGCAATCCAACGCCATCACCCAGGCTGTCTCCGAACAGCGCCAGGCACTCGAAAGCGCGCTGCGCACGCACGGCAATATCCTCAACGAAGCGCTCGCTGCCGCCGCGCAGCAGACTCAGGACCTGATGGCCCGCACCTCCGAGCGCATCCAGTCCGACGCCACCGAGGCGTTCACTCGCCTCGGCCGCGCCAACGAGATCCTGCAGCAGGTCCTCGAAGGCGCCAATCACAACCTCGTCGAGCTCGAGACCTCGGTTGCCAACCAGACCGCGGCCTACACCTCGACCATCCGGGACGCTGTGGGCTCCACCGAAGCTGCGGGCCGCATGGTCAGCGAGCAGGTGACGACGCTGCAGACTACTGTCCGCACCATGATGGACGAATTCGGCTCCATCCTGGGCACCCTCAACAACGAGGTCGCCGCCATCGACCAGTCGGCGCAGAACCTCAGCCAGGCCGGTTCGGCCTCGCTCGACCAGTTGCAGGAGCGCCGCTCCGCCATGGATGCGCTGGCCGAGACGTTCACCACCCGGGCCGACGAGATCGACGAGCGGATGCGCGGCTTCGCGCAGTCCATCGCCGACACCATCAACAGCACCGAGCGCCGCCTCCTCGACGCCCGGGCCCAGATGGAGCAGCTCCTGTCCGGCTCCGGCGACCAGGTCAACTCGGCGCTCGGCACTGCGACTGCAGAGCTCGAGAGCCGCCTCGGCGACTTCCGCGAAGCGGCAAGCGCCGAGACCGAGAAGGCCTCCGATACCCTGCGTCAGACGCAGCAGACCATGATCCTCGAAATGCAGCAGGCCCTCGAAGAAGCCACCCGGCGCTTCAACGAGACTGCGGCAGCCATGCGCCAGACCGCCAAGGAGATGGGCACCGAGCTCGAGGCCACCCGATCGGAACTCGCCCGCGGCGTCATCGAGCTGCCGGAGGAAACCCGCACCAGTGCCGCAGCCATGCGCCGCGTCGTGGCCGAGCAGATCGAGGCCCTGAGCGAGCTCAACGCGATCGTACGCGCCCAGTCTGCGACCCACGATCTCACCGAGCGCCGGTCCACGGCCCGCCCGGAACCAGCCCGCGAGCCACGGCCGGAACCGCGGCCCGAGCCGGCGCCGTCCTTCCGCCCCGAACCGCCGCGTCCGGTGGCCTCGACCCCGGCTTCCCCGGTGCACACGCCCGCCCCAGCTCCTCGCACCGTAACCATCGCCGAAGCTCCGGCGCCGCGTCCGGTCGTGGCTCCGGTGACGGAGGCGTCAAAGCCGGCGGCGGCCGCACCTGCCCCGCGTGGCGACGACGCCAACGGCGGTTGGCTGCGTGATGTCCTGCGCAATGCCAATGGTCCCGCGACGGCCGCGCCGCAGCAGAACCTCACGGCGCTGACCGACGAGATCGCCCGCTCCATCGATCCAGGAGCCCTGGGCGAAGCGTGGCAGCGCTACCAGATGGGCGAGCAGAACGTCTTCTCGCGCCGCATCTACACGCTGACCGGACAGGCGACCTACGATCAGGTCAAGCGCCGGCTCACCAGCGACACCGAGTTTGCCAAGAACGCGCAGAGCTACATGAGCGAGTTCGAGCAACTCCTGCAGCGCGCCGCGAGCGGCGCCGATCCGGTAGCCGAAACCCGTGCCTACCTCACCTCGGACCGCGGCAAGGTTTACACCATGCTGGCGCACGCGAGCGGCCGCCTCGGTTAGGCTTCAGAAGAAGATCTCCAAAGTTGAGCTGGCCCCGCCTCGGCGGGGCCTTTCTTTGGATCGGGCTAAACCCACTGGTCGTTGGCGACAGTGCGCTCGCCCCCTTGGTCGCCGGTATTCACGGTACCTCGCGGTTCGATCAGCAGCAGCTTCACCTCGTGCTCGGCGAACGGCTTGTGCTCGACCCCCTTGGGCACGACATAGAGCTCGCCGGGCCGGATCGTCACATCCCCATCCCGGAAGTCGATCCGAAGCTCTCCCTCGACTACGAAGAATGCCTCGTCGGTCTCGTCGTGCTTGTGCCAGATGAAGTCGCCTTCCAGCTTGGCCACCTTGAACTGGTAGTCGTTCAACTCGGCGACCACCCGCGGTTGCCATTGCTCCGCGATCTTGTCGAGCTTCATCAGGAGGTTGATCGACTCAGGCATGGACATCCACTCCGTGTAGTTTCGGCGCCATCAGGCGCATCGAGACAAAGATAAGCACGGCGCCTGCTGCTGCGAAGGCCGCGGAGGCGAAGTAGGCGTGCACGCCGAACGGTCCCGCCAGCCACCCAAACGCGGTCACCGCGATCACCGCCATCACCTGTTGCAGCACCTGGAAGAAGCTTTGCGCCTCTGCCGCAATCTCCTCGCCGGTCCAGTTGGCGATGAAATGCACACAACCGAGATATCCCATCGCGAAGGTCAACGAGTGCAGCAGTTGCAGCGGCACCAGCAGCGCTATGTCCGGCGACAGTCCGAAGGCAATCCAGCGCAGCACCGAGATCACCGCCGAAGCCAGCATCACCATCCGGGCCGGGAATCGGCCGACGAACCGCTTGAAGACGAACATCATCGTCGCTTCGCTTGCCGCACCCAGCGCGATCAACAGCGCGATCGCGAGGTCGGGCAGCCCCTGCTGTTTCCACAACAGCGCCTGAAAACTGTTGAGCACGAGGTGTGTCGCAAACACCATCGACCAGCCGACGAGCGGTAGCAGGAACCACGGCTTCATCACCTCCCGCATACGGCTCGCAACCATCGGCCTTGCCAGGGTAGCTGCCTCCTTCGGCGCCCGGAACCTGGGCAACTGCAGCGCGACCGCGGAGCGGAACAGCGCCAGTCCGACAAACAGCGGCAGGAAGATCCAGCCGCCGAACGACGTCACGATTTGCCCCGTCGCCACCGTAGCGACCATATAGCCCACCGTACCGAAGGCCCGAATGAAGCCGAAATCCGTGCCGTTGCGGTTGGTCATGCGCAGCGCCGCCGCATCGGCCACCGGCCCGATCGCCGCCATCGGCAGCGCCGCCAGCGTCCACACCAGGAGGATGCCGAGGAAACCATGCACGAAGAACAGCGCGATCGGGATCACCCCGCCCAGCGCCGCGCCGAGCACGATCACCTGCCGCCAGTCCTCCGCCTTGTCCGCGACCCGCCCGACCACCAGGTTCAGCACCAGCATGATGAAAACCGGCACCGAGCCGATGAGCCCGATCTCGCTGGCGCTCAGCCCCTGCGCCTGGAACCAGATTCCACCATAGGCGGTCGCCGCGCCCGAGGTCATCAATGCGGTGAAGTAATAGGCTGTGGCGCGCAGCTCCGGCGTCCACAGGCTCTTGCGGTCAGACATGGCGGCTGAAATCGGGTCGGGGAAGTAGCCGCACACCATGGCCGCTGCCCATGCCGAACACAAGCGGCTATCCACCCGCTCCTACGGCAGCGGCACACCCACGTCGGGTGGCGTCTTCGCTCGCCGCAGCAGGCCGTTGGCGCGTTTGGCCCGCGGCGGCTCCGGCGTCTGCGCCAGCCACTTGATCAGCTCGAACTGCCCCTCATGCGTCTCGCAGACCGCAGTGCAGCTCTCCACCCAGTCGCCGGTGTTGATATAGTGGATGCCCAGCCGGTCGTGCATGTCGGCGAAGTGGATGTGGCCGCAGATCACCCCGTCCACCCCGGTGTCGCGCGCCTCGAGCGTCAGCGCCTCCTCGAAGCGACCGATCACGCTCACCGCGTTCTTGACCTTGTGCTTGGCCCAGGCGCTGAGCGACCAGTACGGCCGGTGCAACCGGCGCCGCACCCAGTTGATCCCCACATTGATCTGCAGCGCCATCCGGTAGGCCCAGTCCCCCACATGCGCGAGCCACTTGGCGTGCGCGACCACCACATCGAACTGGTCGCCGTGCATGATCAGGTAGGTACGCCCGAGCGCCGTCGTGTGTACGGTCCGGTCGACGAATTCAACCTCGCCGAAATAGGTACCGAGATACTCTCGCAGGAACTCGTCGTGATTGCCCGGCAAGACGACGATGCGCGTACCCCGCGCGGCCTTGGCCAGCAGTTCCTCGACGAATTCGGTGTAGATCGGCGGCCAGTACCAGCTCCTGGCCAGCCGCCAGCCGTCGAGGATGTCGCCGATCAGGTAGATCGTATCCGCTTCGTGATGGTGCAGGAAATCGACGCACTGGCCGATCCGTGTCGGCCTCATGCCAAGGTGGACGTCGGACATGAACAGCGTCCGGACGTGCCTGATCTCCTGCATTACTTCGCCGTCGGCCAATCCGACTCCATTCCGCCGCCAAAGGATCGCGACCTTAGCCCGATCCGGTCAGATAAAGAATAGGATCACCGAGGCAACGACCAGCACCGCCATGGCGATCCCGAGAAAGCGCTCGCCACCGGTGCGTTTCAGCAGCTTTTCAAGCCGTTCGCCGAACACCATCCAGGTCGGCGAGGAAAACGCGCCGATCACCAGCGAGCCGAGGCCGACCACCCCAATGCCGAGGAACCGCTCGGGCCCCGAACCCACCACCATCGCAACGAAGCTGACGGCCAGCGCCCAGGCCTTGGGGTTGATCCACTGGAAACCGGCCGCCTCGATAAAGGTCAACGGCCGTTGTCCCGCGCCCTGGTCTTTGATCTTGAGGCCGAGCAGCGTCCAGGCGAGATAGAGCAGGTTGATCGCCGCCAGTACCTTCAGCACCGGTTCGAGCCACGGCAGGTAGCGGAACACCTCGCCCAGCCCCACCCCGACCAGCATCACCATCAGCGCAAAGCCGATGGTCACGCCAACCCCGTGCGGTATCGTGCGGGCAAAACCGAATTTGGCGCTCGATGCCATCAGCATCAGGTTGTTCGGCCCGGGCGTAAAGAACCCGGGGATCGCGGCGGCGACGAACGCAGCAAAGGTCGTGGTGTCCACAGGCGCTACTCCTGATATTAAGTCAGCGCTACTGTCCTAATATCAGGCCGGTTGCCGGACGGCAACTACCTGCCGATCCGCCCCTTCATCGCGACGATCCGCTTGTAGCTGGCTTCGATCTTCTGCTCGAACGCCGGATCGGCCTTGGCCTCGCTCACCAGCACGCCGCGGATCTTGTCCTGGAGTTGCGGATCGTACGCCGCGGTGTTCGAAAACAGCAGGACATCGACGCCGGCGTCCACCGCCCGCACGATCGTCTCATGCAGGTCGAACTGCTTTCGGATGGCCCCCATCTCGAGATCGTCGCTGATCACCACGCCGGCGAACTTGAGCTGCCCGCGCAGCACGCCGTCGATCCATTCGGGCGACAGCGACGCGGGCAGCTTCACGCCGCCGCCACCGGCATAAGCCTTGTTGTAGAGGTGGCCGACCATCACGAAGTCGTCATAGCCGTCGCCGAACAGCGACTTGTACGGACCGAGCTCAACCGGGTCCCAGGTCTTGGAGATGTCGACGAAGCCCTCGTGGCTGTCCGCCGTGCTCGAGCCGTGCCCCGGGAAATGCTTGAGCGCCGTCAGCAGTCCAGCGTCGTGGTGCGCGGTGATGAACGCCTGGTCGTACTCCGTCACCGTGTCGCTGTTCTTGCTGAACGAGCGGCCATATTTGCCGATGATCGGATTGTTGGGATTGATGTTGAGGTCCGCGATCGGCCCGAAATTGACCGTGAACCCCTCGTCGGCGATGCCCTTGGCCATCTTGGCGTAGATCGCCTCCGCCTGCGCCGGCGTATTGTTTGCAGCGATGGTCTGGGCGTTCGGCAGCTCGTCGAAGCCGACATCCTTGGTCAGCCGCTCCACGGCCCCGCCCTCCTGGTCGAGCGTCAGGAACGGTGGCAGGTCGGGCGACGCGGCGCGGAACGCCGCATTCATCGCCTTCACCGCGCCCAGGCTTTTGACGTTCGGCTTGAGATACATCACGCCGCCCAGCGTCCCGGCGGCGATCTCGTCGCGGATTGCCTTGACCGACGCGTCGTTCACATTGTCGCCCTTGAAGCCGACGATAATCATCTGCCCGGCCATCTGGTCCAGCGTCGCGGCCTCGACCGGCGCGGCAAATGACAGCGCCAGCAGCGCAAGAAGGACGGCTCGGATCACGGGGACACCTCGGCAAGAATCAGGCACCTCGTTTGTCCCGCTATTGCGGCGAAACTGCAAACGCCGCTAATAACCGCCCTCCCCGCTCGCCGTGAGACTCCTGTGACCAGCTCCCTGCGCCATTGCGGCCTCGACTTCGGCACGTCCAATTCCACGCTCGCCGTCGCCGGTGGCAATTCGCCCGCACGCCTGCTGCCGATCGAGGGCGACCGTCCGACCATTCCGTCGACCATCTTCTTCGACTTCGACGCCGACCGCACTGTCTACGGCCGCGCCGCCATCGCCGAATACGTGTCGGGCACCGATGGCCGCATGATGCGCTCGCTGAAGTCGATCCTCGGCTCGTCGCTTGCCGAGGAGAAGATCCGCATCAAGAAGCGCATCCTCTCCTACCTTCAGATCATCGGCAGCTTCGTCGGTGAGCTGAAGGACCGCGCCGAGATCGACCTCCGCCACGAGCTCGACAGCGTCGTGGTCGGCCGGCCGGTGCATTATGTCGACGACGACCCGATTGCCGACCGGCAGGCGCAGCAGCAGATGGAGCGCACCGTCCGCAGCAAGGGGTTCCGCCACATCGAGTTCCAGTACGAGCCCATCGCCGCAGCCCTCGACTATGAACAACAGGTCACGCGCGAACAGCTCGGCCTCGTCGTCGATCTCGGCGGCGGCACGTCGGACTTCTCGGTCGTCCGTGTGTCGCCACAGCGCGCCGCCGCCTCCGACCGACAGAGCGATATTCTATCGACCGCCGGCGTCCACGTCGGCGGCACCGACTTCGACCGTCTGCTCTCGCTGAAGTCGGTGATGCCGGCGCTCGGCTACCAGACCCCCACTGCCGACGGCAAGCGTCCGCTGCCCTCGGCCCCCTATGTCGACCTCGCCACCTGGCACCGCATCAACCAGCTCTACGATCCGGCGATCCTGCGCCAGCTTCGGCACACCGAGCGCGAAGCCCGCGATCCGGACAAGGTGGAAAAGTTCATCTCGATCGTCGCCCATCGCGAAGGCCATCGGCTGGCCGGGGCGGTCGAGGCCGCCAAGATAGCGCTGACCTCGGAGGCCCGCACCACGATGCTTTTCGACGGCGAAGAGGTCGGCCTCGAGGTGCCCATCACCCGCGATCAACTCGCCACCGCCATTACCGGCGCCGTCGACCGCATCGAGGACAAGCTGCGCGAGGTCGTCGCCGTCGCCGGCCTCACCGCCAATCGCATCGATACGCTGGTCCTGACCGGCGGCTCGACTCAGATCCCTGCAATTATGCAGCGCCTGCGCGCCAACTTTCCCGATGCCGGGTTCGTCGAGACCGACGCTTTCGGCAGCGTCGGTCTCGGTCTCGCCCTCGATGCCGCACGAAAGTTCGGCCCCTAGCCCGCGATCCGGTCGTCCGCGAGCGCGCCTTTGAGCATGGTTCGCATTTCCGCCGCGGTCTTGGGCCGCCCGAAATGATAGCCCTGCCCGATCTTGCAGCCCATCATCTTGAGCATCCAGGCTTGATCCGCCGTCTCGATGCCCTCGGCAATGACCTCCTTTTCGAGCGCCTCGCTCAGCATCATCACCGCCCTGATGATGACGCCCGCCTGCTGATCGCCCGGCAGCCGCTTCACAAAACTCTGGTCGATCTTGATCTTGTCGATCGGCAGCCGGCCGATATAGCTCAGCGACGAATACCCCGTGCCGAAATCGTCGAGCGCAATGCCGACGCCCAGGCTCCGGAGCTTCTGCAGCGCGTCCGTTACCGCCCGCGCATTCGACATGAAGATGCCCTCGGTAATCTCCACGTCCAGCCGGTGCGCTGGCAACCCCGAGCGCCGCAGCGCCTCCTTGATCTCCCGCACGACGTCGACCAGCTCGAACTGGATCGGCGATACATTGACGGAGACACGCACATCGCCCGGCCAGCTTGCAACCTCGCTGCAAGCCGCCTCGAGAATCCATCGGCCGAGTTCGACGATCTTGCCCGTCTCCTCCGCCACCGGGATGAACCGCTCCGGTGACACGGCGCCCAGTTCCGGATGTATCCAGCGCATCAGAGCCTCGACGCCGATTGTTTCGCCGTCATCCAGCCGGGCCTGCGGCTGGAACATAAGCGAGATTTCCCCCCGCTCCATCGCCTGCTGCATCGCCGTCTCGAGCGCTTGCCGCGCCCTAAGGCTCTCGTCCATCTCGGGCGAGAACACCGCGTACCCCTTGCCGCCTCCCTGCCGGGCGATCGACAGCGCCATGTCCGCATGGCTCAGCAACTGCTCCGGATCGTACCCGGAGATTCCCGACTGGCTGATGCCGATCTCGGCGCCGACGATGGCGCGGTGCGGCCCCAGCTGATAGGGCGCAATCAGCCGATCCTGGATCAGGTCGGCATACTGCCCGGCCTCGTCCGGCGTCAGCCCCGGATGCGCCACCGCGAAACCATGTCCGCCGAGCCGCGCCACATAGCTCGCGCCCGTCGCCCGCAGCCGACTAACGACCTGCTTGAGCAGCGCGTCGCCGTTGGCATGGCCCAGCGCGTCGTTGACCGGCTTGAAGCGCGCCAGGTCGATGGCGAGGACCGTCAGGCCTTCGCCACGCCCGCGCTCGGTCTCGAACCGGTCGCTGATCGCATGGCTGAGTCCAGTGCGTGACAGGGCGCCCGTCAGCGGATCGTGCGTCGCCAGAAACGATAGCCGCTCCTCCGCCCGCCGCCGCTCGGTGACATCCCAAAAGTTGAGGCAGGCATAGCGCTGGCCATCTTCGGTGATGCTCATCGTCACCGCGTATTGCACCACCAGCCTGTCGTCGCCGTCCGTGCCGTGTTTGATCACCGCCAGGGCGAGGTCTGTTTGCGGCGCGCGTCCCGCCAGGGTCTCGTCCACCGCCCGACGCATATCCATCGGCAACACCGAGCGCGCCATCAGGCCCTCGAGCGGCCGTTCCTGGTTGAGCAGCCGGCAGGCGATGCGGCTGGCAGCCACTACCGTGCCCGCGCCGTTCACCACCATCATGCCTGCGAAACTGTCGGCAATAACCTGCGCGAGCGCGTTAGACGACCGCGCCGGGCCGAACGCTCGTCCGAGCGCCGATGTCAGTGCTTTGAGCCCCATGCCGGCCGTCGCCAGTTCTTCCCAGACCGGGCGCTATTGTGCACGCCCGGCCGGTAGAAAACCTTAACGGCGCGCGAGAGCTATTTGTTCTGCCGGTTTTCGATCAAGTCCTGAACAACCGATGGATCGGCCAGCGTGGTTGTGTCGCCCAGCGCGCCATAGTCGTTCTCGGCGATCTTGCGCAGAATGCGCCGCATGATCTTGCCCGACCGCGTCTTGGGCAGGCTCGGCGCGAACTGGATCAGGTCAGGAGCGGCATGCGCGCCGATCTCCTTGCGCACCCAGTTCCTCAGCTCCGTCTTCAGTGCCTCGTCGCCCTTCTCGCCCGCCATCAGCATGACGTAGCAGTAGAGGGCCTGGCCCTTGATGTCGTGCGGATAACCGACGACCGCCGCCTCGGCGACCTTCGGATGGGCCACCAGCGCGCTCTCCACTTCTGCCGTGCCGATGCGATGGCCCGAGATGTTGAGCACATCGTCGACCCGGCCGGTGATCCAGTAGTAGCCGTCCTCGTCGCGGCGGCAGCCGTCACCGGTGAAGTAGTAGCCCTTGTACTGCTGGAAGTAGGTCGAAACGAACCGGTCGTGATCGCCATAGACGGTGCGCATCTGGCCCGGCCAGCTGTCCTTGATGCAGAGCACGCCTTCGGCTTTCGTCTGCTCCTGTATCCGGCCTTCGGGCGACAGCACCACCGGCTGCACGCCGAAGAATGGCACCGTCGCCGACCCCGGCTTGGTCGCGGTCGCCCCTGGGAACGGCGCGATCATGTGGCCGCCCGTCTCGGTCTGCCACCAGGCATCGACGATCGAGCAGCGTTCCTTGCCGACGTGCTTGTAGTACCACAGCCACGCTTCCGGATTGATCGGCTCGCCCACGGTGCCCAGCGTGCGCAGCGTCGGCATCTCATACTTGTCCGGATACTCCGAGCCGGCGCCCATCAGCGCCCGGATCGCGGTCGGCGCTGTGTGGAAAATGTTGACCTTGTGCTTTTCCACCACCTGCCAGCACCGGCCAGGATCGGGATGGCTCGGGATCCCCTCGAACATCAGGGTCGTCGCGCCGTTCGCGAGCGGGCCGTACACGATGTAGGTATGCCCCGTGACCCAGCCGACGTCGGCCGTGCACCAGAAGATATCGCCGTCGCGGTAATCGAAGCTGCGCTCATGCGTCATCGAGCCCCAGACGAGATAGCCACCGGTCGTGTGTAGAACGCCCTTCGGCTTGCCGGTCGAGCCCGACGTATAGAGGATGAACAGCGGGTCCTCGGCGTTCATCCGCTCGGGCGGGCACTCCGCTCCCACCTTCGCCGCCTCGTCCTGATACCAGACGTCGCGCCCCGCCTGCATATTGATGGGGTTGCCGGTGACTTTGGTGACGATTACCCGCGTCACGCCCGGCGTCTTCGCCAGCGCCTCGTCGACCGTCTTCTTGAGCGCGATCAGCTTGCCGCCGCGCCGTCCCTCGTCCGCCGTCAGCACGATCCGGCTGTCGCAATCGTTGACGCGGCCAGCGATCGATTCCGCGGAGAAGCCCCCGAAGATCACTGAGTGGATCGCGCCGATACGTGCGCAGGCGAGCATGGCCACCGCTGTATCGATGACCATCGGCATGTAGATGGTGACGCGGTCACCCTTCTTGACGCCGTTGGCCTTGAGCACGTTCGCATAGCGGCAGACCCGCTCGTAGAGCTCGCGATAGGTCGCTTTGCCATCGGTGCCGGGAATGTCGCCTTCCCAGATGATCGCCGTCTGGTCGCCGCGCTTTTCGAGATGCCGGTCGAGGCAGTTGTACGAAACGTTGAGCTCCCCGTCCTCGAACCATTTGATCGAGATATTGGGGTACTCAAAGCTGGTATTCTTGATCTTGGTCGGAAACTTGAACCAGTCGAGGCGCTTCGCCTGCTCCGCCCAGAACCCCTCAGGGTCCGAGATCGAACGCGCATACATTTCCTCGTACTGCGCCTTGGTGGTGAGCGTCCGCGCCTTTGCCGCCGCACTTGGCGGGAATACCTGATTGTCGCTCATTGTCTCCTCCCAATGGTCTTTTGTCGTGGTTTAGCCACTGCTCCCCTCTTGGGCAAGAAGACCACTTCGCCGAGGCGCATTGGTCGCATTCCCTCTGTTCCGCGGCCCGCCGCACGGGAAAGCTCTGCCCGAGCCTCCGGCGGCATATCCTTCGGCAAATCTCTGCCACCAGCATGACTGCTGGCTGACCCCGCGCTGACCTCGAAGGCTGCGTCCACCTCTGCGAGGCCAATTCTCAGTCGCCGGCGATCGAGCGGCCAAACAGTGCATTTGCGGCTCTTGGCAACCAACGCACCGCGTAGCTCGCCTCCGGGGGCGCCGGCTGGATGGCCCCGGCTTCGCCCACGAGGCCCGCCTTGAACTGACGGAGCCCACTGGAGCCGCCGGCGCCGCCCAGGTCGTACCAGCGGGCCGTCGTCCGGTCCCGCAGCCAGCGAATAATGTTCCACTGCATGAAATACCCGGCTCGCAACGGCAGTGCCTTGTCGCTGCTCGCGCCGTGCAGGTACACCGCGCGATCGCCCGCCTTGAACACAATCGCGCCGGCGATGACCTCCCCGAGGTGCCGCACGAAGAACAGCTCAGGCCGCAACCGCTCATTGTCCAGCGCCAGCAGGGCCGGCATCGCGTCGTATCCTGAATGATGGTCCGGCCGCTCACCTTCAGGCATCCGCTCACGAAGCGCTGCGAACTCGGCAAATCGCGAGGCCGGCGCCTCCTCGAAGCTCAGGCCTGCCCGCTCCGAACTCCTGAGCTCGGATCGCCATGTGGGCACGAGGCTGACGCGCCGCTCGTCGTCCGAAAGCCCGAGATCGACCAGATAGTGCTCGGTCGGCTCCCGCTCCCGTCCTGGCGAAAAGCCGCGGTGCACGAGGTGGTCGTACTCGGCGTTGAACGCGCAAACCGCGGCGCGCGGCTGCACACTGAAGAGAAATCCGCGTTTGACGGCGTATTCGGCGACCAGAGCGTCGATCATCGCGCGATAGACGTCCATCCCGTCCGGCCGGTCGGACCGCGGCTGCATCGGGCCCGACGCAGCCATGGCGCGTCGCCCGAGCCGCAAAGGCAGCGGCTCGATCGCCATCAGGACGCCGCCGACGAGTTCGCCACCGAGCCAGAACAGCACCGGATCATACTGGGCACCCGGGCGGTGCGCTTTGGCGAAGACCTCGAGCTGCTCCCGGCAGATGTCATCGAACTGCGCGACCGTGCGGTCCCACAATTCCGGCGCGACGAGTTGCAGGGTCAGGGCCGGCGCGGAACGCGGCGCGGCCACTGGCAGCGTTTTGCGGCTCATCTGGGCGGCGACATCAACGGCGAATACGGCATCTCGGCGCATTTGAGCGCCAAAATGCGCGCCGGCCTAGAGGCAATCCTTTGGCGACAACGAAAATGCGAGCGAAACGCTCTGTCGCTTTCAGCTGAGGGCCGGCCACGGCATCGGCATCGGCATCGGGCCCTTGATCAGCGGGATCGCCGGCAACGTGTGACTGAGGAGCAAGTCCGCGCCGTCATAGATCATCCGCACTGCCACGAAGAGGATCACCGCCAAGCCAACCCAGGCGATCCAGCGGAAGCGGTTGAGCAGCCGCGCAATCACCGACGATGCCAGGCCCATCAGCAGCACCGACAGGGCCAACCCGAAGACCAGCGCTTCCACGTGCCGCTGCGCCGCACCGGCGACGGCCAGCACATTGTCGAGCGACATCGAGACATCGGCGATGACGATCTGCGCCACCGCCTGTCCAAGCGTCTTGCGCGCGCCCGCATGCACCAGCGCCTGGGCGGTATGAAGCGCATAACCCGCGCCCTCGGCATGCTCGTCGTGGCGCAGTTCCTGCCACATCTTGTAGCAGACCCACAGCAGCAGCAGCCCGCCGGCCAAAAGCAGGCCGGTGAAGGCCAGGAGCTGCGTCGCGATCAATGCGAAGCCGATCCGCAGAGCTGTGGCCGCCAGGATGCCGATGGCAATGGCCTTCATCCGCAGCCGTGGCGGCAGGCCCATCGCCGCCATGCCGATGACGACGGCATTGTCCCCCGCCAAAACGAGGTCGATCGCGATCACCTGCAGGAACGCGGCGAACGATCCGGGGGAAAAGAGGTCCAAAGTCGAGTCCGTCGAAATCGGCAGAACCTGCCGTATCCGACCTATCTAGGCGACAGCACCCGGCCTTTCATCCCTTAATCCGCACAAATCCGCGCAAACGCACGAATCTTAGGGTTTTCGGCGCGTCCTCAGCACGAAGCCGATCACCTCGGCCACCGCAGCGTATAGCTCGTGCGGAATGGACTGGTCGATCTCCACGCCGCTCAGCGCTTCGGCGAGCATCGGATTGGCCTCGATGCTGATCCCGTGCTCTCGCGCAATCTCGAGGATGCTCTCGGCGATGTGCCCGCGCCCATTGGCCACCACCACGGGGGCTGCATGCGTCCCGATCTCGTAGTCGAGCGCGACCGCCAGCTGCCGCGGTTTGCTCTCGCCTGTCATGAGACGTTGTCCAGGATCTTGCCCGATGCCGGACGCTCCGGTTCCGGGACGCCACCGCGTATCCTGAGGCCCTGAGCGAGGAGTCCGATCCCCTCGAGCGCTTCCTTGAGCTCGGGCAGCGTTTCGCGCATCGCCGCGGCAGTCTCCGGCTCGGCCGCCCACAGCGATACGCTCACCGCCTTGTCGAGCAGGCCCACTTCGGCTCCCACCTCACCGGTCGCGGAAAAGTTGAGCGCGAACCGCATCGACCAGCCGCGCTTACCCGCCGCGTCGCGGCGGCTTCCTCCCAGATCGCGCCCAATCTGCATCTGCGCCATCACCAGCTCGTGCCCGATGAGGAACGGCAGTTCCATCCGCAGGGACGCCGGACGGGCCGGATTGCCTCCCGCATCGGGGAGGGATGCGAGCTGCATCAGCTTGAGCCGCGAAATCGCCGAATCCGTCTCCTGGTGCAGCAAACGTCCAGCGTCACGCGATGTGTCGGGCAGCGGCGGCGGATCAGCCGGTACGGCCCTGAGCGGCAATCCCTTCAGCGGCGGTGTATCGCTCGGCGCCCGCCCCTGCGGCGGCAGCGGCGGCGCATCGCCGAGCCATTTCGTCAGCGCATCTCGCAACGCCAGCAGCCCGGCTTTCGCGTCCATGGGTTGCGGCGTGCCGCGCACCAGCGAGGCTTCGAGGCCGATCCCCGACCGCGTCACCGCTTCTTCGATCGCCCGCGCGCTGACCCGCCCGTCAGGCGACACGATCCGCTGCGCCAGCATACCCATCGCAGCCCGGAGCACCGGCTCCGGCAGCACATTGGGAAGCCGCACCACCACGTCCGCCAGTGTCTGCAGCAACGGCGCCGCCGACGCCTGCCGGGAAAGTGCCTCCGGGACCATCTGCGCCAGCGCCGCCGCGGGCGTTGGCGGGGCCGGTGCGGGGCCGACTGCCCGCGCTGCCGTCGTCGCCACCGGCACAAAGGCCTGCGGCAACCCGGTCGCCGCCACCGGCCGCGCCGCCGATTGCGCCAGCAACAGCGGATTGGCCAGCTTCGGCTCCGGATCCGCATCCCCCGGAATTTGCGTCGTCGGGAGCGGCGTCCCCCCGACCGCCGGGGCCGATATTGTCTCCGTCGACGGCGGCCCCGCCGGGCCCGGCACGACCGCAGGTGCCTGCAACGGCGCCCGTGGAAGCCCTGATTGCGGCGGCACCGGCGAGCCTTCCGCAGCAGGCATCAGGGGAGAACCGAGGATCGCGGTGGTCGTCGCCTGTTCCACCTCGACGACGGCTGCGACCGGTGGGGCCGTTTGGCTCGCAACCGGCACCGGTGCCGAACCGGCCGGCGAAATTCCCGCCGGAAGCACGATCGAGTTCACCGGCGCTGCCTCCTCGCCTGCCGCGGCCGGGCTCGCGGGGAGCGTCGCCGCAGGGGCCGGACTTGGCGGTGCCGGCGCGGCACCGGAGGAGGAAGGAGGAGCCGCCGCTGACTCAGTCTGTGAGCTCGGCGTGGCAACTGCTTGTCCCGACTCGCCCATTTGCGCCGCCGCAGTCCCCACACCTGCAGCACCGGGGCCGGGGTTGGTTGACGCCACAGTCGTCTCCGCGGCCGGTGGCTGAGCAATCGGCCCGGGCAGTTGTTCGATCACCAGTGGCGCTGCCGACCGCGGCATCGGCGGAACAGGTGCGGTCACGGTGCGAACCGCCACCGCGGGCGCCGAAGCCTGCCCCGCTGGCGGCGACTGCGCGACGATCGCGAGCTGCCGCGTGGGCCCGCCCGCCTTCACCTGCAACTGCAGGGTCGTGCCCGCCGGCAATGGTTGCGGCAGTTGTGCCTGCAGGGTCTCGTCGCCGAGCTTGAGTGTCGTCAGCCCATCGCTGTCGGTCGCCCCGACGATCGCCTGCAGCACCTGCCCGACCTTGAGCACGACGGCCTCCGCCAGCGCAATCCGCGCTGCCGCAGCCGCCGAAGCCAGCACGGTGGACGATGAAGTCATCCCCACAGCCTGCCGGATTCGAGTTAACATCCGTTAACCGTGGAGCGGGCGATCAAACCGACAATTTGGAGGATTGGTGGGTGCGCACGGACTCGAACCGTGGACCCGCTGATTAAGAGTCAGCTGCTCTACCATCTGAGCTACGCACCCGGTCCGCGCGGGTGACTATCAGAGGCATCCGGGCCTGTCCAGCAGGCCTTGGCACTTTCTCCGGCCTGCGGCATTGAAGCCGGTAGCAGCGTCAACAATCCCGGCGAAGACCCCATGAATATTCCGATCGCGCTCCAGAATCCCGCCACCTGGACGGGCGTCCTGCTTCCCATTCTTGCCGCCGTCGTTACCCTCGGCATTGGCTGGTTCCTCGCCCGCTTCGCGCAGCATACGGTCCGCCAGTGGTTGCCGCGCGTCCGCACCGGCCCGATGACCACGCTGGCGCCACTCCTCGGCCAGGCGGTGCGCTACGCGATCCTGATCGTGGCCCTGATCACTGCGCTCGGTTTCATCGGCGTCCCCTCCGCCTCGATTCTGACCGTCGTGGGCACCGCATCCCTCGCTCTCGCCCTGTCGCTGCAGAACACCCTCAGCAATGTCGCCGCCGGTATCATGCTCGCCTGGATCCGCCCCATCGCGGTCGGCGAATACATCACCGGTGACGGCGTCGAGGGCGTGGTGGTCGAAATCGGTCTCTTCGGCACAAGGCTTCGCTCGACCAGCGGCCTGTTCGTTTTCACCAACAACAACAAGCTCTGGAACGGCGCGATCACCAATCACAGCCGCGAGCCGAGGCGACGCATCGACGTCAAGGTCACCATTCCCGACAAGGCCAACATCAATCGGGCTCGCCAGGCGCTGCTGCGAATCGTCGGCCACGACAAGCGTGTCCTCTCCGATCCGGCCCCGACCGCCTTCGTCGACACCTTCGGCACCGATACCGTCACACTCCAGGTCCGCTCCTGGGTCCCCACCCCGGACTACCGCACGGCGCTTCGCGACCTGACCGAAGCGGTCAAGCTCGGCATCAACAAGATGCTGGCGGAGGGCGACGGCGGTGTTGCCGAGGTCACGGAAGCCCCCGACCCGCACGTTGCCCAGAGCCACGCCCAGACGCCCGACCTCAGCGGCGGCAAGTAGGCTCAGCCCAGGACCTTGGTCATCTGCACCGAGTGATCGGCCATGCTCGTGCGTTCGGCGTCGTCCCAGACCTCGTTCGACCAGCCGAGCCGCTCGTAAAACCCGGTCGCACTCTTGTGCGCGTTGAGCATCAGCTTGCGCATACCACGCCGCCGGGCCTCATCCTCGACCAATCCCATCAACGCGCGACCGTGGCCTCCGCGCTGCACCTCCGGCACAATCGCAACCAGCCGCACGACACCTTCGCCGCTGCCGCGGCGGTCCAGCCGGACAACCCCGATCGCTCGGTTGTCCCACCACAGCAGGAAGCGCGTATTGGCAGGATCGAGGTCCAGCGGATGGTTCTGATCGTAGACGATCCCGGGATGCCGCTCCGGCGTGAACAGCGTCGCCAGCCGGATGTCGTGCATCGCCCGCAGGTCGTCCGCGCTTTCGACTGCCCGCAATGTGTGCACGACTAGAACTCCGCGCGCCGCGCCTTCATCGCCAGCGTCAGGCTGTTGATGTCGCCCGCCACCGCCGCCAGCGTGAAGCCCTCCTTCAGCAGCGCCTGCGCCCGCTCGTCGAAGAACTGGAAGCCCGAGGCCTTCCCCGTCGCCCGGATTGACCGCCCGGCTTCGCTGATCTTGGTAACCACCTCCGGGTGCCTGGTGTCGCCCAGGTGGCCCATGTTCGCCGCAAGGTCATTGGCACCGATCAGCATCGCATCGAGCCCGTCGACCTGGCCATAGGCCGCAATGTTCGACACGGCTTGCGGCGTTTCGATCTGTCCGATGACGCAGATGTCGTCGGCGTACTTGGCGAGGTAATCCGTGTCCCGCCCGTAGTGGTTGGCCCTCGTTCCGCCCGAGAAGCCACGAATGCCGGCCGGCGGATAGCGCGTCGAGGCCACCGCGAGTTTGGCTTCCTCAACCGTCTGTACGAACGGGAACATGTAGCTGCGCACGCCGGCGTCGAGCAGCCGCTTCACCAGCACCGGGTCGATGCTCGGGATGCGCACCACGAGCTCGGCCGCCCCACCGTGGCGAGCCGCAAGCAGGTGCCGCTCCACCGTCTCGGCATCGTAGATCACATGCTCCATGTCGAGCAGCAGCCAGTCCCAGCCGGCGCCTGCCGCCATCTCGGTCAGCGCCAGGCTGTTGAGGCTGAGCCAGAAGCCGAGCGCAGGCTGCCCTGCCCTCAGCTTCCGCTTGAGGTCGTTTGCGGGATAAGGGGCCATCGTCTCAGCTCGCCGCGCTCTCCATCGCGCCCTGCGCCGCGCCGCCCCGCTCGATCATCAGCCGGTTGATGGCGTTGAGATAGGCGCGGGCGGATGCCACGAGCGTGTCCGGCTCCGCGGCATTGCCGGACGCGATGCGCCCGTTGAGCTCGAGCCGCACATGCGCGCTCGCCTGCGCGTCGGTGCCGCCAGTGACGCCATCGACCGCGTAGAGCACCAAATGCGGCCACTGCCCCACGGCCTCCTTGATGGCGGTGAAGATCGCGTCCACCGAGCCCGTCCCGTCGTGCGTCACGTGCACCTCGCGTCCGTCGATGGTCACCACCATGTCGCAGCGATGCGTGCCGCCAGTCTTGCTCACCACTTCCATCGACACCAGCTTGATCCGGTCGTCGGACGAACCGGCCTCGTCGTCGACCAGCGCCACGATATCGGCGTCGTAGATGTGCTTCTTGCGATCGGCCAGGTCCTTGAAGCGCACGAACGCCTCCTGGAACTGGTTGTCGCCCAGCTCGTAGCCGAGCTCGCGCAGCTTGTCCTTGAAGGCGGCGCGGCCGGAATGCTTGCCCATCACCAGCGTCGTTTCCTTGATGCCGACCGAGGCCGGCGTCATGATCTCGTAGGTCTCGGCATTCTTCAGCATGCCGTCCTGGTGGATACCGCTCTCATGCGCGAAGGCGTTCTTGCCCACGATCGCCTTGTTGTACTGCACCGGGAAGTTCGACGCCGCCGACACCAGCTTGCTCACCCGGCTCAGATGCGTCGACTCGATCTTGGTATGGAACGGCATTGCATCGGCGCGGGTGCGCAGCGCCATGACCACTTCCTCGAGTGCGGCGTTGCCGGCCCGCTCGCCCAGCCCGTTGATCGTGCACTCGACCTGCCGCGCCCCGGCGCGCACGCCGGCCAGTGAGTTGGCCACCGCCATGCCGAGGTCGTTATGGCAATGCGTCGACCAGATCACCTTGTCGCCGCCCGGCACGCCCTCGCGCAACGCCTTGATCAGCGCGTAGTATTCCTCGGGCACCGCATAGCCGACCGTATCGGGAATGTTGATCGTCGTGGCGCCCGCCTTGATCGCCAGTTCGCAGCAGCGCTTCAGGTAGTCGAGCGGCGTGCGCGTCGCGTCCATCGCGCTCCACTCGATATTGTCGATCAGGTTGCGCGCCTGCGTCACCGTCGCGGTGATGATCTCGAGCACCTCTTCCTGCGTCTTCTTCATCTGGTGCGCGAGGTGGATCGGCGAGGTCGAAACGAAGGTATGGATGCGGCCCTGCGGCGCGTGTCGTACGGCTTCGGCGGCCCGGGCGATGTCGGCGGGTATGGCACGCGCCAGCCCGGCGATCACCGAATTCTTGCTGCGCCGCGCCACCTCGGCGACCGCCTCGAAGTCGCCGACGCTGGCGATCGGGAAACCCGCCTCGATGATATCGACGCCCATCTCGTCGAGCGCCTCGGCGACCTGCAGCTTCTCCTCGAGCGTCATCGTCGCGCCCGGGCTCTGCTCGCCGTCGCGCAGCGTCGTATCGAAGATGTAGACGCGGTCTTTGTTGCTGTCGGTCTGGGTACTCATCTCGGTCTTCCTATCCAACGGCCGGGGCAGCTTTCGATCATGCCCACGCGGCCGGACAAAACTGTGTTCGGCTCTTCAGTCGCGCTCCCCTGACCACCCGCTCGCGCTCGCGAGCCGCCGGTACTCAGGGGCTGATAAGAAGGAGAAGCAGAAGGGCCGGAAGCAGCAGCAGGCCAGTCACCAGCAGCAGCCGGGCCGGTTGGGCCTGCTGTTCCGCATGGGCGATGGCAATGGCGCGGGCGCGCTGCATCTGCTGGGTTCCTAACTACCCACGATACTGCGTGAATCGCCCGGCTTTGGCAAGCGCCCGGCCCCAAGTGCCTCTAGTTGAATGCGAATACCGCGCAAAGAACCACGCCGAGCAGCAACAGCATGGCAAGGCCGCCAATCATCGGCGCCCGCTTTGCCGCGGCCATGTCTCCGCCTTCGGCCCGCTTCGCGTTCATGCCGGCCCAGACGATCACAATGATCAGCAGGACCACGAGGATCATCTTGGCCCAGAACCAGGCGGTGAATCCCGCCGTGCCCCCGAACTTCAGCCAGACCAGCAGCGGCCCGGTGATGATCAGCCCTCCAAGGCCGATCCGGCTCACCCTCGATAGCCCGTGCGCCACCTTGAACAGCGTTGGGCGCGTCTCTGCGCTCGCCATCGGCATCATGCTTCCCACGACGGGAATGCCGAATGCTCCCACCCCGCCCAGCGAAAGCGACACCAGGTGCAACCAGAACAGCAGATTGTTGACAATATCCAAATGAGCCTCCCCAAGTCGCGGGTGCACCCTAGCCTTCGCCGCGCTGCACGGAAAGCCGCATGTCCACGCTTCGCCCCGCCAAATCCGAAGACCTTTCGGCCGTCGCCGCGCTGATCGAAGCCGCCTACCGCCATTACGTCCCGATCCTGGGCCGCCGCCCGCGCCCGATGGACGATGACCTGCAGGCGCGGCTCGGCAACGGCGAGCTCTTCGTCATCGAGGAGGACGGCACGCTCCTTGCTGTGCTGACCATGATGGTGCAGCCCGCCGCAGTGCACATCTTCAACTTCGCCGTGCATCCCGATGCCCAGGGCCGCGGCCTGCTGCGTCAGATGCTCGACTTCGCCGAGGCCGCCGCCCGGCGCGAGGACAAGTCGAAGCTCACCCTCTACACCAACGCCGCCATGACCAGGAACCGCGCGATTTACGCGCATCTGGGCTTCACCGAAACCGGTGAGCACGATTCCCCCGGCGGCTACCGCATCGTATTCATGGAGCGGCCCCTCAGCTGACGCATCTAGTCATCCAGCTCGAGACTGCCCTGCCCCACGATCACCGCGTCGCCGCCGATGCCGCCATGGGTGAGCGTGTCGCCGTCCTTGCGGATCTGTACCGTGATCAGGCTCAGCCGCCCCATCTCGGCGCCCTGCCGGATGACGTACTCTGTCTGCCCGCTCGACGCCTGTTCGGCGAGCTCCCCAATCAGCGCCGCCGCGGCCGAGCCCGTAGCCGGGTCTTCTCCCAGCCCCATGCCCGGCGCGAACATGCGTGCGGCAAAGTCGTTGCCGTCCTCCTCGCGCGTCTCGGTATAGACATAGACCGAGCTGTGTCCGAGCGGGAAAATCTCGGCCCAGCCGCGGGGCTCCGGCTTCACGCGCCTGAGCACCGCCGCGGACCGCACCGGAATGCAATAGAAGATGACCCCCGCCGACCACACGCCGGGCTTGTACAGTCCGCAGCCGATGTCCTCCGGTTCGAGCCCGAGGGCCAGCGCCGTCTGCACCTTGTCCGGTGCGTCTCGCAGCCGATCCGGCAGGTGCGGCAGCGCGAAACGCGCGTTGCCTCGCGCCTTGTCGATCCGCTCGATCACGCAGGTGATGACGCCGATCTTTTCCTCGAGCCGGATCGCCGTGCTCTTGAGCTCGAGGCCCAGCGCCACCGCCGCCCCCACCGTCGGATGGCCGGCAAACGGCAGCTCGACCGATGGGGTAAAAATTCGGGCGCCGGCGCTGTGCCGTTCGGCCTTCGGCTTGGTGAGAAACACCGTTTCGCTGAGGTTGAACTCGGCGGCGATTTTCTGCATCTGGTCGTCGAGCAGGCCGTCCGCCCTGAGCACGACCGCCAACGGGTTGCCCCGCAGCCGCTCGCGCGTGAACACGTCCAGCAACAGATAGTCGAGTTTCATGGCAACGCTCCCGCGCGCCATGCCCATGCGGAGCTGGCGCGGCACTGTCAAGCAAACACGGGCGCTAAAGCGGCGGCAGGGTGAGCGCTTTCTTGTCGGCGCCCAGATGATCGCACAAAGCATCAACCACCAGCCGGTGGTCGTCCCGCTCGTGCAGCCCCGACACACAGATCGAGCCGATCATGCCCGCGTTCTTCACCCAGATCGGAAAGCCGCCGCCGGCCAGCACGAAATCCATGTTGTCGAGACCCCGGCGCGGCCCGAAATAGTTCTGCGGCTCCGAATGCTCGAGCACCACGCGATAGCTTGCCTTGCTCATCCGGTGCACGACGTTGGACTTGCGGCGCAGCCAGTTGGCGTTGTCCGCCACGGTCCCGGCCAGCGCGCTATGGAACAGCGCCCTCTCGCCGCACCGGATTTCGATCGCGATGCCGAGCTTCTCCCGTGCCCCGCGCTCGCGCAGGGCGCTGCCCAGCGTCCACGCAATGTCCTCGTTGAACGCCGGTAGCACCAGCGTCTTTTCCTGCTCTATGATGAGCCGGATGTCGTCCTCTTTGGCCATTCCGATTTCCCCCTGCGAGCCACGCTTCTAGCACGCCGTCCGCGGCATGGCAGCGGCGTTTACCGCTTGTTATCCAGTCCGCTACCGCATTCACGACAGGTTCATTTTTTGCGCGGCATAAGCCCGCCAACGAACGGCCAACCGGACGTTCTCTCCCACTTTTGGATAGTGAAATGACCCTTCTCTCCACCCTTTTCCGGCGTTCGGAAAAGCGTCGCGCCTTCGCCAGCCTGATCGCCCTCGATGACCGCATGCTGGCCGATATCGGCCTCACCCGCGCCGATGTCTATCAGATGGTGAGCCCTTCCCGTGGCCGGACCATTCGTTCGCATGAGTAAGCCCCGGGCTCGGGCCTGCAAACACTGAAGGGCTCCGATGATCTCGGAGCCCTTCGTCTTTCGACCGCCACCAGACTGTTGGCCGGCTAGTTCTTGCTCTTGTCCACCAGCGCGCCGGCCTTGATCCACGGCATCATGCCGCGCAGCTTTTCGCCCACGACTTCGATCTGGTGTTCGTCGGCGAGCCGCCGGGTCGCCTTGAAACGCGAGGCGCCGGACCGGTACTCCTGCATCCACTCGCTGGTGAACTTGCCGGACTGGATGTCCTGGAGTACCCGCTTCATTTCCGCCTTGGTGTCGGAGGTGATGATGCGCGGCCCCGACACGTACTCGCCCCACTCGGCCGTGTTCGAGATCGAGTAGTTCATATTGGCGATGCCGCCCTGGTAGATCAGGTCGACGATCAGCTTCACCTCGTGCAGACACTCGAAATACGCCATCTCCGGCGCATAACCCGCCTCGACCAGCGTCTCGAAGCCACCGCGGATCAGCTCGACGAGGCCGCCGCAGAGCACCACCTGCTCGCCAAACAGGTCGGTCTCGCACTCTTCGCGGAACGTCGTTTCAATCACCCCCGAGCGGCCGCCGCCGATCGCCGACGCGTAAGCCAGTGCAATGTCGTGCGCGTTCCCGGAGGCGTCGTTGTGGACCGCGATCAGGCACGGCACGCCGCCGCCCTTCTGGAATTCGCCGCGCACCGTGTGTCCCGGCCCCTTGGGCGCGATCATGATGACGTCGACCGTCGGCTTCACTTCGATCAAATTGAAGTGGATGTTGAGCCCGTGCGCAAAGGCGATCGCGGCACCGTCGCGAATGTTGGGCTCGATGTCCTTCTTGTAGATGTCGGCCTGAAGCTCGTCCGGCACCAGCATCATGATCACGTCGGCCCACTTCGCGGCGTCGGCGATCGACATCACCTTGAGCCCTTCGCCCTCGGCCTTCTTGGCCGACGCCCCGCCGGGCCGCAGCGCCGAGACGACGTCCTTCACGCCGCTGTCGCGCAGGTTCAGCGTATGCGCATGGCCCTGGCTGCCGTAGCCGACGATCGCGACCTTCTTGGATTTGATGATGTTGAGATCGGCATCGCGATCATAGAACACACGCATGGAAGTCTCCCTGTTTTGCGTTGGCCGTCTCCGGCCGATTGTCTACCGCCCCTTTTGTGGCGGCGTGGCTCCGTAAAGCGCCAGGAACTGTTCGGTCGCGCGCTCGGCATCGGCCTCGATCTCCTTGGTCGAGAGCGACAGCTTGTCGCCGAGCAGCAGCCGGATTTGCACGTCGCGGAGGACCAGACCGAAGAAGGTCCGGAACGCCGTTTCGGAATTGTCGAACTTGAGCATGCGCGCGTCCCGGCCCGCTTCCAGCAGCGGCTTCAGGCGCTTGCCCATGGTGAAGCGGCCATTGTCGAGCACGATCGTGCCGAGGCCATTGTCCTCGGTCGCATGCGTGATCGCGAGACGGTTGAGGGCCACCGACGTGGACCCGGCAATCGTCGCGAGGAGGTCGCGGGCGAATTGGTAGATGCTGGCCCTGAGCGAATCTGCGTCGAGCGACCGCCGGTCGACCAGCGGCACGCGCACCTTCGCCGCCTGCCACTGCACCGTTGCCGTTAGCAAACCGTCGCGGTCGCCGAACCACTTGTAGAGCGTCTCTTTCGAGCAGCTCGCGCGCCGCGCCACGGCCGTCATCGTCAGCCCGTCGCCGGCCTCGACCAAGAGGTCGAGCGCCGCCGTCAGCACCGCCTGCTGCCGCGGCGTGAACGTATCGGAAGCGGGCCGGATGGCGACCGTCACTGCACGAGCTCCACGGCCGCCCCAAGCGGAAGCCCCATGTTTCCGCCCTTTCGACAGCCGCCGCTACCGTACCGTACGTTACGGTTCGGCGTCAAGCGGCCTCCAGCCCCAGAGTCCGCGTGTAGCCGCATGGCACCCGCCGGCCTTGCTCTTGCCGCTCGTGCCGCGCTTCGTGCACCCTTGAGCACGGAGGCAAGGATGGACGTCTTCGAATGGGTCATCGGCCTGATGTTCGGCGCGGCATTGCTGTCGATGCTCGCCCGCCGCATCGGCCTGCCCTACCCGTCGCTGCTCGCGGTCGGCGGCGCTGCCGTCGCGCTGTTGCCGATGAGCCCGACCTGGACGCTCGATCCGCAGCTCGCGCTCACGCTGTTTGTCGCGCCTGTCCTGCTCGATGCCGCCTACGATTTCTCCCTGCGTGACCTGAAGCGCAACTGGGTGCCAGTCGCCGGTCTCGCCGTCGCCGCGGTCGGCGTCACCACCGCCGCAGTCGCCCTCATTGCGCGCTGGCTCGTCCCCGACATGCCGTGGAGCATCGCCATTGCACTGGGCGCCATCGTTGCCCCGCCAGATGCGGCTGCAGCTACCGCCGTCATGCGCCAGATCAAGCTGCCGCATCGCATTCGCACCATCCTCGAAGGCGAAAGTCTCGTGAACGACGCCTCGGCCCTGCTCGTCTATCGCCTGGCGATCGGCACGGCGGTGGCCGGCAACCTTACCGTCGCGGGCATCGTGCCCACCGCCATCGCCGTCATCGTCGGCAGCATTGCCGTAGGCATCCTGCTCTCGCTCGTGCTGATCCGCCTCATCGCGGCCATCCGTGACGTTCCCATCGCTATCATCGTGCAGTTCGTCGGCACCTTCGGGGTCTGGATCCTCGCCGACCGCGTCGGTCTCTCGAGCGTGCTGACCATCGTGGCCTTCGCCATCGCCGGCGCCCGCAGCTCGACGCGTCTTTCCACCCCGCCGCAGGTCCGCATTCCGACCAATGCGGTCTGGGCGGCCGTCACCTTCGTGCTCAATGCCCTTGCCTTCGTCCTCATCGGCATGCAGCTCAGGCCCATCCTTATCCGTCTCGAGACCACCAGCCTGTCCAATGCACTGCTCATCGCCGGCGCCGTGGTCCTCACCGCCATCGTCGCGCGGTTTTGCTGGGTCATGGCCTACAGCACGGCGTTTCGGCTCATCGGGCTGACCGAGACAGGTGAAGACGGCAAACGCACTCGCCCAAGTTACGCCGGCGCCCTGGTCATCTCCTGGGCCGGGATGCGCGGGATCGTCACCCTCGCCGCCGCCTTCGCGCTGCCCAACACGCTGCCCGACGGCTCGCCCTTTCCTTACCGCGACCTGATCTTGCTCTGCGCCTTTGCCGTGGTGCTCGGCACGCTCGTCGTCCAGGGCCTGACCCTCCGCCCGCTGATCGCCCTGCTGCGCCTCGATGCCCCCGATCCCGTCGCGGTCGAAATCCGCCGGGCGCGCGCCGAGGCATTGAAGGCCGGGCTCGCCGCCATCGACGGCGACCAGTCGGATGAAGCGCGGCTCCTGCGCGAGGAGTTCACGGCGGCCATTGAGACCTCCGCGAACGAAAAGGCGGCAGCCGATCTGGACGAGCTTCCCGGCAACGACATTCGCCGCGCCGCCCTCGCCGCCGCCCGCAAGCGCGCCAACCAGCTTTGGCTGGGTGGCGCCATCGGCGACGAGGCCTATCGCGCCCTCGAAAGCGAATTTGATTGGGGTCAATTGAGTGCCGGCGCCGACGTGTAATTAACACTGCGTTCAAATCACGGAATGTTTTCTGGAACCATGGTCCCGCGAGGGACTTAAGATGGCCAAGGAGACCCTTGAAAATGCGCCGTCGCCCAATCTTCTTCATTGCCTTCGGAGCCGTCGCTGCGGGCGCGGTTGCTCTGGCGATGATTCCGGGCAGCGGTGCCGTCAAGATCGCCGACGCCCAGGCTCAAAAGCCCGTCGCCAGCATCGTCACGCCCAATCCCGACCTGTTGCGCCGGCTCGATGCCGAGGTGGCCCCGCCGAAGGAACCGCAGGCCTCCGTTGAAACCGTCGCCGCGGTCGAACCGGCCGCTACGCCGGCTCCCACCGCGCCAGCCCCCTCCTCCTCCATCGAACCTCCCGCGCCGGCCGGCATCGTCGACCACGTCGGCTCCAGCGCCGTCAACTTGCGCTCTGGTCCGCGCGGCGGAGTGATCGGCGTGGTGCAGGCCGGAGATCAAGTCACCGTCGTCAGCAAGTCCGGCGGCTGGGCTGAGGTCGCGCTTGCCGACGGACGCACCGGCTGGGTGTATTCCACCTATCTCGCCAATGGTGGCGGCGACGCGCCCGCAAATGCCGCGCCGCCGGTCAGCAGTCCGGCCCCGATCGGCAGTCCGGCGCCAGCCCCCAAGGTTGCAGGCACGACGCACGCCGTGGTTCGCGGTGCCGACCCGTCCGACCTCGTCGATCGCACGGCGCACATCGGATCCGAGCTCGAAGCCTATGCCGGCCCATCCAACTCGTCGCAATCGATCTTCACCTTCGAGCCCGGCGATGAAGTGCGTATTGCCGAGGTGCGCGGCAACTGGCTGCGCGTTGAAGCCGACGACGGCACCTCCGCCTGGATCAGGCGCTGACCTTCGGCTCTAGTCCAAGCGTCTGCATCAGTTCGCTCGCCGCCGCCGCCCCGGCGCGATTGGCGCCCACCGTCGACGCCGACGGCCCATAGCCGACCAGGTGCACGCGCGGCTCCTTCGCCACCTGTGTCGCCAGCCGGCCACCCATCACGATGCCGCCGCCAGGCTCGCGCAGCAGCAGCGGCGCCAGCTGGTCCAGCGATGATCGAAAGCCGGTGCACCAGGCGATGACATCCACCGCCAGTTCGCGCCCATCGGCCCACCGCACACCGGTTTCGGTGATCTCGTTGAACATCGGTTGACGCTCGAGCACCCCCCGCCCCCGCATCGCCTCGGTCCGCTCATTGACCGGCAGCCCTGTCACCGACACCACGGCGTTCGGCGGCAAGCCGGCGCGTACCCGTTCCTCCACCAGCCGCACCGCGGCGCGCCCGGCGTCCTGGTCGAAGGGTCCCTCCCGCCACCGCGGCGGCGTGCGCGTCACCCAGGTGGTCCGGGTGACCTTCGATATCTCGTCCAGCAGTTGGATCGCCGAGATGCCGCCGCCCACGATCAGCACATGCTGCCCGATGAATTCGTCGGCCGTCCGGTAGTCGTGCGTGTGCAACTGCCGGCCGCGAAACCGCTCATGCCCCGGATACTCGGGGATGTATGGCGTCTCCCACGTCCCGGTCGCATTGATGATACCGCGCGCCGAGAACGTCTCGCGGTCGGTCTCGACGCGGAACCGTCCCGCGCGCTCGCACACCACCTTTACCGTCACGGGCCGGTAGACCGGCAGTCCGAACCGCTTTTCGTATTCGGCGAAGTAGCGCGGCACCGCCACCGCGGCTTCCACGTCGTCGCCGGCATCGGGGACCGCCTCGGCAAAGCCGAGCCCCGGCAGGTCGTGGATCCGGTTGACCGTGCTCAGCGTCAGTGACGGCCAGCGGTGCTGCCAGGCTCCGCCGGGCATCGGATTCTGATCGAGCACCAGGAAGCCGCGCCCCGGCTCGAGCCCGCGCCGCCGCAGGTGGTAGGCCGAGCTCAGCCCGGCCTGCCCGGCGCCGATCACCACGATCTCGGTCTTGATCGCCACGCGCGCCGCCGCGCCCGCCTCGTCAGTGTCTTGCGTCACGCTGTGGTCCGCTTGTCCTGGGCGGGCGTCGCGCGGTCGAGCAGGCTGATCATCATTTCGAGCGCCAGCCGGGGATCGGCTTCGTCACGGATCGTCATCGGCGGCCGTGGCTGCAGCGCCGTGATTTCAGCGCCGTCGGCGCGGTCGAAGAACGACGTTTCGACCGCCCGCGCCCTCGCGATGTTGCTGCTCAGATGATCGGCCGCTTCGCCGAGCCGCGCCCGCTCGCTTTGCTCCAGCGCCCCATTGGGCGGCAGGCTCCGCGCCAGCACGCGCGCCCAGTGCACGATGGCGCTGAGCAGCAGCAGCCGCTCCCGCACCTCGCCGAACCGCGTCACCGTCGCCCACGGTCCGCCGA
Source organism: Devosia sp. (assembly GCA_051953275.1). GTDB lineage: Bacteria > Pseudomonadota > Alphaproteobacteria > Rhizobiales > Devosiaceae > Devosia_A. The sequence continues at coordinate 3,088 of JBQCIY010000103.1, read as the reverse complement.
TCGGCCGCACCGCCGCCGCGAGATCGGTATAGCTGCGGTCGAGCAGCCGCGAACGCGCCATCAGGTGCAGCGGCTCCGCTCCGCCCGTCGCGCGTCCCTTCGCAGCGCTCGCGACGTCGGCCAGCGCCGCAAGGAACTTGTCGAGCGCCGCCCCCACCCCGGTCGCCGTGCGCGACGGAAACACCACGAACGCCATCACCGTTCCCGAGAGCGCGCCGATCACCGTCTCTTCGAGGCGCAGCAACAGCACTGCCGGGGCAAAGCTGCCGGTGAGGCCATAGAGCAGCGCCAGTGCCAGCGTGATGAAGAAGATCATGACGCTGTAGCTCACCTGCAGGTAGTAGAAGGCGAGGAAGAAGCAGACCGGCATCAGCGCCACCGCGATCGCCGGCTGGCCGCTCAGCAGCGTCGCCAGGATCGTGCCGCCGATCAGCCCCGCGAACGTCCCGAGCGAGCGCTGCAGCGCGCGCAACGCCGTATCGCCCCGCGATTTGGTGTTGTTGAAGACGATGAAGGCGGTGATCACGGCCCAATACCAGCGCGACGGCGACACCATCAGCCCGATCCCCATCGCTACCGCGCAGGCCAGCGTCACCTGGATCGGCGTCCTGAACGGAGCCAGCACCGATCCGCTCTTGGTCGCGGGCGCTTTGGCCACCGTCGGCTTCGTCGGCACCACAAACGGCGACGGTTCCACCGCCAGCGCCTGGTCCAGCGCGGCCCGCGCCCGCTTCAGCCGCAGCAGCATGCGCGTCGCCACATCCTCGGCCTGCTCCGGCAGCGCGCCGCCGCGCAGCGCGGCCCGCACCAGGTCCGCCGGCGGCGCGGCAACATAGCTCGCACGCGCCAGCCGCTCGGCAAACAGCTGCACGTCGAACAGCGCGATCGCCAGCTCCGAGGCCGGCCCCCGTGCCGCCAGCGAACCGTCATCGCCCTGCGGGATGAACCCCTCGGCCATCATCACCACGTCGCGCAGTCGGTTGAGCTCGGCCTGCATCTTCGGTCGGTCGACCGGCTGCTCGAGCAGCTGTCGCAACAGCACCTGCAGTCGCTGGTCGAGGCTCACCAGCGCCCGCCGAAAGTCGCGCGCCGGGTCGTCCGGTAGAACGAAATTCGTCACCACCTGGGTCACGACGAACGCCAGCGCCGCCCCGCCCGCGATCCATGGCAGGTCCGCCACCGCCGGCTTGAAATAGTCGCCCATGAAGAATGCCATGAAGCTGATCATCCCGACCGCCGTCGGCCGCGGCCCGAGCGAGCGCGCATAGACGGCCGCAAAGATCAGGCAGAGAAACGCCAGGTCTGCCGCGATCGGCCACGTGGCCAGCAGGCTCGCCGCCGCGACCGCCAGGCTGGACGCCACCCATGCGATCGCGCGCGTTTCCGCCTGTGCCCGCCAACCCTTGTCGCGCACCGCCAGCGTGCCGTTGAACGAGATCACGAAGGCCAGCCCGAACACTGCGAAGGGCAGCGGGTGCACTTGCTGCACCCCGAGCAGCAGCACCACGCACAGCGCCAGCGACAGCATCGCCCGCGACGCCATCCTGAGCCGCGAGAACGCCGGGTCCGACGCTCCCAGCCGATCGCGCAGCCGTCTCAGCGGAGACAATTGGTTTTGCCGATCGCTGTGGGTCGTTGCAGCAATGCTTGTCATCGCCGCACTATAGCGCGAAACGGCCGGTTTCCGATCCCCGCGATACGCGCGTTTTTCGGCGCGATCAGGCCCGTTTGGCCCATTTCGGCGGCGGCAGGCCTTTCTCGCGCGAGTCGTCCATCACGGTACGCCCGCCATACTCCCGGCTGCGCCGCCATTCCTCGGCGACATAGCCATAGAACGATGGTCCAGTGACCTTGCCTTCCACCGCCCGCGCCTGCGCATCGAGCCGCTTGATCGCGCTCAACTCCTCGCTCTGCCCGAGCCGCGCCTTGACCACGGCGTATTTGAGCACCTTGATCGTCTCGTCATAAACCTTGAGCGGCACCGGGAACGGCGCACCGTCCTTGCCGCCCTTGCTCATTGCAAACCGGGCCGGGTCGGAAAACCGGTGCGGCGCGCCGTGGATCACCTCAGCCACCATCGCCAGCGACCGCACCGTCCGTGCGCCCACGCCCGGCGTCAGCAGCAGGTCGGCAAAATCCTTCGGTGCATTGTCCGCCGCCGCGCCCAGCGAGGCATGGAGCCGCCGCAGCATCACGTCCTTGGGTCGCACGTCGTGATGCGCCGGCATCACCAGATTCGGCAGCATCGGCTCGTCGCTCGCCTCCGGCTCCGCCGCGACCTCGCGTCCCTCGATCCGACCCACTTCCTTGACGATCCCATCGGGTCCGATCGTGCCGAGCAGATCCACCGAGGCGACCCGCGCGCGGTCCGCCCGCACATCGGTGAGATTGACGATCGTTCCCTGCCCTGCGCCCTCGATCGCCGCATGCGGCGCCTCGACAAAACTCCTGAGGCCCTCGCTTTGCCAGTGATAGCGGCGCGCCGTGGAGGTCTCGTCCTTCATCCCCTGCTGCACCACCACCCACTTGCCGTCGTCGGCGACGATGAAGCCGTGGAGATAGAGCTCGAACCCGTCCTGCACTGCCGCACTGTCGACCTTCGCCACCAGCCGGCTGGCCTTCGCCAGCGCTGCGCCGTCGAAGCCGACGCGCTGCCCGATCGCGACCAGCTCGTCCGGTGTCTTGCGCGAGTGCCTGCCGCGCCCGCCGCAGACGTGCAGGCCGAGTTCCTTTTCGAGCGGCGTGAGCCCGCGCTTCAGCGCCCCCACCACGCTGGTGGTGATGCCGCTCGAGTGCCAGTCCATGCCCATCACCGCGCCGAAGCTCTGGAACCAGAACGGATTGGCCAAGCGCGCCAGGAATTCGTCGCGGCCATATTCCTGGCAGATCGCCTCGGCGATGATCGCGCCGAGCTTCGCCATCCGGCCGGCCAGCCATTCGGGCACGCGGCCGCCGTGGAGCGGAAGATCGGCGCTGCCGCCGCGCTGGGCCATGAACGTCTCTCCCAAGTGATGCAGCCTTGTACCATGGAACAAACCGGAAACGAAGAAAACTCGCATCGACCCGTTGACTCCCTCGGCCCGCCAGT
>JBQCIY010000102.1:0-10287 GCA_051953275.1 Devosia sp. | reverse complement strand
ATGGCGGCCAACCTTACCGGCCAGGTGCGCTCGATCGCCGACGTGGCGACGGCCGTGACCAAGGGCGACCTGTCGCGGTCGATCGCGGTGGAGGCCTCGGGCGAGATGGCGGCGCTCAAGGACAACATCAACGAGATGATCCGCAACCTCAAGGATCAGACGCTCAAGAATGCCGAGCAGGACTGGCTGAAGACCAACCTCGCCCGCTTCTCGCGCATGCTGCAGGGCGAGCGCGACCTGGCGACGGTGTCGCGCATGATCATGTCGGAGGTCGCGCCGCTGGTGAATGCGCAATATGGCGTGTTCTACGTCGCCAATCGCGAGGAGGGGGGCGACGCACAGCTCGACCTGATTTCGAGCTACGGCACCGAAAGCACAGCAGAGCTCAAGAGCCGGATCGGCTTGCGCGAGGGCCTGATCGGGCAGGCTGCGGCCGACAAGCGGCCCATCATCCTCGAGAGCGTCCCGGCCGACTACCTCAAGATCCGGTCGGGCCTGGGCGCTGCCCCTCCCGCCGATGTCGTCATCCTGCCGGCGCTGTTCGAGGATGAGGTCAAGGCGGTGGTGGAGCTGGCGTCCTTCAGCCACTTCAACGACACGCATCACACGTTCCTGACCCAACTCATGGAGTCGGTCGGCATCGTGCTCAACACGATCGCCGCGACGATGGGCACCGAGCGCCTGCTCGAGCGTTCGCAGCAGCTCACGGCGGAGCTGCAGTCGCGCCAGCTCGAGCTCACCAAGAAGCAGGAAGAGCTCCACACCACCAACGAGGAGCTGCAGGAAAAGGCGCAGTTGCTCGAGAACGAGAAGAAGCAGGTCGAGAACAAGAACCTCGAAATCGAGATGGCGCGGCGTGCGCTCGAGGAAAAGGCCGAGCAGCTGGCGCTCACTTCGAAATACAAGTCCGAGTTCCTCGCCAATATGAGCCACGAGCTCAGAACGCCGCTCAACTCGCTGCTCATCCTGTCCAACCTGCTGGCCAACAACCAGCAGGGCAACCTCAACGAGAAGCAGGTCGAGTTCGCCCGGACGATCAACTCCGCCGGCACCGACCTCCTGAGCCTCATCAACGATATTCTCGACCTCTCCAAGATCGAGTCCGGGACGGTGAGCATCGACGTCGGCGAGATGCCGCTGGTCCACCTCCGGCAGCATATCGAGCGCACGTTCCGGCAGATCGCCACCGACAAGGGGCTGGGCTTTGCCATCGATGTCGATCCGCAGCTGCCCGAGAGCGTCCGGACCGACGAAAAGCGCATGCAGCAGGTGGTGCTCAACCTCCTCTCCAATGCCTTCAAGTTCACCGCGGCCGGCGAGGTGCGGGTGCGCATGAGCGCGGCCGCCGACGACATGATCGCCATCGGCGTCAGCGACACCGGCATCGGCATCCCCAAGGACAAGCAGAAGCTGATCTTCGAAGCGTTCCAGCAGGCGGACGGCACGACCAGCCGCAAGTATGGCGGCACGGGCCTCGGCCTCTCGATCAGCCGCGAGATTGCGCGCCTGCTCGGCGGCGAACTCAGGGTCGAAAGTACACCTGGGCAAGGCTCGACCTTCACGCTCGTCGTTCCGATCGCCGGGCCGCACGCGCCGGCAATCGCGCGGCCGATCCCGATGGAGGCCGCCGAGCCTCACGCCGACGGTGGGGTGCTGGAGCCGGCCGACGATCGCGACAGTGTCAGCGCCGGCGACCACGTGGTCCTCGTGGTCGAGGACGACCAGACCTTTGCCGGGGCGCTGCTGCATGTCGCGCATTCGGTGGGACTGAAGGCCGTGCTGTCGACGGCGGGCTCGGGCACACTCGCGCTCGCCCGCAAGCTCATGCCAGATGCCATCACGCTCGACCTCGGCCTCGCCGACATCGACGGGTGGGTCCTGTTCGACCTCCTCAAGCACGATCCGAAAACGCGTGGCATCCCCGTCTACATCATCTCGGGCGCCGACAATGTCGATCTCGGCGACAAGGGCGCGGCCGGGGTGCTGATGAAACCGGTCTCGCCCGAACGCCTTGCCCGGATCTTCAGCACCGTGGCTGCCGGTGACGCGCGGACCCGCCGCAGCGTGCTCGTCATCGACAATGATCCCGATCGCCGCCTGAGTGTCATTGAAGCGGTGCGCGACGGCATGACCGGCGTGACGGCGCTGTCGCACCTCGCCGCCAACGGCGACGAAGCCGCATACACGCAATACGACGCTGTGATCATCGGGCTGTCGCGGCCGACGAAGGAGGTGGCGCGAGAGTTGGCTGAGCTCATCTCCGCCCTCGGCGAGCAAACCGCCAAGCTCATCGTGTTCTCGCCCAATGCGGAAACGCTGCGCGGCCTCGAGAAGCGGGTCGATGGCCTGCGCGACAGCCGTCACGCGGAGTCGATCGGGCAGCTGACGGGCCTCCTCGACGAGATGCTGCCCACTGCAAGGGAGCGCAGCGCCGAGGATCCGGCGCCGCCGTGGTCCGCCGCGGCCGATATCGCCGGCGCCAAGGTGCTCATCGTCGATGACGACATCCGCAACATCTACTCGCTCACCAGCGTGCTCGAGACCTATGGCGTCGAGGTGCTGCACGCGGAGCGCGGGCGCGACGGCATCGCCTTGCTCGAGCAGTATCCCGATATCGATGCGGCGCTGATCGACATCATGATGCCAGAAATGGACGGCTACGAGACGATCCGGGAGATCAGGCGGCAACCGAGACTGGCCGACCTGGCGATCATCTCGGTCACCGCGAAGGCAATGAAGGGCGACCGGCAGAAGTGCCTCGATGCGGGCGCGTCCGACTACATCGCCAAGCCGGTCGATCTCGAGCTGCTGATGGCGCTCCTGCGTGTCTGGATCGGGCGCGCGCGCGAGCGGCCCCATACCGAGGACCTGTTGCTCGCCGCCAAATGAATGTCCGCGCCAGACTAGCACCGCTCGACGAGAACCAGACCTCCAGCGAGGCCGCGGAGGCCGAATTCGCTCGCGCGGGCGCGGCGCGTATTCTCATCGTCGACGATGACGAGCGCAATCTGCTGGCGCTGGCCGAGGTGCTCGGCGACATTGCCGATGTCGTCACCGCATCGTCGGGCGAGCAGGCATTGCGCTGCCTGCTCAAGGAGCAGTTCGCCGTCATCATCCTCGACGTGCTGATGCCGGACATGGACGGCTACGAGACGGCGCGGCTGATCCGCACCCGCGAGCAGTCTCGCGACACGCCCATCATCTTCCTGACCGCGATCAACAAGGAGGATGCCCACCTGCTCAAGGGCTACGACAGCGGCGCGGTCGACTATGTGTTCAAGCCACTGCAGCCCCTGATCGTCCGCTCCAAGGTCTCGGTCTTCGTCAGCCTCTACCAGAAGACGCGCGAGATCGAAGAGAAAGCCATCGTGCAACAGCGGCTCCTGAGCGAGCGCCTGGCAGCCGAACAGGAGCGTACGCGGGCGGTCGAGCAGTTGCATGAGGTCGAGGAGTTCAACGAGCTGCTGCTGCGGTCTCTGCCGCTGGCCCTCTACACGGCCGAGACCGGATCGGTGGCCCTGCGCCGGCGCTTCGTTGCCGGCAACATCGCAGCACTCACCGGCTTCGAGGGGGCGAGCCTCCAATCCGGCGCCGAACTCTGGGATGAACGCATCCACGCCGAGGACCGCGCCTCGGCCAATCGCGCGGTGAGCGCAGAGCGGTCGGTCGAGTTTCGCTGGCAGCACGCCGATGGCAGCTACCGCTATTTTCTCGACCAGGCGATACCTCTGGCCGACGGCAGTTCGGTCGCCGGCAGCGTGCGCGACGTGACCGAACAGCACCGGTTGCAGGAGCAGTTGCTGCAGGCGCAGAAGCTCGATGCGCTGGGCAAGCTGACCGGCGGCATCGCGCACGACTTCAACAACCTTCTGGCTTCGGTGCTGGGCGGCCTCAACCTGATCGAGCGTCGTACTGCGCTCGACGAGAAGTCGGCGCAGGTGCTCGGCATGACGCGCCATGCGGCGATGCAGGGCAAGGAGCTCATCAGCCGCATGCTGGCGTTCTCGCGGCGGCAAAGCCTGATGCCCCAGAGCGTGTCGCTGCACGCGGTCAAGGAGGCGCTCGAGGCGATGCTCGCCCCGGTGCTGGGCGGCCTCGTCGTCCTCAACTGGGACCTCAGCGACGACTGCTGGCCGGTGTTCGTCGATCAGTCGCAGCTCGAGCTCGCGCTGATGAATCTCATCATCAATGCGCGCGACGCGATGCCCGGCGGCGGCACCATCGCCGTGCGCGCAACCAACCAGGAGATCGGCGACGGCGACTTCGGGCTCAGCAACGGCCAGTATGTCAATCTGTCGATCATCGACACCGGCGCCGGCATCCCGCCGGAGCTGCTCGACAAGGTGATGGAGCCGTTCTTCACCACCAAGGACGTCGGCAAGGGCACCGGGCTCGGACTGAGCACGGCCTATGGGTTCGCTCGCCAATCGGGCGGTGTCCTGCAGTTGCGGAGCGCCATGGGGACCGGGACGACGATCGAGCTGTGGCTGCCGCGCGCCGAGGCGGTGACGGAGGTCGCCGCCGCAGGGCCGGCACATGACCATGGCCGATCGGAGGCCTTGCGCGGCCGCAAAGTCCTCCTGGTGGACGATGCGCCGGGGGTCCGTGAGATCACCCGGGCGCAGCTGTCGGATGAAGGGCTCGACGTCACCGTCGCCGCCGACGGCAGCGAGGCACTGAGCCTGCTGGAGGCCGCGCCGGGCCGGTTCGACATCATCGTCACCGATTTCGCCATGCCGTCGGTGTCGGGGCTCGATGTGATCAATTTCGCCCGCAGCAAGCGGTCGAGCTATCCGGCGGTGCTGGTCACCGGCTACGCCGATCAGGCGCAGCTGGCGAGCCGGCCGGCCGATGTGCCGCTGCTGCACAAGCCATGCGACCGGGTGGCGCTGGTCGCTGCGATCGCCTCAGCCCTTTTGACGTGACTTGGGAAAAGATCCGCGTGCTCGTCACGGGCTAGAAGGCGCAGTTGGTGGCCCCGATGAGATTCGAACTCATGGCCTTAGGATTAGGAATCCTACGCTCTATCCAGCTGAGCTACGGGACCACGCCCGAATGGGGATAGCAAAATCGCGTCGAACTGCAAACCGGCTCTGTCCTGAGACTCGTCTCGTAAGCTGTCGGTTTCCAGTCTCGGGTTCATCCGCGAAACGGCCCAGCCACGCAAGAGGTCAGGCAGCCACCAGCAAGCCCCCGGTGTCGAAGAACGGAGTGAGGCTGCAGACCTGGCCGCCGCAGTGAGCGCGTCCGTCCTCGATGATCATCAGCTGATCATGGCAATCGCATTCGTTCTGGCACGAACAGCGGGCCAACTAGCCAGCATGTCTTTGGCAACAGCTCGGAGATGAGGCATATCCCCGATCCGCATAGTCATGTTGATGTGCATCAATCCAGAAGACTACGCCCGCTTTACGCTGAGAAGTAATTTCCAGGTTCATTTCAGCAGGCGAGGTAGTAGATGATGTTCGCGCGCCGTTTCTTTATGGCTCTCTTGGTGGTCTCTCTTGCTGGCGTGGCGTGTTTCAGCACCGCCCAAGCGAGCGAGATGATCACGTCATTCTCTTCGACCATCACGGTGAGGCTCGACGGTTCGGCCGAGATAGTAGACGTTATCGACTACGCTTTCGCAGGCAACCTGGTCCGACACGGTATTGTCTTCGACCTGTCCTCACGCGTTCCTTCGGGTCTGGAGACTACGGCGTCCAACCTCCAGGTCGATCGCATTTCGCGGGATGGAGTTCCTGAGACCTATAGCGTTGAAAGCAATCGTCCGGGCATCTTTCAGGTCAAGATCGGTGACGCCGACAAGCTTCTTGCGGTGGGACTGCACCGTTATGAGGTTCATTACACAGTTTCGAAATTGGTCGCACAATTCGGCCGTTCGCGGAGCCTCACCTTCAGCACCGGAAAGTGGTCATTTCCCATCCAGGCGGCAAGCGTAACAATCAAGCTGCCGCAGGCAATGTGGATTTCAAGCATTGAGGCGACCGAGGGTGGGTACCCGTCCCCCGAGAGTCAGTTCAAGCGGCAGTCGAGCACTGAAGTAACGGTCCATCCGGAACATTCCTTGGCGCCGAACGAGGAACTTGCTGTGAAGGTTTTGGCCTCGGCACCGATCGACGCTCCCCTGTCGCGTACACCTCGATTTCTGAAGGTAACCGCCGGGCCGGTGCAATCTTGTGCCCTGACAATTGATGGCGCGCTATATTGTTGGGACCTCCTAGACGTCGACGGCACGCCTATAACAAGCCCGGTGCGGTTGAAGCTACCAGCGCTCACGGACTTCGATTTGGGAGACGCCGGGCAGGGTTGTGGAGTTGACCAGGGAGGCGGTGTCCTGTGTTGGACGCCCTTAGTAGGGCGGTCGATAGGTGCCGTTCTTCCCGCAGATGTGCAGGTTTTTGCCGCCAACGCGCGGTTCGTAAAGGTGTCGGCTGGCTCCGCGCATATCTGTGCCCTAGATGACGGGGGGTCAATTTGGTGTGGTGGAAATAACGCGAAGGGTCAGCTTGGCACCGGAGATACGAGCAGCCGTCCGAGCGAGATGGTACAACTCCACGGACTAGGCAAAGCTGTCGACGTCAGCGCCGGTGTAGATAACAGCTGTGCGGCGTTGGCGAGTGGGGAAGCCTGGTGTTGGGGCACGGACAGTCCGGTCGCCTCGGCTGAACTGCAGTTCGATTCCCCGGTGCCAATTCGAATCGCCAGGCTCAATGGCATCTTTGCCGTGCATGACGGACGCAACTTCATGTGCGCCCTCGAAGCCACTGCGGTCGACTGCTGGGGCTCGAACGCCTTGGGGCAGCTCGGCGCAACAGCAGAGCTCATGGCCGGCAGGGGGGCCGCTATTGTCAGGATGCCCTCTGGCCGGCCGACAAGCATCGGTGCCGGCGTGTCCAACGCTTGCGCCGCTTTCCAGGTGGGGCTCGTTGCCTGCTGGGGGGACTGGCACGATATAGTGTACGCGCCCCGCCCGGTCGAAGGCTTACCTCTCGTAAGAACCGTCAGTGTCAACGTCGACAAAGCCTGTGTTCTCACCGCAAACGACGAAGTGTGGTGTTGGGGAGACCGGCTCAAAGGATTGAAGGATCGGCAGTTCGAGACCACCTACACGGCTGCTCCTTGGCGGGTCATCATTCCCAACGACTAGCTAGTCGGAAGCTCTCGCGGATGGAACGGGCGGTCGAACTGGCGAGCTCGACGCTGGCGCAACTGCGTCCGGCCAGAACCTCTGCATGATTTGCGTGCGGCCGGTGGCTCCAACAACGCGTGGGTCGTCATCAACGGCACCGGCAACAACCTGCTGTCGGGCAAAGGCCGGACCGACGAGAATTTTGGCGACCCCGACGCGGGTGCGAACGCGTGGCGTCAGTCGTGGTGGCGTGGACAGCAAAATCGGGGACAACTGCAAACCGCTGCGTTGCGCAACCCAAATAGGCTGAGCTAGCTGCAGCCGTCCGTGAAGGTGATGATAGGCCACCGATTCTGCCGCAAAGCCATCTTGCGCAGCCAACCCTGTTTGCCATCCGGCGTGCCGAACCGGCACCAGGCACCGTCGGAGGCGACGACGCAAGCGTTGATGACGATGCAACTGTTCTGCTTCACGGCGCCCAGGGTAGCGGCATCAGGCCGCGGCTGGTCGTACACGGTGCTGTTGACCTTGAGCTCGATCTTGTCGGTGCCGGCGAGAGTCGGGCTCCGCAGTTGGGCCGGCGGTGCGCAGGTCTGAGTATAGCCGACGAAGTAGCAGCGGGAGATGTTGTAGGCACCCTGCAGCCGGGCCGCCGTGCCATCGCCCCCGGCTCGCTCGATAACGATCGGGGTCTCCTCAGGCGCAGGGGTCTCGCCGCTGATCCGTTGCGGACTGCCGCCCAGTAGAATGATGGTCTGGCCGGTGCCGTCGAGCAGTGCCAGCTGACCGTTGACAATGGTCCAGCCTCCAACTTTGTCGAAGGGCGTCCGACAACCGGTAGAGCTGGCCGCCATGGCCTGCTGCTTCGGCGTTGTGCTCAAGGTGAATGTGCAGCGCCCGGCGCCGGTGGCGAATTTTGCGTCGTAGGACTCCCAGGCGCCGGAAAAGGCCTTCGCGAAATCCGGCGCGGACTGGGCCAATGCCGGGCTGGCGAGAAGCAGGAGAAAGGCAAGCAGGCGAAGGTGCATGATGCTCCGCTGGCTTAGTTTTGCACGATGGTGACTGTACCGGGATTGATGGTGTCGACCACGACCGGGCCAGTGTAGGTCTGCCCCCCGGTCTGAGTCAGGCTGGCGCCTGCGCCCGCTGCTCCCGTCACTTCGAGCGCGGCGGTGTTGTGACCATTGGTCTGAATGATGGTTCCGTTGGTGCCGTCCCGTACGGTCAATGCCGCCACGTTGTCGTTGCCCGTCTGCCGGATGGTGCCGGCGCCGGACAGGACGTCAAGCGTGGCTCTGTTGCCGTCTCCGGCCTGTAGCACGCTGGCCGATGAATCGCCGCTGGTGGTGATGTTGACGTAGTTGCGGGCGAGGGTGCCGCCGACTGCGACGGGGGCTTCGGCCGTTTCGAGGCCGGCGTTGCTCTGGTGCAAGTCCACCGAACCGCAGGGCGTCGCCAGATTGTCGCTGCACAGGCCGCTCGTGACGACATGAGCGACGTTGCCGCTGCCGGACTGCGAGGCGACGATGGAGTTGCCGACGGAGTTTGACTGATCGGCATAGAAGGTGTTGGGGAGCGGCCCACCGTCGCCGACCTGCGTCAGGTAAAGGGTATTGTTGTCGCCGGCCGCGGCGATGCCCGAGAGGAGGAGCCACGCGGCTCCGCCAATCATCCAGAGTTTCACGTCCATGCCCGCCTCCCTTCGCCTCGCGGCGCGCTAGCGGGACTGCTGCACGACGCTGAGGATGTTGCCGTTGCCGTTCTGAACCAGCGAGACCGAATTGCCGGCTCCCGCCTGCCGCACAGCGACCTGATTGTTGCTGCCGGTGATCGACGCCGACAGGGTGTTGCCCGATCCCATCTGCGACATGGCGAAGAGGTTCGACGTTCCCGTAACGCTGACCGTGATCGCATTGCCGTGGCCGGCCTGCTCGATGTGGCCGGGGGTTAGTCCAAGCCCAGACACCAGGCCGTCGAAGGAGGATCCCAACGGGCCGCCGTTGAGATCGCCATCGAGGTTGACGCTGAGGCTGTTGGCGCCGCCCAGGCCGTCGTGTCTTTGCACGATGGACAAGAGATTGTCGGACCCGGTGACCGTCAGCGTTGCTAGATTGCTGTCTCCGTCGTTGTTGACGATGTAGAGGTCATTGAGACCGCTGTTGGCCAGGGCGGGCTCACCCGACAGTCCCGCCAGCAGCATTCCTACCAAGAGCCAGGTCGATCCGCGCATTTTGCACTTGCCCCAATTGCGGGAAGCAGCGTGCGCGCCGGGACTAAAACCCTGGCTCAGAAATCCGATAAAATTTTAGACGATTTGTCCCTCACTTGATGATTTCGCCGTCAGACCCCTGCGCCGGCGGCAGATTGCCGACCGGCGCCGATCCGTTGGCTGCATTGGCTGGGTCCCCCGACGGCAGGTATGGATACGTCTGCGCGGGCGGGACCACTACCGTGGTGGCAGGCGCTCTTGCCGGAAGTCGGGCCAGCGGAACCGTCTGCACCGCCACCGCGGCGTTGCGCGTCACCGGCAGCGCTGGAGCCAGCGGCGCCGGCGCTGCTCCATATTTTTCCGCGTTGTACCGGGTGATCAGTGCATCGCCGGCAGCCTTGTCACGGAACGACCAGATCTTGAGCTGCGCGCCCTCCATGATGAGTGATATCACGGCCTTGTCGATCGCGGCCTGCACGGCGATCTGCTTGGGTTCGTTGGTCGTGGTGCCGGCCTCCGCCTGCAGCAGTTTGTCCATCTCCACATAGAGGAACGCATTGCCGTCGATCGAGGTCGAGGCAATGACCTTGTTGACGGTGACGCTGGCAAGCACCTCGCTGGTCTTGGCGGAGACAGCGCGCAGCGTGACGGTGATGGTGTCCTGCACCCACTTGGTGTTGGCGCCGATGCCGAGGAAATTGGCGCCGGCACCGCCGGTCATGGTGTTGGTGTCGTAGCCGATGATGCCGCCCTCGAGCACGATGCTCGCATTGTTGAGCGGCGGCAGCACGGCCGGATTGGGATCGTCCTCGCCGCGATAGACCTTGCGCATCTCGGTGACGATCTGGCGTTCCTTGAGCAGGTCGTTGAGCGAGGCGCGATCGAGCACGGTGAACCAGTGGCGCTCGCCGGCATCCTGCAGCGAGCGGATCAGCATCGGCGCGCC
>JBQCIY010000101.1:0-3689 GCA_051953275.1 Devosia sp. | reverse complement strand
ACCTTGTCGCCTTCCTTGACGACGTCGGTGGTCTTGCCGACGCGCTGGTCGGCGAGCTGGCTGATGTGGACGAGGCCGTCCTTGGACCCGAAGAAGTTGACGAAGGCGCCGAAGTCCGCGGTCTTGACCACGGTACCCTGGTAGATCTGGCCAACCTCGGGTTCGTCGGTGATGCCCTTGATCCACTTGATCGCGGCATCGATCGCCTTGCCGTCCGAGGACGAGACCTTCACGGTGCCATCGTCGTTGATGTCGACCTTGGCGCCGGTCTTCTCGACGATCTCGCGGATGACCTTGCCGCCGGTGCCGATGACCTCGCGGATCTTGTCGGTCGGGATGGTGATGGTCTCGATGCGCGGGGCGAACTCGCCCACTTCCGAGCGCGCCTGGGTAATGGCCTTGGCCATCTCGCCCAGGATGTGGATGCGGCCTTCCTTGGCCTGGCCGAGGGCGATCTTCATGATCTCCTCGGTGATGCCGGCGATCTTGATGTCCATCTGCAGCGAGGTGACGCCGTCTTCGGTGCCGGCGACCTTGAAGTCCATGTCGCCCAGGTGATCCTCGTCGCCGAGGATGTCGCTGAGCACCGCGAACTTGTCACCCTCGAGGATGAGGCCCATGGCGATGCCGGCGACCGGCTTCTTCATGGGGACGCCTGCGTCCATCAGGGAGAGCGACGTTCCACATACGGTCGCCATCGAGGACGAGCCGTTGGACTCGGTGATCTCGGAGACGACGCGCAGCGTGTAGGGGAACTCCTCCGGCTTGGGCAGGAGCGGATGGATGGCGCGCCAGGCGAGCTTGCCATGGCCGATCTCGCGGCGGCCGGGCGACCCCATGCGGCCGGTTTCGCCGACCGAATAGGGCGGGAAGTTGTAGTGCAGCAGGAAGGTCTGCTTGTAGGTGCCCTCGAGCGAGTCGATGTACTGCTCGTCGTCGCCGGTGCCGAGGGTCGCCACCACCAGCGCCTGCGTCTCGCCGCGGGTGAACAGGGCCGAGCCGTGGGTGCGCGGCAGCACGCCGACTTCGGCGAGGATCGGACGGACGGTCTTGAGGTCGCGGCCGTCGATGCGATAGCCGGTGTCGAGCACGTTCCAGCGCACGATCTTGGCCTGGAGGTTGTGCACCACCTCGCCCAGCTCTTCGGCCGAGACCAGGCCATCAGCGATGCGGGCGGCAAAGGCCTCCTTGGCCTTGGCGTTGGCGGCATCGACCGCGGCGTAGCGGGCCTGCTTGTCGGTGATCTTGTAGGCGGCGCGCAGATCGGCCTCGACCAGCGCCAGCACTTCCTTCTCGAGCGCCGAATGGTCCGGCGCAGTGAAATCGCGCGGGTCCTTGGCAGCGAGCTCGGCAAGCTTGATGATCGCCTCGATCACCTTCTTGCTCTGCTCGTGGCCGAACATCACGGCGCCGAGCATGACCTCCTCGCTCAGCTCCTGGGCTTCCGACTCGACCATCAGGACAGCGTCGGCGGTGCCGGCCATCACGAGATCGAGCTTGGAATCGGCGCGCTTGTCGACCGGCAGGTTCAGCACATACTGGCCATCGACCCAGCCGACGCGGGCCGCGCCGATCGGGCCCATGAACGGAATGCCCGAGATGGTGAGCGCCGCAGAGGCCGCGACCATCGCGAGCACGTCCGGATTGTTTTCCATATCGTGCTGCAGCACGGTGACGATGACCTGCGTCTCGTTCTTGTAGCCATCGGGAAAGAGCGGACGGATCGGGCGGTCGATGAGGCGGCTGATCAGCGTCTCGGCTTCGGTCGGACGGCCTTCGCGCTTGAAGTAGCCGCCCGGAATCTTGCCGGCGGCGAAGTACTTTTCCTGGTAATTGACGGTGAGCGGGAAGAAATCCTGGCCGGGCTTGGGCGACTTGGCGGACACCACGGTCGCGAGCACGACGGTCTCGCCGAGGGTTGCGAGCACGGCGCCATCGGCCTGCCGTGCGATCTTGCCGGTCTCCAGCGTCAGCGGCTGGCCGCCCCAGTTGAGCTCGACTTTATGGTGATCGAAATTGATGGGCATCTAGACTGTCTTTCCATTTTGCGAAATGAGCGGGAACGAAGGGGGCGTAGTCACCCCGACGAACTCATCCGTTGTGCCCGCGTCGGCCCCGCACCCCATGTGCAGGACGGCGCCCAAAATCGGCACGGTTTCCGCTGGTATTTCTGGGTCGCGCCGTTGGAGCGGGAAACCGGTTCCACTCTCCTGACGGCGCTCCAGTCCGGGATGTCAGCCCCGGGCGGAACATGGACAAGACGATGAGCTGCTCACTCTTGCCGATGCGCCGCGCACCGATAAGCAGCCGATGATCTCGCCATGCTCCGCGTAGTCCAACCAGCCTACGCATTGGCATCGGACACCGCGCACGCGGCATCCTTGGCGTGGCCTGCGAGGCGTGCCTCGCAAACCGGCTTAGTCTTTCCTGCCGCGCCACCTGCCCGGAAACCGGAAAGGCCGCGAGGCTCGACGTCAGCGGCGGATGCCGAGGGCGTCGATGAGCTTCTTGTACCGGGTCTCGTCGATCCGCTTGACGTAGTCGAGGAGCGACCGGCGGGTCTGCACCAGCTTCAACAGGCCGCGGCGCGAATGGTGATCCTTGCCGTGGGTCTTGAAGTGCTCGGTGAGGTTGTTGATGCGTTCCGACAGGATCGCAACCTGCACTTCGGGCGAACCGGTGTCGCCCTTCTTGGTGGCATATTCGTTGATGAGCGCGGTCTTGCGCTCGGCCGTGATCGACATCGGATGATCCTTTCAAGTGGAGGATTTGGGGATGCCTGGTCCCGGGATGTCGTCCAGGACAGGCCGTGAAAAACCCGGCCGAAGCCGGATTTGGCGGGCATATAGGGGAAATATGGCCGCAATGCCAGTGTTTTTGTCAGAGGCACCGCGCCCCTTCCCCCTCGCGGGGAGGGTAGCGCAGTTGGAGCTGGGGAAGGGGCGAGGCTATGGCAGTCCTGACTGCGTCCCTCCGGCTCGGCTGCGTGCTCCACCCGCTATTCCGGGTCGTCCGGGCCGCGCGAGGGGTCGATGGCGCTGGTCGGGATCGAAAACCGCCATTCGAGCCCATCGGGATGGACGATCCGTTCCACCTCGGCGCCGAGAGAGCGGCCGACCATGTTTTCGAGCACGGTGGTGCCGAAGCCCTTGCGCTCGGACGGCGGAGCGAAAGCCCTGACCCGCTCGCGCCAGGTGAGGTCGAGCTTTTCACCGGCTTTTTCCCATTTGACGGCCAGGCTGCCGCCGTCCTTCTGGAAGGCGCCGTATTTGACGGCGTTGGTCGCCAGCTCGTGCGCCGCCATGCCCAGGATCTGCGCCGCCTGGATATTGAGGCGGAAGGGCGGCCCCGCGAGCGTCATGCGGCTCTCGTCCTCGGGGCGGAACGGATCGAGCTGGCCGACCAGCAGCTCGCGCAAATCGACGCCGACGACACCGTTGGCCAGCAGCAGATCGGTGGAGCGGGCGAGGCCGAAGATGCGGCGCTCGAAGCTCTGCACGAATTCGGGCACCGAATCGGCGCCGCGCGCGGTCTGCTTGGCCATCGCGGCGATGACGGTCATCTGGTTCTTGGACCGGTGCGCCAACTCGCGCATCAGGAAACGGACCTCGACCTCGGCCTGCTGGCGGCGCTTGCTGGCCTCCTCGAGGGCGGACGAAACGGTGGCGATTTCCGAAATCGGATAATAC
>JBQCIY010000100.1:0-22229 GCA_051953275.1 Devosia sp. | reverse complement strand
GCGGGAGCCGAGGCGGATGGCACAGTTCCACCGCCCTCCACGCGGCGTATGCCTGAATCCACCCCAACGCGTCGGCGGGACGAAGGTCCCATAAGTTGCCGACTACCGGCTTGGACCCTAGTCCCGCCGAGGCCGCTTACTACGAACGCGGCCAGCTCTTTGACATCGCCGGATGGGCCGGCGGACGCTTCCGCTCGCCCTGTGAAATGCGACAAACTCAACTACAGCGCCGTTGCACCCTGATCGACGAGCCATGAAATCTTGTTCCACATGTCGTCGACATTGGTGGCGAATTGCACGTAGCGGTCGTGATTGGGGATTGAATTGGCGATGATGTCGGAGGCGTAGCCGCGCACGACCTTGAACGCATCGTGATGATCGAAGAACACCACCGGCTTGCGCCCTGCCCCGCCGCCGCCGCGCACCCAGCTCAGATAGAGGCTGGTGGCCGAGGCCAGCGAGCCCGGCAGCGCCAGGTAGATCTGCGACAGCGCCGCCACCCGCGCCAGCCGTGCCTCGCGATCTGGCACGTGCTCGACCGTGACCCCCTCGAAGGCGGAAGGTTCGCTGTAGTCCTCGGCCGTGACCAGCGTCACGGTCCCGCCGGCGGTGCGGGCGCTGGTCAGCAGCGGCACCGGCACGGCACCGCCGTCGGCGAGGCACACCAGCCGCGCGCCCTTGCGCGCAAGGAAGCTGCCCACCTGTGACATCAGCGTGGCGCGGTCGACGTCACCCGGGCCGCGATCGGAGGCAAACACGCCCCGCACCGGATGAACATCGGGCGACATTCAGAGGCCCTTGCTCAGGCTGCCGAGGATGCCGCGGACCAACTGCCGCGTCACCGAGCGGGTGAGCTGCCCGGTGACGTTGCGGGCGACGGACTTGATGACGGCCTCGGTGACGGTCTCGCGATTGGAGGCACGTGGCTGCGGCGCCGTCTGGCGCGGCGCAGCCTGCCGCGGCGCCGGGTCTGGCCGATAGTCCGGCTGGCCGGCCGGCGGCGGCCCCCAGGGCGAACCGCCCGTGGACGCCGGCGGCAGGGTCGAGGTGGGGGCGGCGCCGGCGGTCCGCGCATCGGTGCGCCTGTTCAGCACCTCGTAGGCCGACTCGCGATCGATCGCCTGGTCGTACGCGCTGCCGACCGGTGAGCCCTGCATCACGGCCTTGCGCTCGTCCGGGGTGATCGAGCCGACGCGCGAGGCCGGCGGCCGGATGAAGGTGCGCTGGACCACCGCCGGCACGCCACCGTCCTCGAGCATGCTGACCAGCGCTTCGCCGACCGCGAGCTGGGTGATGACGGCTTCGGTCGAGAATGCCGGGTTGGGCCGGAAGGTGTCGGCCGCGACCTTCACCGCCTTCTGGTCGCGCGGGGTATAGGCACGCAGTGCATGCTGCACGCGGTTGCCAAGCTGCGACAGTACGTCGTCAGGAATATCGGCCGGGCTCTGCGTGCAGAAGTAGACGCCAACGCCCTTCGAGCGCACGAGCTTGACCACCTGCTCGACTTTGTCGACCAGCGCCTTGGGCGCATCATCGAACAGCAGGTGCGCCTCATCGAAGAAGAACACGAGCTTCGGCTTGGCCGGATCGCCGACCTCGGGCAGCTGCTCGAACAGCTCGCTCAACATCCACAGCAGGAACGTCGCGTAGAGCCGCGGCGACTGCATCAGCTGGTCGGCCGCGAGGATCGACACGGCGCCGCGATTGTCCGGCGCGATCCGCATCAGGTCGGAAATCTCGAGCGCCTTCTCGCCGAAAAAGCTCGCAGCGCCCTGCTGCTCGAGCACCAGCAGCGCGCGCTGCACGGCGCCGATCGTCGCCGTCGCAACATTACCGTAGGTCGCGGACAGCTCCTTGGCGCGGCTCTCGACCTCGACCAGCAGCGCGCGCAGGTCCTTGAGGTCGAGCAGCAGCAGGCCGTTGTCGTCGGCGAACTTGAAGGCGACGTTGAGCACGCCTTCCTGCGTGTCGTTGAGGTTGAGGATGCGCGACAGCAGCAGCGGCCCCATCTCGGAGATGGTGGCGCGGACCTGGTGGCCCTGCTTGCCGAACAGGTCCCAGAAGATCACCGGGAAGCGATCGTTCTGCCAGTCGTCGAAGCCGATTTGTTTGGCCCGGGCGACGAACACGTCCTTCTGCTCGCCCGTCTGCGACAGGCCGGCGAGGTCGCCCTTTACGTCGGCGAGGAACACCGGCACGCCGGCGCGCGAAAAGCCTTCGGCGATGCCCTGCAGCGTCACGGTCTTGCCGGTGCCGGTAGCCCCGGTGATCAGCCCATGCCGGTTGCCGTATTTCAGCAGCAGGTATTCCGGCTGGGTGCCGACCCCCAGGAAAATCCGGTCGTCGAGAAGCATGTTGGGCACGGCGGAGTCCTCGGATTCGGTCGCGGGCGGAAACTATACCGGCCCCCGAATGTGGCCGCCACCCCGCTTGCCGGATGAGCGGGGCCTTCCTATGTCAAGCCGCGACGGCACGGAGGATGCGCGATGCTGGTCTCGACCACCGAGGAACTGCAGGGCTTTGCGATTACCGACTATCTCGGGCTCGTGCATGGCGAGGTCGTCTCGGGCGCCAACATCCTGCGCGATGTGATGGCCACGGTGACCGATTTCGTCGGCGGCCGTTCTGCCGCCTATGAGGAAGAGCTGCAGAACTCGCGCGAGGCCGCCCTGCGCGAACTCACCGACCGGGCGCAGCGGCTCGGGGCCGATGCGGTGGTGGGCGTTAGCATCGATTTCGAGGTCATCGGCAACCGCGGCGCGATGATCATGGTGACGGCCATCGGCACGGCGGTCAGGCTACGGAAGAACTAGCGTCAGCCGAGCTTGGGCCGCATCGCGGCCGTCGCCTTGATCAGGCCCACGTCGAGCCCGCGGACATTGCGCACGACCTGCACCGCAAAGCGCTTCAGCACATGCTCCTGCGCCGCATCGGGATCGGCGATGGCGAGCAGCAGCGTTGCCACCATCGCATGCGACGCGGCCATATTGCCGTCGTCGACCTTGAGGGCGTATCCCCAGCCCTTGTCGCGCACCGCGCCGCACTGCACGCCCTCGGCGCCGCCCTTCTGCATCAGCCGTCCGCCGAACGCTCGCATGACCTCAGTGTCGAGGCTGCCGGTGCCGCCGACGAGCTCCGGATGCGACGTCGCCGCATCGAAGATGCGCTGTGCGCCGCGGGCAAAATCGTCCGGTAGCCCCTCCCCGCTCGCCATGCGGGCAAAACCGGCGGCAAACTGCCGGAGCGGCGCAGCCCAGGTGGGGATCGAGCAGCCGTCGGTGCCGCAACGGTCGGTGCTGAGCGGCTCGTGGATGACCGTCTCGATGCCGGAGCGCACCTCCTGCTGTACCGGATGATCGCGGTCGACGTAATGGGCCGTCGACACGCCGAGCGCCTCGGCTACCGCCAGCATGCCGGAGTGCTTGCCCGAGCAGTTGTTGTGAACCGCCGAGGGCATCTGCCCGCTGTCGCGCAGCTTCTCGCGGGCGGGACCGAAGGTGGGGGCATGCGCACCGCATTCGAGGTCGGAGATGCCCAGCCCGATATGCGACAGGTATGCCGTCACGCCCGCGACGTGGATGTCCTCACCCTGGTGGCTGGCGCAGGAGAGCGCCAGCTCCTCGTCGCTCAAATCGAACTTGTCGAGCGCACCGGAGGTGACCAGCGCCATCGCCTGCATCGACTTCACCGCCGACCGCGGGAACACCGGCCGGTCGATGTCCCCCGCCGAGGCAATGACATTGCCCTGGGCGTCGGAGACCACGAACGCCCCGCGATAGCGGTTTTCCACCCAGTTGCCGCGAACGAGCTCGGCGAGGATCGGGTTGGCGTCCATAAGAAATCGGCCTCCGTGATGCCGCTGAGGGACATCAGGAGGCCGGTAAAGTCAAGAAGAGGAGGTAGGCACGTTGCATGGGATCGGCCCGGAGGCCGGGGAGGAATTACTTCTGCGGGAGGAGCCGCAAGTTGAGAACAGCATAGGAGGGACCGGCCAGTTCCGAACCCGCCCTCACGCCGGCTTTGCCGGCGAGCGCAGGCTGAATCGCAAACGCGCCGGCGCCGACGATGATGATGCCGGCGAGGATGCCGATCAGCAGCTTCTCGTGGGTCTTGGTCATCGCGGGCTCCTTGGTGGATCAGCTTCGTTGTGATGGTTCTACGCGCGCGAAACTGAGCCCCTGGTGAGCCCGCCGTTCAGTTTCCGTTCATCGGCGTACCGCCCTGGCCGTCCCGCGGCTTGTCAGGTCGGGACACGAATGGAATGATCGGCGCATCGGAGGACTGAAATGACCAAAGTGATCGTGACCGGCGGCAGCGGAAAGCTCGGGCGCGCGGTGCTCAAAGACTTGGTGGCGAACGGCTACGACGTGCTCAATATCGACCAGGTCCTGCCCAAAGAGCAGATCGCCCCGACGGTGCGGATCGACCTCACCGACTTCGGCGAGGTGGCCGGAGCAATCATGGGCGCGGTCGACGAGCGCAAGGGTCCGTTCAACGCGGTGGTGCATCTCGCCGCCATTCCGGCGCCGGGCCTGTTCGCCAACGCGCGGACCTTTGCCAACAACGTTCCCTCCACCTACAACGTGTTCGAGGCATCCCGGTTGGCGGGGATCAAGACCGTGGTGTTCGCCTCGAGCGAAACGGTGCTCGGCCTGCCGTTCGACAACCCGCCGCCCTATGCGCCGGTCGACGAGGAATACTATCCGCGGCCGGAAAGCGCCTATTCGCTCGGCAAGCTCGTCGACGAGACCATTGCGCGGCAGTTCGCGCGCTGGGACCCCGAGTTGAAGATCGCCGGCCTGCGATTCTCCAACGTCATGGACATCGAGGACTACAAGGCGTTTCCGAGCTTCGATTCCGATCCCAGAAAGCGCAAGTGGAATCTCTGGGGCTATATCGACGCGCGCGACGGCGCGCAGGCAGTGCGCAAGGCGATCGAAGCGGACTTCAAGGGGTTCGAGGCATTCATCATTGCCAACGCCGATACGGTGATGAGCCGCGCCAATGCGTCGCTGATGGCCGAGGTGTTTCCCGGCGTGGAGACGCGTCCGTCGATGTCGGCGACTGGAACGCTACTCTCAATCGAGAAGGCGAAGCGGATGCTCGACTACAACCCGCAGCATTCCTGGCGCAATCACGTCTGAGCGCGGATTCGCGCCCAGTCGGACTTGAACCAGTCGACGAAGGCCCGCACGCCCTCGTCGATGCCAACGTTGGGCACGAAGTCCGTCAGGGTGCGCAGGAGCGTTGTGTCGGCCCTGGTGTTCGCCACGTCGCCGGGCTGCATCGGAACGAACGTCTTTGTGGCCTCACGGCCGATGGCCCGCTCGAGCGCGGCGATGAACGCCATCAGCTCGACCGGCCGCCCGCCGGCGATGTTGACCGCCCGCCAGGGCGCCACGGGCGACACGGGATCGGTCGGTCCCGCCGCCTCGCCCGCTGCCGGCGGCCGGTCGATCAGGCGGATGACGGCCTCGACGACATCGTCGATGTAGGTGAAGTCGCGCGACTGGCGGCCCTCGCCATAAACCTCGATCGGCGCGCCCGACTCGATCGCGGCCGCGAACTTGAACAGCGCCATGTCAGGGCGTCCCCACGGACCATAAACCGTGAAGAAGCGCGCCATGGTGACGGGGATTGCAAACAGATGCGCATAGGAATGCGCCATGGCCTCGGTGCCGCGCTTGGTCGCCGCGTAGATCGACAGCGGAAAATCGGTCCGGTCGGTCTCGGCCCACAGCCTGGCGGGAGTGCCGCCATAGACCGAGCTGCTCGACGCCAGGATTGCATGACGGACAGGCGTCGTGCGCAGCGCCTCGAGCAGGTTGAAGGTGCCGATCGTGTTGCTCGCGAGGTAGGTTTCGGGATGTTCCAGGGAATAGCGGACACCGGCTTGGGCCGCGAGATGGAGCAGGATGTCGGGCTTTGCTCCGGCGAGCGTTGTCCCGACCAGATCGGCGTCTTCGAGATTCCCGACGATCGCGCGGAAGCCCGGGTGTTCGGACAGCACGGCGTGCCGCGCGCGCTTGAGGCGGACATCGTAATAGTCCGTCAGCGCGTCGAAACCCAGCACCTCATGACCCTCGCGCAGCAGGCGGGAGGCCAG
Organism: Devosia sp.; assembly: GCA_051953275.1. GTDB lineage: Bacteria > Pseudomonadota > Alphaproteobacteria > Rhizobiales > Devosiaceae > Devosia_A. Next base: position 16,123 of record JBQCIY010000100.1, on the reverse strand, counting down.
ATGGAAGCCGATGAATCCGGCCGTGCCGGTGATCAGGAATTTCATGACAGGCGCTCGACTGGAGGCCTGCCTACACACTGCGCTGCCGGCGCACAAGCGGCGGCCGATACTGGGGCCGTCGGCGAGGATGAAGCGGCTCCCGAGGGAGTCGCCTCATCGGACGTGTCAGGCAGCGCCCCGATGGACGTAAAGGGTCGCGACGCCCTCGACGAGAACCACACCGACCACGTCTTCGGCGTGGAAGCCGTGGGCCTGCAGCGCGGCCATCAGTGCGGCGTTGCCGGCGATGGCATGCTGCAGCGGCAGCGCCTGGCTGTTGTCGATCTTGGCCTTGTGGCCGAGGCCCGAATTGCACACCGGAACGACCGAGACGCCGGCCTCATTAGCGAAAGCGACAACCAGCTTCGGTGGAACCTTGGCCAGCTTGTTGAGAGCGGCGTTACAGACCTGCTCGAGCTGCGAAATCTGCTGTTCCGGAGGTGGCGGCGGCAGGTCCGGACCACCGGCCGGTCCGCCATTGGGGGTACCCGGATTGTCCGGCGGGGTGCTGGGGTTGCTCGACGGGCTGCCACTTGCACTGCCGCTCGGATTTGTGGTTGCCGCAGAAGCGGTCAGAGGCATCGTCATGGGAAAAACAAGGCCAAGGACAACCGCCGTCGTTGCAGCGGCGAACACGTGTTTCATCATCATGTCTCAATCTCCTTCTCTGAGGGAGATTGGCGGCCGGATGGCCCCACCCTCCCGGGCCGCTTTCGCGGCGTCGGGCGGCTGTGTAGTGAGGGCGGGCTGAATTGGCCTTGAGGCCGGCTGTCAGGATCGGTTCAGGCAGGCAGTTGCCATCGGGACGACGGTCAAACGGGTGAGCCCGAGCTGATGATCCGGCGGACTTCGCCCTCGACGGCGTCGAGGATCGTCGTGATGGCGGCGACGGCGGCGTCCGGATCGGCCGCTAGGATCGCGTCGGCCAGCACCCGGTGCGGTGGCCACGAGTCCATGCCGAACTCGTCGCGGCCGAAGGGCGATTCCTTGGACCGCTCGAAGGCAAAAACGAGTGTCGCGATGATCTGACCGAACATCGGGTTGCCCGACGCTTCGTAGATGGCGCCGTGGAAGGCGGCGTCGGCCGGCCGCCACGGGCGATTGGCATAAACCTCGGTGAGCACCGCATCGCAGAGCCGGGAGATTTCTTCGCGCTGCTTGGGCCGCGCGTTGACTGCCGCCTTGCGGACCACCTCGGTCTCGAGCGCGCGGCGCACCTCGAGCAGCCGCAGCAGCGCCTCCCCCTCGAGCCGGGTCATGGTCGGCGCGCCGCCTTTCGACGACGGGATGCGGGCCGCGAGGAAAGTCCCGGCGCCGCGCTTGCGCTTGATGAGGCCAAGTCCCTCCCAGCGGTTCAGCGCTTCGCGAATCGTCGAGCGGCCAACGCCCAGGCGCTCGGCCAAGGTCAGCTCGGTCGGCAGCCGGTCGCCGATCCCCAGCCCCGCCCGCTCGACCATGTCGGCGAGCGCATCGAGCACCGCGACGCCGCGCGTGGTGGTGTCGATGCGCTCGAGATAGTCGAGGGCATCGCGGCGGTCGCGCTCGATCAGGAGGTTGTCCATCAGGCCTGGCCGGTCTTCCGTTTCTGGGCGCGGAGCCCTAGCAGATCGCTGAGGGCATCGACCAGCAGATCCATCTGCCGGCGGGTGTTGTAGCCCTGGCACGACAGGCGGACGAAGTGCTGGCCCTGCCAGGCGATGACCGGGATTTCGATGTTGTAGTCGCGGATCAGGGCGTCGTGAATCGCCTGCGTGTCGCAGGGCGGGATCGGCATGGATACCATCTGCGGCGCGCAGAACTCGGGCGAAGAAATGGCGGGCAGGCCGGTGAGGTCGCGCATCCGCGCCGCGGTCTCCTGTGCGAGGCGATTGCACTCGCGACTGACGGCCCACCAGTCGTTCTGGCGGCGGAACTCGAGCGCGGCCGGTACGGCCAGCCAGGCCGACGGATCGCGCGTGCCCTGCATTTCAACTTCGTCCACGAAGGCCGAATTGCCGAACGGGCCGCGCACCCCGGGGTCCTTGTTATCGGCAGTCCAGCCGTGGCTGATCACCAGCGGGTCGATCAGCGACTGCCATTCCGGCCGGCAATAGACGAAGGCGGAGCCCTTGGGCGACATCAGCCATTTGTGGCAGTTGCCCGAGTAGAAGTCGGCGCCGATCTTTTCGAGGTCGAGCGGAATATGGCCCGGTGTGTGCGCGCCGTCGATGACGCTCCAAACGCCGCGCTTGCGCGCCTCGGCGATCAGGCTCTCGACCGGAAACAGCAGCGCCGTCGGGGAGGTGATGTGGCTGAGGAACAGGACCTTCGTGCGATCGGTGAACCCCGCCGCGACCGCGTCGTGGAACTGCTGCGCACTGGTCAGCGGCAGCGGCACGGTAACGACCACGACCTTGGCTCCGGTCTTGCGGCTCACATAGGCCCAGGTCTTTTCGAGCGCGTTGTATTCGTGGTTGGTGGTGAGGATCTCGTCACCCGGCTTGAGCGGCAGCGACTGGATGACGACGTTGAGGCCGGTCGTCGCGTTCGAGACCTGCGCGATGTTTTCGGCCGAGGTGTGCAGTTCCTTCGCCAGCGCCTCGCGGGCGGCGAGCAGGTTGGTCTTCAACCCGCGGCGGGAATCGAGGAACTCGACCGGCTGCCGCTCGAGCTTGAGTTGCCAACGCTGGTAGTCTTCGAAGACAGGACGTGGGCACGCGCCGAACGAGCCGTGATTGAGAAACGTCACCTCCGGATCGAGCAGGAATTGCTGGGCAAGGTTGGTGCTCAAGATCAACGGCCTTTCAGTGTGGGATCGAGGGCGTCGCGAAGCCCGTCGCCGAGCAGCGAGGCCGCGAGAATGGTCACGGCGAGCGCGGCGGTGGGGAACACCGCCATGTGCCAGTAGTAGAACATGAAGTTCATGCCGACATTGATCATCTGGCCCCAGCTCGGCGTGGGCGGCTGTACACCGATGCCAAGGAAGCTCAGCGAGGCTTCGAGCATCATCGCGAGCGGGATGGCGAGCACGAAGCCGACGATGATCGGCGACACGGAATTGGGAATGAGGTGGCGCCAGACGATGTGCCAGGGCGAAGCACCCAGCGCCTGCGCCGCCATGATGAATTCCTTCTCGCGGAACGACTTCACCTGGGCGCGAACCAAGAGGCACACGTCCTTCCAGCCGAAGATACCGGCGATGAGGATGATGGCCCAGACGCCGCCGCGGGTGACTGTCGCAAGCAGCAGCGCGGCGAGTAGCGGCGGCACCACCGAGAAGAGCTCGATGATACGCATCACCACCCAGTCGAACCGGCCCCCAAGGTACCCCGCGAGCGCGCCGAGCGGCAGACCGACGATCAGGCTGAACACTGCAGCCGAAAAACCGATGCCGAGCGAGACGCGCGCGCCGTAGACGATGCGGGTAAAGAAATCGCGCCCGAGGTTGTCGACGCCGAACCAGTGAGCCGCCGATGGAAAGTTCAAGGCGTTGGTGAGGAAGTCCTGGTCGTTGGGGCCGGTGGTGGTGATCACCGGCGCAAAAATCGCCATCAGGATGATGATGAGCAGGATGATGCCGGCGCCGACGGCCGCCTTGTTGGCGGTGAAACGCCGCCAGGCGAAGTAGAGCGGACTGCGCTGGCGCACGCCCTCGGGCTTGGCCAGGGGCGCCGGCGCGGTGGTGCTGGTGGTGAGCTCGGTCATCGCGCGCGCCCCTCAATCCGGATGCGCGGGTTCAACACGGCATAGAGGATGTCGGCGAGGAGATACGAGATGCTGTAGAGCGCGCTGATCAACAGCATCAGCGCCATCTCGAGCGGATAGTCTCGCTTGTCGATGGACGAAACAAAGTACGCTCCGAGTCCCGGCACGCGGAACATCGCTTCGACGAAGATCGAGCCGGTGGCGATGCCGACGAACATCGCTGGAAAGATGGTGACCATCGGGATCGCGGCGTTGCGCAGCACGTGCTGGAAGATGATGCGGCGCTCGCTCAGCCCTTTGGCCCGCAGCACCGACACGAACGGCTTGTTGAGCGCGTCGAGCATGGTGGCGCGGGCATAGCGCGCATAGGTCGCGAGCGGCACGGCACCGTAGGCCATGATCGGCAAGATCCAGCGTTTCGGCTCGCCCCACCCGCTGGCCGGCGTCCATTTGAGCCACACGGCGAAGACGAGGATCAGGCCGGTCGAGATGATGAAGACCGGAATGGTGAGCCCGAGGGTCGCGACCGCCGAAGCGAGGTAGTCGACCCAGGTGTTGCGGCGCAATGCAGCCGCCATGCCGAGCAGGATGCCGATCGGCGCGCCGAAGAGGATGCCGAGCCCACCAAGCGTGACGCTTGGCAGCCAGGCATGGGCGACGAGGCCGATCACCGTGTCGCCCGGACTCTGGAACGGCACGCCAAAATCAAGATGCAGCGCGCCCCACATATAGCGCAGATACTGCTCCCACAGCGGCTTATCGAGACCCAGTGTCGCCATCAGCTTGGCCTTGATGTTGTCGGGGAGCGGCATCTCGTAGCCGTCGAACGGGCCTCCGGGAATGGAGTGCATCATCAGGAAGATGACGATCGAAACGACGATGAAGGTGACCGCCATCGAAATGACGCGGCGGATGATGAACCCGGTCATGGCGTGGCCCTCTCAGCGACGATGGCTTCGACGAAATGGCTTCCGGCAAGCGCGACGAGTTGCGGATCGGCCGTATCGCTGAGCGGCTCGGCGACGAGGTCGGACGGCGCGACGCGCGGCGTACGGGCCGCGATCTCCTCGGCGCTCAGGAACGTCCGGCGGCGCCGCGCCGCCGGGTCGATCACCGGCACGGCGTCGAGCAGCGACTGAGTGTACGGATGGCGCGCATTGGAGAAGATCCGGTCCGTCGGTGCGCGCTCGACGACCCGACCGCGCAGCATCACCACGACTTCGTCGGCCAGTGAGCGGACGACCGAAAGGTCGTGGCTGATGAACAGCATCGACAACCCCATGTCCGCCTGCAGCCCCTGCAGCAGGTTGACGATCTGTGCCTTGACCGACACGTCGAGCGCCGAGGTCGGCTCGTCGGCGACCAGCACCGAGGCGCCGAGGATCAGGGCGCGCGCGACCGAGACGCGCTGGCGCTGCCCGCCCGAGAGCTCGTGCGGATAGCGATTGGCATAGCTGCCGTCGAGTCCGACCTTTTCGAGCCAGCCCCGTGCCGTCTCGCGACGCTCCGCCGGCGTGCCCACGCCGTGGATACCGAGCGGCTCGGCGACAATCTCGCCCAGCGTCATCATCGGATCGAGCGAGGAATAGCTGTCCTGGAACACCACCTGCAGGCGGCGGCGATAAGCTTTCATCTCCCTCTGGGAGAGCCGGGAAATGTCCTCACCGTCGAGCAGCACCTGCCCACCATCGTGCGGGATGAGCCGCAGTGCCAGCAGTCCGGTGGTGGTCTTGCCCGAACCGGACTCGCCCACCAGCGCCACAACCTGATTGCGCGGCACCGCGAGATTGACTCGGTTGACCGCGACGAAATCGCCGAAGCGCTTGGTGATCTGCTTGAGCTCGAGCGCGGGTGTGTCGCTCATGCCGGTACCAGCTCGGATTCGACCCGGATACAGGCCGCGTCGCGGCCGGGCACCTTGGTCTCCAGCGGCGGGACCACCTGGTGGCAGGCGACGACTGCCATCGGGCAGCGCGGATGGAACGGGCAGCCGCCCGGCGGCCGGACCGGATTGGGCGACGACCCGGGAATCTCGGTCAGCCGGCGTTTGCCGGCCACCTGGCCCGGGATCGAATTGAGCAGCGCGCGTGTGTAGGGGTGGAGCGGCGCCGAAAAGATCTGCTGCACCGGTCCGGTCTCCATCACCTTGCCGCCATACATGACAACCACGCGGTCAACCGTCTCGGCGATGACGCCAAGATCGTGGGTGATCATGATCAGGCCCATGCCCGTCTCTGCCTGGATGTCTTTGATGAGCTGCAGGATCTGCGCCTGGATGGTGACGTCGAGCGCCGTAGTCGGCTCGTCGGCAATGAGGACGTCGGGCTCGCAGCTCAGCGCCATGGCGATCATCACGCGCTGCAGCATGCCGCCTGAAAGCTGGTGCGGGTAGTAGCGCAGCACGTCGTCGGCATTCTTGATCTCGACCCGGCGCAAGGCGGCGGCGGCCTGGGCGAGCGCCTCGGCCTTGCTGACTTTGCGATGGACGATGATGGTTTCGGCGAGCTGGTGGCCGATGGAGAACACCGGATCGAGCGAGGTCATCGGGTCCTGGAACACCATTGCAGCCACACGGCCACGAACAGCGGAAATCTGCCGGCTCGATGCGGTGAGCATGTCGGTGCCGCCGAGCTGCATCTTCTTCGCGGTGATCTTCGCCGGCGGTTCACGCAGCAGGCGCAGGAGCGCCGCGCAGGTCACGGATTTGCCGGAGCCGGATTCGCCGACGATGCCGAGGCTCTCGCCGCGCTCGAGGTGGAAACTCACGCCGCGTACCGCCTGCACGAGACCTTCATGCTGGCTGAAGCTCACATGCAGGTCGTCGATCTCGACCAGCCGCATCCGTTACTCTGTCCTTGAGGAAAAAGTGGCGGGCGCCGCAGTGGGGCGCCCGCGGTTCAGCCTTACGGCGTCTTGGTGATGTGGGTGTAGAGATACCCGGCCAGACGATCGAGCGGGGTAAAGCCCTGGCTGTTGGGCGTGACGCCAGGCCCCTTGAGCTTGTCGCTGACCGCGGCGATGGTCACCGGGTGAACGAGCGGCACCAACGGCGCCTGGTCGATCAGGATCTGCTCGGCCTTGGCGTAGTCCTCGAGGCGCTTGTTCCAGTCGGCTTCGGCGTCGCCGGCGTTCACGGCGGCGTCGTAGTCCGGGTACGCGTAGTGGTGACGGCCGCCGGTCTTGAACAGGTCGTAGAAGTTCGACGGGTCGAGATAGTCATACTCGTAGGGCGCGAGGAACAGGTTGTTGCTCTGGTCCTTGAGGGCCTGCGTCCAGTCCTTGGTCGGCATCGACTTGATACCCATGTCGATCCCGAGGATCTGCTTGAACTGGGCCTGCAGATACTGGAGCATCGGGGCCGCGATGGCTGCGTTGTAGCCGCCCTGCTCGCGGTACCAGATCTCGATCGGCGGGAAGCCCTTGCCGCCCGGATAGCCGGCCTTGGCCATCTCATCCTGCGCGAGCTTGGGATCGAACTTGGCCTCATCGGCGATCTTCTGCTGGAAGCCCGGATAGGAGGGCGCCAGGATCGACTTGGCCGGCACGGCGGTGTCCTTGAGCACCGTCGAGGTCAGCTCGTCGCGGTTGATCGCCGCCTGGAAGGCCTTGCGCACGTCGAGGTTGTCGAACGGCGGCTTGGTGACGTCGAACGCCAGGTAGTACACAGCAAAAACGGCGTTCTTGCGGATGGCATCGGGGAACTGCTGCTGCACCACCGGCACCTGTCCGGTGTTGAGGTAGGTCCAGTCCGCCTCACCCGACATGAAGGCCGGGAAGCCCACTTCCGGGGCGCCCATCTGGTTGTCGAGCACCAGCTGGTCGATCTGGGCCGGCCACGGGCCGTTGTACTTGGGGTTCTTCACATAGGTCATGTTGTTGTTGGACTTTTCCCAGTCCTTGACCATGAAGGGGCCCGAGGCGACCAGCGTATTGACGTTGAGCGCGTAGTCATCGCCGAGCTTGTCGACGACGTGCTTGGGCACCGGGTACCAGAGGCTGGCAACACCCGGGAAATAGGACTTCGGCGTATCGGTGGTCACCTGCAGCGTGGTGTCATCCACGGCCTTGATGCCCAGTGTCGAGGGATCGGCATGCTTGTCGCCGGTCACATCGCCCCAGCCCTTGATGCCGCCGGCGAAGGCCCAGTACCAGTTGAAGTCGTAACCTTCCTTGGCGGCGCGCTGCAGTGCGAAAACGTAGTCCTCAGCGGTCAGCGGCACGCCGTCGCTCCACACCAGGTTCGGCTGCAGCTTGAAGGTCCAGGTGAGGCCGTCGGCCGACTGCGTCCAGCTCGCGGCGCCCATGGGGTTGAGCTTGAAGTCGGCGTCGAACTCGGTCAGCGGCAGCGAGGTGATCTCGGGTGCACCGGCGCGATCGTACACGGTCTTCATGTAGTCCATGTAGGTGCCACTGGTGGTGCCGCCCGGACCGGTCACCGTGGTCTGTGCCAGAGCAGCGACTGGTGCGGTCAACGCCGCGGCCAGGACAGCTGCGCCGGCTATTTTAAGCAGCGCATTCATTGCGTCTCTCTCCCTTGTTATCGGCCGTCCGTTTCCCCGGCGGCGGCCCGATGACATATGTCTGACAAACTCTGCCAACGTTGACAAGCAGCGCACCGCGACAATCGCCGGATTGTGCAGAGCGCGAGGAAATCTTCATACGCGCGGGCCGGCGCGCAAGCATCATTTGCGCCCCCCGAGGAAGCGCTGGGCGGCCCGCGTGATCGCCGCGGCGTCGATGCCGTAGTGGGCATAAAGGTCGCGCACCGTCCCGGTCTGGCCGAAATGCTCGACGCCGAGCGTGATGGCGCGATGACCGAAGACGCTGCCGAGCCAGCCGAGGGTCGCCGGATGGCCGTCGATGGCGGTGACCAGCGCGGCACGATCCGGAACGTCGCGCAACAGGTCCTCGATGTGGCAGGTCGCGCCGTCGTCGCCCTGCATGCAGGCGCGCTGCGCGGCATGCCAGCCGGCATTGAGGCGATCGGCGGAAGTGACCGCCAGTACTGCGACGCTGCGTTTGTCGCCGCCCAACCGGCCGGCAGCCTCGATGGCCTCGCTCGCGAGCACGCCCTGATAGGCGATGACGACCTCGCAGCTCGGATCGGGCGGCCGCAGCCAGTAGCCGCCGCGGATGATGCCATCGGCGAGCGCCGCATCGGCCTTGCGGGGCACCTGCTCGATCGGCCGGGTCGACAGACGCAGGTAGACCGAACCGCCGGCGATATCGCGTGGCCAGCCGGCAAGGTCGGGTCGCGCCTCGCCGTCGCGCTGCATATAGTCGAAGGCCCAGTCCATGATGATCGCGAGCTCGTCGGCGAACGCCGGCTCGAACGCGGCGAGGCCGTCCTGCGCCATGCCGATCAGCGGGCTGGCGATCGACTGGTGCGCCCCGCCCTCCCCGGCCAGCGACACGCCCGACGGCGTACCAACGAGGAGGAAGCGCGCGTTCTGGTAGCAGGCGTAGTTCAGCGCATCGAGGCCACGCGCGATAAAGGGATCGTAGAGCGTACCGATGGGGATCAGCCGTTCGCCGAACAGCGAATGGCTGAGCCCCGCGGCGCCGAGCAGGAGCATCAGGTTCATCTCGGCGATACCGAGCTCGATATGCTGGCCTTCGGGTGAGAATTGCCACTTCTGCGCGCTCGGGATGCGTTCCTTCTGGAACACGTCCGCCAACTCGCGGTTGGCGAACAGATGCCGCCGGTTCACCCAGGTCCCGAGATTGGTCGAGACCGTCACGTCGGGCGACGTCGTGACGATGCGCGACGCCAGCGGGCTGTCGGTCTTGGCGATGGCGTCTAGGATCCTGCCGAAGGCGGTCTGGGTCGAGGTGGTCGCCGCGTCGAGCGGAATCGGGCCAATGCCTTCGGCCCGCTTCGAGGTCAATCGGCGCGAGGCCCGGGTGTTGAACGGCGCATCGTCGAGGAAGACCTGCAACTCTTTCGGCGACGCGCTCAGCCCCTCGAACGGCTCCCACTCGTGGCCGGGGCGCACCTTCATGCTGGTCCGCAACGCATCGATCTGCGCCTCGGTCATTTGGCCGGCGTGATTGTCCTTGTGCCCGGCGAGCGGCGTGCCCCAGCCCTTGACGGTATAGGCGATGATGGCCGTCGGCTGGTCGCCGGTCAGCACCTCGAACTGCTCGAGCAGCGTCTGCGTGCAATGGCCCCCGAGATTGGCCATCAGTTCGGCAAGCTCGGCGTCGCTGCGGCGCCTGAGCAGCGCGCTGACCTTGCCCTGGTCGCCGATCTCGTCTTCGAGCCGCTCGCGCCAAGCCGCGCCGCCGCGGAACATCAGCGCTGAATAGAGGTCGTTCGGGCACGCATCGATCCAGGCCTTGAGTCGATCGCCGCCGGGTTCGGCAAAGGCGGCGCGCTGCAGCACACCGTATTTTAGTGTGACGACGTTCCAGTTGAAGGCGCGAAAGATCGCCTCGATGCGCTCGTAAAGGCCTTCGCGCACCACGCCGTCCAGGCTCTGGCGGTTGTAGTCGATGATCCACCAGGTGTTGCGGAGGTTGTGCTTCCAACCTTCGAGCAGACACTCGTAGACGTTGCCTTCGTCGAGCTCGGCGTCGCCGACCAGCGCCACCATGCGACCCTCGGGGATGTCCTTGCGGGCCCAGTGCTTGGCGCGGACATAGTCCTGCATGATCGAGGCGAAGGCGGTGAAGGCGACGCCGAGGCCGACCGAGCCGGTCGAGATGTCGACGTCGTCACTGTCCTTGGTGCGCGACGGATACGACTGCGCCCCGCCGAAGCCGCGAAAGTTCTCGAGCTTGTCGAGGCTTTGCTTGCCGAACAGATATTGGATGGCGTGGTAAACCGGCGCGGCGTGCGGTTTCACCGCGACGCGGTCCTGAGGGCGCAGTATGGCGAAATACAGCACCGACATGATCGCCGCCATCGAGGCGGACGAGGCCTGGTGTCCCCCCACCTTCACGCCGTCCACGTTGGGCCGGATATGATTGGCGTGATGGATCATCCAGTTCGACAGCCAGAGCGTCTTGCGCGTCAGCTCGTCGAGCAACGCAATCCGATCGGTCGAACCAAGGCCACCGTGCATAGCGGACTCTACTCCTGCGACAGAGCTACAGTGCGCTGGAACGGCTGGTGAATTTCGCCTATTTTGGCCCCATGAAAGCGAAAGTACGCAAGATTGCGTCTAAACAAGCCAAAAAATCCGCAGAATCTGCCAAGGCGGCATTGGACGAAGTCGACCGCCGCATCCTCAAGGCGATGCAGGCGGACGGCCGCATGACGGTGCAGGCCATCGCCGATCGGGTCGGGCTCTCCGCCTCGCCCTGCCTGCGCCGGATCCGCCACATGGAAGAGGCCGGGATCATCACGGCCTACAGTGTCACCATCGACCAGAAATCGGTGGGGCTGCCGGTCTCGGTGTTCGTCTCGATCAAGCTCGAACGGCAGCGTTCCGACGAACTCGACCGCTTCGGTGAGGCCATTGCCGAGTGGCCGGAGGTGATGGAGTGCTACCTGATGACGGGGCAGTTCGACTATCTGTTGCGCGTCGTCTGCGCCGACCTTGCTGCCTACGAGATCTTTCTGCGCGAGAAGCTGACGCGGGTGGAGGGCGTCGGCTCGATCGAGTCCAGCTTCTCTCTGGCGCAGGTCAAGTATTCGCGGGCCCTGCCGATATAACCAGCCGGCACTGGCGTCTGGCCGACACGCGCGCTATTGAGCGCCTTCCCTCCAAGGCCCTTCCGTGACCGACGCAAAGTCAAAGCAGCGCCTGCCGATCGACTGGTACCTCGTCGCCCTCCTCGCGACGGTGGGTGTTGCAGCGATCATTCCGGCGCGCGGGACCGGCGCCACCGTGATGGGCTATGTCACCTATGGCGCGGTCGCCCTGCTGTTCTTCCTCTACGGCGCGCGGCTGGCGCCGCAGGCGATCCTCGCCGGCATCATGCACTGGCGTCTGCAGGGACTGGTGTTCCTCTCGACGTTCGCGGTGTTTCCGATCGTCGGGTTCATCCTCGTTGCGATCTTCCGGCCCTGGCTCGGCGAGACGCTGGCGCTCGGCCTGCTATTCGTCGCGGTGCTGCCCTCGACGGTGCAATCGTCGATTGCCTTCACCTCGATCGCGCACGGCAACGTGCCCGCCGCGCTCTGCTCCGCCTCGATCTCGAACCTTGCCGGGATCGTGGTGACGCCGGCTCTGGTGGCGCTGTTGATCAGCAGCAAGTCCGGCGGCTTCTCGCTGTCGGCGCTTGAAGACATTGCCCTGCAACTGCTCCTGCCCTTCGCGCTGGGGCAACTCGCGCGGCCGTTCATCGGCAAGTGGATCACAGCGCATCGCACGATTACGCAGATCGTCGACCGTGGGTCGATCCTGCTGATCGTCTATGCGGCGTTCAGCGAAGGTATGGTGGCGGGCGTCTGGTCGGCGATCAGCCTCCAAAGCCTCGCGCTGGTGATCGGCCTCGACATCCTGATGCTTGCAATCGGTCTGACGGTGACCACGGTGGTCAGTCGCCTCCTGCGCTTCAGCAAGGAGGACGAAATCGCCATCGTCTTCTGCGGCTCCAAAAAGAGTATGGCCTCGGGCATCCCGATGGCCAACATCCTGTTTGCCGGACAGGCGGTGAGCCTGATCGTGCTGCCACTGATGCTGTTCCACCAGATCCAGCTGATGGTGTGCGCCTCGCTGGCCCGGCGCTATGCACGGCGCGCGCTCGCCGCAAGCTCCTAGGCGAACGCTTCGCTGTAGGACGCGTTGAACGGGATGAGCGTCGTGTAGAGCTCTTTGAACCTGCCCAACCGATCGGCGTACAGAGCGCGATATTCGCCGCGCGGCTCGAAAGTCCGGTCGAACCGGACGAGCCTTTGCACTGCATCCTCCACCGAGCCGACCACGCCGGCGCCGACGCCGGCGAGGAGCGCCGCGCCCATCGCCGCGCTGTCGGCGATCGCGGCTCGCCGCAACGGAAGGCCGAGCACGTCCGCCTTGATCTGCGTCCATACGTCCGAGCGCGAGCCGCCGCCGCCGATATTCACGACCTCGGGCCGCAGGCCGGTGGAGCTTTCGAGCGCCTCGAAGGCCCAGCGCACCGAGAAGGCCACACCCTCCATCACCGCCCGCGTCATCGACGCAGCGTCGGCGCGTCCGTCGAGTCGGGCGAAAACGCCGCGCGTGTCGCCATCCCAGATCGGAGCGCGTTCGCCCTGCAGGTGCGGCAGGAATAGCGGCGTCACCTCGGATGGCTCGGTCGCGCCCACGAGGGCCGACAGTTGTGCCGGCGACTTGCCGAGGATATTGGCGAACCACTGCAGCGCCGCGCCGCCCGATTGCGTCGGCGCTGCATGCATGCGGATGCCTTCGTACGCCGGAAACAGCACCACGCCGGCCGTCGGATGTACCTGGCTGCTGACGATCCCGGGAATCTCGCTGGTGCCGCTTTGCAGCATGGCCTCGCCATCGCGGCTGACACCGAGCCCGAACATGCCGCCCCAGGCGTCCATCGCCCCGACGACCACCGGCACGCCGGCGCACGGCAGCCCGGCCCCAATGCGGCCGGCGACGTGGGTGAAGCCATGCAACGGCGGCAGCAGCTCGGCAGCACGCGGCACGAGCGCCAGCAGCGGCGCGACGTAGCCCGCGTCGCTCACGAGCCCCACCGCCGCGATCGGGTCGGAGCCCACCGCGCCGGTGAGCTGCATCACGCAATAGTCCTTCGGCAGCAGCACATATCGCGTGCGGGCGAATGCTTCAGGGTCGGTGCGCGCGACGAAGGCAATGCGCGACAGCGCGTGGCTCGCATCGATCGGTACCGGGCCGCCGAACCAGTCGAGCTTCTGCGCCGCCGAGACCTTACGGTCGATCGTCGCTGCGTCCTGAGCCGCGCGCCCGTCCTGCCAGGTGATGGCGCGGCGCACCGGAGCGCCATCGGCACCGACGAAAACATGGGTGTTGACCTGCGAGCAGATCCCGATGCCGGCGAGGCCGCGCATATCGTGCTCGGCAGCGAAGCCGCCCAACGCATCGAGGATGCTCCGTATCCAGTCGGCGGGATCCTGCTCCGCCGCCCCGGCCTCAGGCCGGTACATCCGATGCGGCCGGGAATATTCGGCGAGGCGGCTGCCGTCGAGGTCGACGAGCACGGCCTTCACCGCGGTCGTGCCGACGTCGATGCCGATCAACGTGGGACGCACTCAACTCCTCCGAATGCCCGTAGCAGCAGCGGGCTGCCTCCCTTATAGTGCCTTGAAGCGCAAGGAAAACAATCGCGCGAGTCATCAAGAGGGCTTCCGACCATGCTCAATAGATCCATTCGCCGCGTAGTGTTCGCGGCCACTGCCGTCGCCGCCGCGTCGCTCGCCGGCTCGGCCCTCGCCGCCAAGGTGGCGGTGATCACGCCCTATATGGCGCAGCCGGGTACGCAGGCCTATGTCGAGGCGTTCCAGGATGTCGCCAAGCAGAAGGGCTGGGACGTCAATGTCATCGATACGCAAAACGACGTCGCCGCGGTCATCTCGCGTATCCAGGACATGGTGACACAGAAGGTCGACGCCATCGTCGTCAATGTCGATCCGTCGCAGATCACAGCCGGGTTGCAGGCCGCGAAAGACGCCAACATTCCGGTGATCGGCATGGATGCGGGCGCCGATCCGCTGCTTGTCACCAACGTGACCTCGAACGGCTATGCCATGGCCGCCGAGACCTCGAGCTATGTCGCCGACCGCATCGGCGGCAAGGGCAACGTCGTGATGTTCGTGTTCGACGCCTTCCCGCCGGTGCAGGTGCGCGGCGTCGTCGCCAGCGCCGTCTTCGGCAATTATCCGGACATCAAGATACTGCAGAAGGTGACGCCCGACGTCTCCGACGGCGGTATCGCCGACAGCCGCGCCAAGATGGATGCTATCCTGACCGCCAACCCGAAGCCGGGCTCGATCAGCGCCGTCTGGTGCGCCTGGGACCAGCCGGCACTCGGCGTGCTGCAGGCCATCCAGGCGGCCGGACGGCAGAACGAGGGCATCGTCATCACCGGCATGGACGCCAATCCGCAGGCCCGCGACGAGATCGCCAAGGGCGGCAATTTCGAAGCGTCCGTGGCGCAGGATTTCACCGGCATCGGCACCGCGACCGCCAATGCGGTGGCCGAGGTTCTCGACGGCAACACCATCAGGCAGCATGTCATCTACGTGCCGACCAAGCTGATCACCGCCGCCAACGCCAAGAGCTGATCTTTACCGCTCAGGCGGATTCCAGCTTGCGCGAACCGGCGGTTCGGATCGGGCTCCCCTCCCCCTTGAGGGGAGGGGTTGGAGGTGGGGGTTCGTTCCACAAGCGCCGCGTGTGCGGCAACCCCCACCCGGTTGCCGCCACCCTCCCCTCGAGGGGAGGGAGGCATATCCGAACGGCAAGAGCTCGGGCGTCGATCATTGAACCAGTCGGCTTCCTCCATGCCCCTGCTTGCCCTCGAAAATGTCTCAAAGGCCTATGCCGGCGTGCCGGTGCTGCGTGGCGTGACGCTCCACGTAGAGGCGGGCGAGATTCACGCGCTCATGGGCGAAAACGGCGCGGGCAAGTCCACCCTCATCAGGATCATCGCCGGCGTCGTCGCGCCCGATACCGCCGATATCCGCATCGACGGCCGGCCGGTCGTCATCGACAGTCCCGCGACGGCGCGGCAGCTCGGCCTGCGCTTCATCCACCAGGAGCTGAACGTCGTGCCGACCCTGTCGGTCGCCGAAAACATCGCGATGGGCGCCACCTATCCGCGCCGCGCCGGTGTCCTTGTCGACTGGTCGCGCCTCAATGCGATGGCCGTCGAGGCGCTCGAAACCCTCGGCATCACCCATATCGACCCCCGCGCCAAAATGGCGAGTCTCGCCATGGGCGACCGCATGCTGGTGAAAATCTCGGCCGCCTTCCTCGCCCAGGGCGGCACTCCGGCGCGTCTCTACGTCATGGACGAGCCAACGGCAGCTCTGAGCCGCGAGGAAGCCGAGCGACTGTTTGCCGTGCTGCGGGAAATTCGCAGGGCGGGCAATTCGGTGCTCTACGTCTCGCACCGCATCGACGAGGTGATGCGGCTCTGCGATCGGGCGACCGTGCTGCGCGACGGCAACGCCGTCGATAGCGGCAGCCTCGCCGACATCACCCATGACGATCTCGTGGCGCTCATGATCGGCCGCAGGATAGCCGAGGCCTATCCGCCCCAAACCGCCGCGCCCACCGACGAGATCGTCTTCGCCGGCCACGGCCTCGCCGTACGCGCCGGCGAAATCCTCGGCATCGCCGGCCTCTCCGGCATGGGCCAGACCGAACTCATGCACCGCATCTTCGGCGTCCCCGGCCAGGCCTGGCGCAACGGCGTCGCCTATGTGCCCAGGGAGCGCCGCTCCGAAGGCCTCGTCGTCAGCCGCCCGATCTTCGAG
>JBQCIY010000099.1:0-9213 GCA_051953275.1 Devosia sp. | reverse complement strand
TAGAAAGGCCGCTTACCGCCATGAGCCCTCCCTCCGCGCGATTGTCGCCAATGTCACCTGGAGAGATCCCAAACGTCGCCGAAGTGATGAACAATGTCGTCAAGTCGGGTCCCCCAAAGACGCAGCTTGTCGGAGAGCGGCAAGCAAGCTCCAGGAAGCTGACGTCCCGGCCATCAATCCGGGCTATCGCGCTGCCGCCGCCAACTCTGGCGTTGAATATCACACCTTCGGCGTTACGGGTTGACCCGTCGGGTAGTCCACGCTCGATCATCACCTCGAGTTTCCGACGACCGGTCAGAGCCGTTGGCGAAAAGTCGTAGACATAGAGTGCGTTACGCATCGTGTCGGCGGTGACGAAGTGACCGTCATCTGTCCAAACCATCGTGTTCGTGATGCCGAAACGGTCCTCGGTGAGAGTGGTGACGAGGCCATCGGCGGCGATGCGATAGAGCCGGCCAGTGGTGCCGGTCATCTTCTGCGGTGCGCCGTCCGGGCCGATGTTTTCCGCCATCGTGCCGACCCAGAACGATCCATCAGGCGCGACCATGCCCTCGTTGAGGCGATTGCCAACATTGCCAGGTTCGGGAACGGCGAAGGTCTCGAAGGGGCCATCCGGCACCCAGAGCACCACTCGGTTCCGAAGGCCCACGATGAAGCCGCCATCGGCGCGAAGGCCGATCGACGTCGGATATTCGGGTGTCGCCCATAGATCATGGCGGCCCGAACTCGGCTCGAACCGGTGGATCCGGCTGCCGACGATGTCGACCCAGTAGAGCGCTGCCTCTGCCGCAACCCACAAGGGGCTCTCCCCCACAACGTCGTGGCAAGCTAGGATCAGCTCGGCAGTCATTTGGTTAGGTCTACGTCGACCGGACCTGCTTTGATCAGATCGGTGAGACGTCTGTGCCAAGCGACCTCGCGCCACATGCCGCGGTATTGCGGGCCACAGAAGTTGGACGTGCAGATCGCCGTCCAGCGACCGGTGGCCGAGGCCTGCTCGACGCCGGCGGCGCAGACATCCATCATCCAATCCCAGTCGGCCATCGGCCAATCGCGATACATGACGGACGCCCAGGCCTCTGTGGTGATCAGCGGCCTGCCCGAGTGGCGCGACCAGTTGGCCGCCTTGCCGATCCATTCGCTAAGTGAGGCGTCAAGGCTGGCCTTGTGCTCGAGATAATAGGGCTTGGCCTTGCGCACCAATGTCTGGAAGTCACGTAGTTTGAAGGAATAGCCGATATCGGCATAAAAACTGGTCATCGCGGGGTTGGTGATCCAAATGTGTGGCTCGAGGAAGTCGAGCATCGACACGTCCTGCTTCTCCCACAGGTTGAACTGATCCGACTGAGAGAAGGTGTAGTCGAGTTGCGGGTAGTGCTGGCGCAGGATCGCAATACTCTGTCTCATCCAGGCAATGATGCGGTCAGACGTCAAAAGGTCGGGTGCGGTGGCGTCCGTGGCGTAAAGGTAAGGGGCCCACTTGACGTTGGGAAATTCGTTGCAGAGATCGACGTAGAGCAGGGCATCGAGTAGCCCGGCATCCTCGATCACCTTGAGTGTTGCGAGCCAGATGCGCGCCTGGTCTTCAGCGGTCTTGATCAGCATGCGGACATTGTCATTGTCGCGCTTGTACCAAGTTGAAAGTCCTACCGCGACGCCTCGCCCCTTGCACTTTCCGATGAACTCGACCAGCGCTTCCCCAACGTGAGTAATATCGACTTCGCCCGGCGCCCCCCAGTCCCCGTCCTGTCCATCTGAGTGAATGGTCCAAACGCGGTTTGGATCGACGGCGATCAGGTGCGGAAAGGCGTCAATCCGAACAGCGTTGTAGCCTCGTTCAACCAGTTCATCGAGGGCCTGGTCCCAGTTCTCGTAACCGGCGCCCGGCCAGCGGCGTTCAATCCATGAGAACTCCCACATGGTGATGGCGTAAGGGCGATTGGTTCGTACGGATGGCATGTCAACTTCTCAGGTCAGCGTCGATGTCGGAGGATTTGATGAGGTCGGTTAGCCGGCGATGCCAGGCAACATCGCGCCACATCCCGACGAATTGCGGCCCGCAGAAGTTCGAGGTGCCCATTCCGACCCAGCGCCCAGTCCTTGCGGCATGGGTTACACCCAACTCACATAGGTCTTTGATCCAACCCCAGTCGAGCAGGGGCCAGTCCTTGTAGTCAACCACAGACCAGCATTCGGTGGTGACAAGCGGCTTGTGGCTCGCACGGGACCATGCGGCAATATTGTCGACCTCGCCGAGGAGCGCGCCGTCGTATTTCTGCTTATTGTCCCGATAGGTCTGATAGCCCCGCTTGACGATGTTGTCGAAGCCCTCGGGAGAGAACTTTTCGAAGTGGTATCCGACCACCTCGTTCCAATCGCTCGTCGAGGGGTGCGACATCCAGATGTGCGGCTCAAGGATGTCGAGCATGGAGACGTCTTGGCTCGCCCAGTCGCGATACTGCGTGCAAAACGAGAACGTATAGTTTAGATCCGGGTAGCTCTGTCTGGCGATCGCGATGCTGTCGCGCATCAACGCCACGATGTCGGGATCGCGCCGCGATTTCTCCTCGCCCTCGATTCCCCCGTATAGAAATGGAGTCCAGAACGGGATCGGAAACTCGTTTGAAAAATCGACATAGAGGATAGCGTCGAGCAAGCCTGCTCTGTCGATGTGTTCGATCGTGTCGACCCAGACTTTCGCCAGATCACCTGCCGATTTGATCTTCAGCCGGGTGTCCTCGGGGTCTTGCCGCCACCAGGTGGAGAGGCCGACGCCAACGCCGCGGGCGTGGCACTTCCCGATGAACTCGGTAAGCGCCGGAGTGACCTGAATACGGGCGAGCGATTGGGCTCCCCAACTGGTCTGGTTCCAGGTTGGCAGAATGTCCCATTCGCGCATCGGACCGAACGAGACCAGATGCGGGAAAGCGTCGACGCGGACAGCGTTATAGCCCCGCTCGACCAGTTCACCGAGGGCCTGGTCCCAGTCCTCGTATCCGGCACCCGGCCACCGGCGTTCCAGCCAGGAAAAGTCCCACATCGTAATCGCGTAGGGCCTGAGATAGCGGGGTTTCATCGATGGTGGTCCTCCGGGGCCGGCGCTTGTTCATTTGACCTGTCAGCCTGGCTGCTCACAATCCATAGACCGCATGGAGCGACGTTGACAATAGGTTTGCGGCATGCTTTCTGCGAAACCATGAGTACCTAGCAGATAGGTTGATCTTGAGCAGTGATCCTTACCTTCGGCCGGTTGATGCCTCTGACGAGGAAGAGGCCCCCACCTCCCTCGTCCAAAAAGTCATCCACGGGATGCGCCAGATGATCCGCTCCGAGGGGATGAAGGTGGGCGATGCCTTGCCCAGTGAGTCAGCTATCGCGGAGCAGTTGGGGGTATCCCGGGCCGTGGCACGGGAGGCTTACCGCTCGATGGCGGCTCTGGGCCTCATCAGTGTGGGCAATGGCAGGCGCCCCAGGGTCTCCGCGGTAGACGACCAGGTTCTGGCTCTCGTCATCGACCATGGCGTGCAGACCGACCAAGTGTCGGTGCAGCAGATTCTGGACGTTCGCCGTACGATTGAGATGCGAACGGTCGGGCTCGCAGCGCTGCGACGCACCGAAAAGGAGGCGCGCGAGATCAAGGCACTGGCGGCAGCGATGCGCGCCGATTTCCACCACACGGATAAGGTCATGGAACACGACATCGCCTTCCATGAAGCAATCGCCAGGGCGTCACGCAACCCAATGTTCGCGCTGATCGTGGGCTCATTCCACGTGGTCACTCGTCAAACCTGGCGCGTCGGTTGGTTGGCGCGCGAAAGCGACGAAGATCGCTACGACAACGTCACCTGTCATGAGGCGATCGCCGCGCATATCGAGGCCGGCAACCGCGCTGCTGCAGAACAACAGATGGCGGCGCACTTCGACAACACGGTGAAGGTGCTACTTGCAAGCGGCATCAACTAAGGCCCGAGGGGAGGGGCGCTGGTGAAAGTCCAGAAGATCGAAACGATCCGCATCGCCGAGCATGCCAACATTTGTTGGGTGCGCGTGCACACCGACGCCGGGATCGCAGGCCTGGGCGAAACATTTTTTGGCGCTCAAGCGGTCGAGGCCTACATCCACGAGACCGTCGCTCCGCTCTTGCTTGGTCGCGATCCGCTGCAGATCGACGGAATCGCGCGCGCGCTGACGGGCTATCTGGGGTTTGCGTCCACCGGTGTCGAGATGCGCGGCAACTCGGCGATCGACATTGCGCTGTGGGACCTGTTCGGCAAAGTGAGCGGTCAGCCTCTCGCTCAGTTGCTCGGTGGCTTCACCCGAGAGTCCATCCGCACCTACAACACCTGCGCTGGCAGCGCCTACATGCAGGAAGGCGGCCAGATCGTATCGAACTACGGCTTGGACAAAAAGCGGACCGCCTACGCCGACCTCGACGCGTTCCTACACCACGCCGACGACCTCGCCGAAGAGCTGCTCGCGAGCGGGATCACCGCCATGAAGATCTGGCCCTTCGACGTAGCGGCCGAGAAGTCAGGCGGCCACTACATCAGTCCCGCTGACATGAAGGCTGCGCTCGAGCCGTTCGAAAAGATCCGCAAGCGTGTTGGCGACCGCATGGACATCATGGTCGAGCTACACTCTAAGTGGGAGCTGCTTCCGGCCATCGAGATTGCGCGCGAACTCGCTCAGTTCCAGACGTTCTGGCACGAGGACCCCATCCGCATGGACGCCCTGGGCGATCTGAAGCGGTATGCCGAAGCCTCCCGTGCGCCGCTCTGTGCGTCAGAAACCCTGGCAACACGCTGGCGCTTCCGCGACCTGCTCGAAACGGGCGCTGCAGGCATTGTGATGCTCGATCTGTCCTGGTGCGGGGGAATTTCAGAGGCGCGCAAGGTCGCCTCGATGGCCGAAGCGTGGCACCTGCCCGTCGCGCCGCACGACTGCACCGGCCCCGTGGTGCTCACTGCGTCCACGCACTTGTCGCTCAATGCGCCCAATGCGCTCGTGCAGGAGAGTGTACGGGCATTCTACAACACTTGGTATCCGGAGGTCGTCACGGCTATCCCGCAAGTCAAGGGCGGGATGATCTCCGTTCCTCCGGGGCCGGGCCTCGGGCTCGATCTTCATCCAGAGCTCGATAAGCGCTTCACCACAAAGAGGAAGGTGTCTGAAGCAATCAAGTAAGACCTCAACCAGAAAGGGAGGATCTAATGTACGGACTCAAGAAGACGGTGCTTGGAGTGGCGGCGGCAATGCTGCTCATGGGAGGGTCTGCGATCGCGCAGGACAAGCCTCTCAAAATTATCTACGTCACCCACTCCGACGCCGGCAACGCCTTCTGGCTCTCGGTAAAGAAGGGCATGGATGACGCTTGTGCCCTGATCAAGGCCGACTGCCAGATGTTGTTCGTATCAAAGGCGGGAGACATCCAAGGCCAGGTCGCCAATATTCAATCGGCCGCGGCACAGTCCCCCGACCTGATCATCACCTCGATCCCCGACAACAAGGCCTTCGACTCGGTCATCAAGGATACGGTCGATTCCGGCATCCCAGTCATTGCCTCTAACGTCGACGATACCGAGGGCGCCAAGGGCAATGCACGTTTGGCTTTCGTAGGTCAGGACTTCCTGTTGGCCGGAGAGGCACTCGGGCAGGCGGTGGCAGCCAAGTTCCCAGCGTCGGGGGACATCCAGGTGCTGGTTGGCGTGAATGCTCCGGATCAGAACTGGTCGCGGCGTCGCGCGGATGGCGTCGAGGCTGCATTCAAAGACTGGCAGTCGGCTCACCCGGATCGCAAGATTACCTGGTCTGAAATCGACGCCGGCCTCGACTACGGCACGACGGGAGATCGCTTTGGCAACTTCCTGACCGGAGCACCAAATCTCACTGCCTACGTCGATACCGGCTTCTGGGATGTCGGCGTGACCTCGGTGCTCAAAGATCGCGGCATCGAACCCGGCAAAATCATTGTCGGAGGCTTCGATCTCGTGCCGGATGTGCTGGCACAGATGAAGGCGGGGTACATCCAGTTCCATATCGACCAGCAGCCGTATCTGCAGGGCTACGTCCCGGCGATGGAAGCGCCGCTGATCAAGAACTACAAGCTCGCGGCTTTCGACGTGAACACCGGGAGTGCCGTCGTCACGCCGGATCAGGTCGATGCAATCGAACAGCTCTCCAAGAATGGCTATCGCTGATCGCAGAGGGGTTGACGTGTCGGGGGCGCTCAACGGCGCTCCCGCTCCCGAGGCCGTCAGCCCGCGCCGCAGAACCAGCCCCGCAAAGCGTCTGCTGAAGATCTACATGGAGCGACCCGAGCTCGTCGCGCTCGTTGTCCTCATTGTCCTGGTGGCCTACTTCACCATAGCGTCAGGAGGTCTGTTCCTTAGCCCAGCGAACCTGCGTGGCATTCTGAGCCTGTTCCCAGAGCTTGCCATCATGGCTCTAGGGTTCGGGCTCCTTATGACGGCCGGAGAGTTCGACCTCTCCATCGGCTCGACGTTCGGCCTGACGCCGATGGTCGTCTGTGTCCTGTGCGACATGGGACTGAATTTCTGGCCCGCATTCGTGGTCGGACTTCTATGCTGCGTGCTGATCGGCATCATCAACGGCGTCATCACACTGCGGTTCGGCATCCCGAGCTTCATCGCCACATTGGGCATGCTCTTCATGCTGAGGAGCCTTTGCGTTGTCATCTACTCCCATGGTGCAGCTCCATCTCTACCGGATGACGCTCCCGTCTGGGCCTTTTCACAGGCGATCGGATTCATCCGTGTATCGGTGATCTGGCTCGCGGTCCTCGCTCTCATTGTCTACGTGCTGCTTGAAAAGACCAATTTCGGCAACTGGGTCAAGGCAACTGGTGGTGCCTTGGAGTCCGCCAAGTCCATGGGCATTCCAACCAATGCAGTAAAGGTAGCGTGCTTTATCATCTGCTCGCTGTTCGCCGGCATTGCCGGTGTCATCCAGGTCGTTCGTATCGCCTCTCCCTTGCCGTCTCTGGGTGATGGAATGGAGTTACAGGCGATCGCTGCGGCGGTGATTGGCGGCATCGCCCTTTCGGGCGGCGTTGGAAACGTCCTGGGCGCGATCGTCGGCATGGCCATTATCCGGGTGATTGACTCGGGAATGATCATGAGCCGGGTCGATGCGAACTGGTTCCAGTTCGCAATCGGGCTGCTGACGGTTCTTGCCGTGATCGCCAATATGTGGCTGGGCCGGCGCGCCCGAGGCATGAAAGTGGAGACCGACCAATGACGCCGCTCATCGAGTGCTCGGGGCTGGAAAAGTGGTACTCCGGTGTGCACGCTCTAAAGAAGGTCGACTTCACGGTTCAGCAGGGCGAGGCGGTCGGGCTGGTCGGAGACAACGGAGCAGGCAAGTCCACCCTCATCAAGATACTTTCCGGCGTGCACGACGCTGATGCCGGAACGATCCGCGTCGAGGGCAAACAGGTCCGGATTCGGAACCCGCGTCAGGCAATGGAACTGGGTATCGAGACCATCTACCAGTACAATTCGATGGTCCCGACAATGAGTATCGCTCGCAACGTCTTCATTGGCCGCGAGCCCCTCAAATGGGGAGCGCTCGGCATTGGCTGGATGGACAAAAAGAAGATGCAGCGCGAGAGCGTGCGTGCCATCGCCGACGTCGATCTTCATCTGCGTTCGCCGGATGCCCTTGTGGGGGAACTTTCGGGCGGCCAGCGGCAAGGCGTCGCCATCGCCCGTGCCATGCACTTCAAATCAAAGGTGCTCATTCTCGATGAGCCGACCAATCATCTGTCGGTGAAGGAGACGGACAAGGTGATCGGATTCGTACGCGATCTGAAGCACCAGAATGTCTCGGGCATCTTCATATCACACAACATCCATCACGTCTTCGAATGCTGCGACCGGATTGTTGCCATGGCACGCGGCGAGATCGTTTTCGACAAACCCGCGGCCGAAACCTCGGTCGACGAAGTCCACGGATTGCTCTGAAGAGATGGCCGAGTTTTCAGGCAAGAATGTACTGATCACAGGCGCCTTAGGAACGCTGGGAACGGCTCAGACGCAGGCCTTCGCAGAGCTGGGGGCCAGTCTCATCTTGCTCGACATGCCGTCCGATCCGAGGGCCGAGGCCCGGCTGGCAGCGATCCACGATGCTCAAGGCTCCTCGGCGGCGAAATATGTTGGATTGGATCTGGGCGACCTGCATCAAGCGGAGGCCACAATACGCCGTCTATCCGACGAGGTCGGCGGCATCGACGTCCTCGTTTCGAACGCAGCCCTCATCATCAACAAGCCGTTTGAGCAGTTCTCGATCGAGGAATACGAAGCGCAATTGCGGGTGAATTCCGCTGCAACTTTCGCGCTCGTCCGCGCCATTGCCCCGTCCATGAAGCAGAAGCGCGATGGAAAAATCATCAACTTCTGTTCGGTCACCCTCAACGGGCGATGGGACGGCTATGTCCCCTATGTGGCCAGCAAGGGAGCCATGTACGGGCTCACGAAATCGCTGGCTCGCGAGCTTGGGCCGTTCAATGTGAGGGTGAACGCCGTCTCTCCGGGTGCAGTCGTGTCGGATGCCGAGAATCGGGTCTTCGCGGACAAGCTCGAGCAGTACAATAGCTGGATACTCGAAAATCAAAGCCTGAAGCAGCGCATCCAGGCATCCGATGTGGCCGACCTCGTCGTTTTTCTCGCGTCCGACCGGTCGCGCATGATAACCGGCCAGAACATCCAGGTGGACGGCGGCTGGTAGTCGTTGGTCGGCGCCCCGCAGTTGGCCCTCCGCCGTGCCCGACAGCCCAGCAAGGCGCGGCGCGAGAGCGACGTTCGAGCGGAGCGCGATCGACGTCGACGCTTCGGCCTAATGCTCACTCCTCGGCAAGCGGTCGCTCGAGGCGCGCGCCTTGCACGAGCCGGGACGCAGGGAATCGCCTGCGGAAAAGGTGTCGCCCGTCCTTGCGGACGAAGAATGGGGCGCCATCTCGGCCAACTCCGGCAATACAGGGTGACACATTGCTGTGTCACGTGACCGGCCGCCGCACTACCGCATTGTCAGGATTTGCCGGGATTTCCGGGGGTTTCATGAACCTGTGCGCCCTGGTAGCGGAGGAGGGATTTGAACCCCCGACACACGGATTATGATTCCGCTGCTCTAACCACCTGAGCTACTCCGCCAGCGTCCCCTGAGGGAGGGCGCGCCTTCTTAGGTTTGGGGGGTGAC
>JBQCIY010000098.1:0-40845 GCA_051953275.1 Devosia sp. | reverse complement strand
CCAAACGGATCGGTCGCTGTGATCTTGAATTGCAGGTCGAGCGGCGTCTCGTCGCTCGTGGCCGGAGAGGTTGGCGCCGGGTCATCGAGCGGCCCGGTCAGCGTCACCGTGTATTCGCGCGTCGTCGCATCGATGCTGACGGTCAGGATGGGAGTCGTGCCGGCAAAACCGACGAGCTCCGTACCGGTCGCCGTAACTTCCGGTACCCAGACCAGCGTCACGCCGTGGGACGACACAGTGCTGAGGGACTGAATCGTGAAGGTCAACGGATCGCTGTCGTGCACGCCCAGCGCGCCGGACACAGTGGTCACGTCGCCGGCATCACCCGGCAGTTCGAGATGACCTTCCGGCAGCGCCTCTTCGGACACGGTGGCCGAAAGGTCGCCGTCGAAGATCGGGGCGAGGTTCTGTTCCTCCTGCGTGGTCGGGCCACCCGCGAAGCTCAGGCTGTTGGGCCCAAGCAGCGGCGTCAGCCCGAACGCATTACCGATGCCGTGCGGGCCGGGGTCGTTGAATTCGTGGCCGCCGTTCTGGCCTCCGGCGGGGCCCTCTGCCGGATGGATATTGTTGCTCTGGTAGAGGGCGGCGACGGTGTCGGCGGGGATTTCGACGTTGCCCACGAACAGCGTGAGGTCGGCCACCGCGCCATTGGGAATGATGATTACGGTACCGTCGGGCTGAATGAACTCGAGATCGTTGCCGACCTGCACCATGTGCGAGATGTCGGTGCCAGCCGGCAGGTGAACGATGTCTCCCGCTTCGAGCGCTATGGTCACCGTGTGGGGCGCTGACGATTGGGACGTGGTGGTGGTGTCGGCCACCAGCGTGACGGTGCGATCGGTCGGCTGCGCGCCATTCGAACCGGAAAGACCCGACGCGTCGAGTTCCATCGCCATTTTGTTTGCCCTCGAACAGTGATGACCAAATTAAATATTCGTTCACCACATCAAAGGACGTGCGAGCTCGCAACGGCGGTCGGCCGGTTCTCATATCTTGGGTTATGCGCAATCCGTTATTGTTGTGGTAACCTTACTCGCAGCGCATATCGGACTATATTGCCGGCTGCGCGAGGCTAGGCACCACCTCGATCGGTACCAGGTTCCGGTGCACCTGCCCGTCGACGGTAAACCAGAACTTGCCGGTGACCCCCTTGAACCCCTGGTCGTTGAGCAGCACGCCGGCCGAATACGGATCCTGCCCCGGCAAAGCTTGTGGCAACCCGGCCGCGAGGAGGATCAGGTCGTAGGCCAGAGCCGCATCCGGCGTCGGGGGCAATTTGAAGGATTTGGCGAATTTGGTGGCGAGGTCGGGGATACCGTTGTCTTCGGGCGCCATGTACCAGCCGGGCGCGGTGTTTCCTGCCGCGTCCGGGTCGAACGCCCAGTCGGATGTGCCGACGGCAGCGACGCTGGCCGCCGGACCGCTCTTGCGAACCAGACGCATCACCGCCTGGGCCGTCGCGGCCCCCGAGGTGAACACGATTGCCGACGGGTCGGCGCCCTGCGCGCTGAGCTGTGTGATCGACCTGGCCGCTATGGCCGGGTCCCGCCCATCGACCGGCGCCACCTGGATGTTGACCGCCACCATGGCTGTGGCAAGTCGGCTGGCGAACACGCTGTCCGGCCCCGTCGGATCGGAAACAAGGGCGACGGAGCGGTAGCCCCGCCGGCGCATTTCATCGGCCATCAGCGAAGCCTCGATCTCGCCCGACATGCCGAACGCATAGAGGTTGGTCTTGGGATCGGCGCTGCCACCCAGCGAGATCACCGGAATGCCCTTGGCGCCGAACGTCGCGGCAAGGCTGAGCGCCGCCGCGGCGTCGTCGGGCCCGATGACGAGCTTGACGCCCTGCGCCATGAGATCCTGCTCGACTTTGGCGAGATGATCGGCGGTGCCGTCATAACGGCGGATGAGCAACGTGATCGGCGACTTGGCCACCGGATCGGCGGCCAGCTGCGCCGCGAGCAGCACCGCGTCCTGGGTGCCGGCAGCTAGATCGGCGGGCGTGCTGAGATCGACGAGACCGACCTTGATCGGACCATTGCCGAATTGTGCGCTCGCCACGCCCGCTGTGTTCGGCGGCGTATTGCTGCTCAGCGATGAGCAGCCGACCAACAGCAACGGTAGCGCCAGGGCTAGAGCGAGACCCGCAAGCCGGGCCGGATACGGCATCGTCAATCGTCTGGGCCTCAGGGCAGGACATAGCCCACGAGCGTCTCGGGCCGGTCGCCCGGCACGAGCACGATCTTGGCGCGGCCGCGGCGGCGGCGATCGTCGACCTGAAGCGTATAGTTGCACTGCGTCGAAGGCGCGGCAGCGGCAGCCGCGAAGAGCTCGTCGATCGGCGTATCGAGCGCGAGGTGCACGAACTCTGCTGTCGCTCGCTTGTTGCCGGCTTCGCCAGCCGGCCGGAGAAGCGCCATGAACTCCTCATTGACCTGCTGCAGCTTCTTTTGCCGACTGATCGAGAAGGCGGGCATCGGCGCCTGCTGCAGGAGGCCGATGGTGTGGGCGGGGTCGAGCCGCGCGAGAAGAGCGGCGCGTTCGAGATCGATTGTGCTGGCGACGAAGCAGCGCAGCGTGCTCGCGACGCTCTCACCGGTCCCGCCCGCCGCATCCAGCACGTCCGCGATCAGTTGCGCCCGCTTGCGCCCGCGGCGCTGCGCGATCTCGTCGAGCAGGGTCCAGAACACCCGCTCGAGCCGTACGCCGCGCCGGCGCGAGCCGGTCGTGACCACCCGGAACTGTGGTTCGATCGAGCTAACGAAGCCTATAGCGTCGCGACCGTCGGCAACCATGTCACCGCTCATGGAAGGCCTCGTCGCGCGCCTTGTTGATCGGCTTCAGCAAATACTGCAGCACGGTCTTATGGCCCGTAAGAATCTCGACGCTGGCGACCATGCCCGGCAGGATCGGCAGGTTGCGACCGCGATAGGACAGGGTCGAGGAATCCGTTTCGATGAGCACGACATAGTAGGATTCGTGCGTGTTCGGATCGACGATGCTGTCGGCGGAAACGTTCTGCACCTTGCCCTCGAGGCCGCCGAAGATCGAAAAATCGTAGGCGGTGAACTTGATGTTCGCCGATTGCCCCGGGAGCACAAAGGCGACATCCGACGGCGCCAGGTGCGCCTCGATCAGCAGCTTCTCTTCGACCGGCACGATGTCGAGCAGCTTCTCGCCGGCATTGACGAACCCGCCGACAGTGTTGACCGCCAGCGAGTTGACGATGCCGTCGACCGGCGAGCGGATTTCGGTGCGGCTTACCCGGTCGCTGGCACCGCGCAGCGTCTCCTGGTCACTGGCCAGCTCGGCGAGCTTGCCGGTGAGGTCGGTTTGCGCATCCTGCTGGAACTGCGACAGCGCCTGCTGCACCTGCAGTTGCGCCTCCTGCAACGCCGCCTGTGCCTTGGCGATCGCCTGGATGGTCGCGTCGAGCTGGCCGCTGGCGTCGGCCACCGCCTGTTGCGCGGTGATGTACTCGGTCTGCGATACGAGCTTCTTGTCGACCATGGGCTTGAGCAGATCGAGCTTCTGCTGCGCAAGATCGGCGGTCTGGGTCAGCCGGTCCTTATCGGCCATCGCTCCATTGAGCTCGCGCTGCCGTTGCTCCACCCGCGCCTTGAGGACGTCGACGCCCTGCTGGAGCGTCTGCCGCCGCGCCAACTGCAGGTTGACTTCGCTTGGGCAGACGTCGGGCGCCGATTTCGCAACATCCTCGGGACAGGTGAACGTGCCCGTCGCGTCGCCGGCAACTTCGTCCTGCAGCCGCGCGACCTGCGCCTCCAGCGCCCACACCTTGGCCTGCACTTCGCCTTGCGACGACGATGTGTTGGTGTCGTCGAGCTTGACCAGCAATTGCCCGGCCTTCACCTGCTCGCCTTCGCGAACCAGAATCTCGTCGACGACGCCAGGCTCGGCGCTCTGGATGATCTGGATTTTGCCCGAGGGAATGACGCGGCCCTGCGCCCGCGCCAACTCGTCGACATTTGCCAGCGACGACCACACCAGAGCGACGCCGAGGAAAGCGCAGATCAAGAGCACCACGGCCGCCCAGCTCCGCGGCGGACGTTCCGGCGCGAGGCTGTAGCCTGCGGGCTTGAGATTGCTCGCCTGCTGATTCATCCTTGGTCTCCGATCGAGACCTTGAGCTGCGCCAGCACCGCGTCGCGCTCCCCGTCGGCGGCGATGCGGCCGTTGTCGAGCACGATAATGCGCGACACCAGCTTGAGCAGGCTGAAGCGGTGGGTCGCGATGAGCACCGTGTGGTCATCCTCGAGCGACTGGCTGAGATGGCCGATGAGCTGGCGTTCGGTGGCAAGGTCCATCGAGCTCGACGGTTCATCGAGGAACAGTACCCGCGGGTTGACCAGCATGGTGCGCGCCAGTGCCACCGCCTGGCGCTGCCCGCCCGACAGCAGATGCCCGCGCTCGCCCACCGGCATGTCGAATCCGGCCGGATGCCGTGCCACGAACTCCTCGACGCCGGCACGCCGCGCAACCTCCAGCAGACGCTGGTCGGACGCGGTCGGATCGGACATCAGGATGTTATCCTTCACCGAACCGTTGAAGAGCTCAGGGTCTTGCAGCACGAGGCCGACCTGCCGCCGGAGCTCGGCCGGGTGGTACTGCTTGATCGAGACACCGTCGATGAAGACCTCGCCTTCGCTCGCTTCATAGAAATTGACGAGCAGGCGCCCGAGCGTGGTCTTGCCGGACCCGATGCGACCAATGATCCCGACCTTCTCGCCCGGCTTGATGTTGAACGACACCTGGTCGAGCACGAAGTGCTCGGCGCCCGGATAGCGGAAGCGCACCTTGCGCAACTCGATCCGCCCCTTGGCGATATCGCGCGACACAAAGCTTTTTCGCACCGTGCGCTCGTCCGGAAGCTTCATGATGGCCGCGATCGAGCGATATGCCTCCATGGCCGACCGGGTGCGCAGCATGGCGGCGGAAATCTGTGCCACCGGCGCGATCACACGGCTCGACAACATCATCGCTGCGACAATGGCACCGGTCGTGATCTGGTGGTCCGCGAACGAATAGGTGCCGCCGATAAGAATGCCGATCGAGGCGAGCTGACTGACCGTCGCGGTCGTCTGCGATGCCATCTGCTGGTAGTACTTGATCTTGCTCTGCGTCTCGGACGAGGCGAGGATCGAATTTTCCCAGTTGCGCAGGAACTGGCCCTCGGCGCGCGACGCCTTGACCGTCTGCGGTGAGGTGAGGGTTTCGACCAGAATCGAGTTCCGCTGCGCCTGCTCGGTGAGCGATGCCTTGACGGCGCGAGTCGAGCGGATGCCGATCACATACGTCGAAACCAACGCGATGACCACCGCAACGACCGGGAAAATGATGACCCAACCGAGGAGGTAGAACATCACCCACAGGAAGACGCCCATGAACAGGATATCGACGAACATCGCCACCGTTTGCGAGGTGAAGAAATCGCGCAGCGTTTCGTATTGGGTGATGCGGTTGATGAACGCACCGGTCGAGGCCGGGCGGGCGGAAAGGTTGGTGTTGACGACACGATCGAAGAGAGCAGTCGAGAGCCTCAGATCGATGCCACGCCCGGCATAGTCGATGATGGCGCCACGCGCGACCTTGAGCAGGAAATCGAACAGGAAGACACTGGCAATACCGATGCTGAGCACCCACAGCGTCGAGACCGCACCGTTCGGTAGAACGCGATCGTACACGTTCATCGAAAACAGCGGCATCGCCAGCGCGAAGACGTTGATGAAGGCCGCCGCGAGCAGCACCAGCGTGATGCTGCGCCCGTGTCCCTTGATCGCCGCGCGCAGCCAGTCTCGTTGCGCCAGCGGGGCATCGGCGTCATCGATCCGCGCCGGCTCGTCCTGCTGCTTGACCAGAAGCAACTGGTGGCGATAGCGCCACTCCCGCGCGTTCGTTGGAATCTCGATCTCGGCGTTCCTGACCGGATCGAAGCATAGCAATTTGTTGCGGCCGCTGCGCTCGATGATCACCAGCAGCCCACCGTCGCGGTTGGCAACGATCGCCGGCAGGTCGAAGTCGGCCAGCGCCTTGAGCGGCGACTTCTTGGGCTTTACCTCGAGCCCGACGCGCTCGAGCGCGCGGGGCAGCAGCTTGACGGTCAGCAGCCCGTCGTTGAGCGGCAGGCCCGCGATGATGACATCAGGCGATTCCGGCCGGCCCCAGCGTCGTGCGAGGTAGCGAACGATGGCCAGGATCGGGTCCGCTCGGGGCGGCATTTCCTCCGGTTCTGGGGCCGCCGGCCCGGACGTCGGCGCGAGAGACGGCCCCGCCGTCAGTTGCACCCTCGCCAGCGCAGCAACCTGCGCCGGATCGAGCTTCTGGCGGCTTGCCGGCGTCGTCCTTACGCCCACGTCCCGCGCGTTCCCCCACATTTTCATCGCAGATGCTGACCTAGCCGCAATCTCCACAAAGTAAGTCGTGCGCCGGACCGAGGGCAAACGACTAGTAAATAATGGGTTAACGGGATCGCGTTGTATAGAGCCGGTTACTTGACGTAATGCGTCAAGTCGATCGGTCCATCGATATTGAGAGGCTGTTCCACCCGCGGCTCCGCCGCATCAGCCGGACGCGCCCCGATTTTGGTACGTGCGTCGGCAGTCGCGTCGGCCGGCGCCGGCACACCAAGGAAGTCCAGGAGTTTGCCGGTCGCGGCAAGCAGCCGGTATTCGGAGAAACGAACCCCGAAATCCGCGGTCTCCGCCAGAATCTGCACGGAGAACTTGCTGTTCTGCGCGTCGAGCACGTCGAGCAGCGAACGGCTGCCGACCGTGAACTGGTCGCTATAAGCCGACACCAGATTGGTCGATGCGGAGAGCTGCTGGTTGTACTGGCTCTCTAGCGACGACTGGCTGCGGATGCGATCCCAGGACACGCGAACTTGATCCTCGACCTCGCGCAGGGCCTGCTGCTGGGCGAGCATCGCCTGCGTCTCGCGGTGCACGTTTTCCTGCACCTGCGCCTGCTGAATGCCACCGTCGAACAAATTCATCTTCAGCGACAAGGTACCGCTGAGATCGTTGGTGATCCCTTCGGTGCCGCCGACATCGTTGCCGGTCGATGCCGCGCCGTTGAAGCTGACCTTCGGGCCGAGCCCGGCTTTGCTTTCGTCGACCTGGAAGCCGGCGGCGTCGATATCGGCCGACGCAATCCGTAGCCGCGGATTGTTGGACCGCGCGTTGCCCAGCGCCTCATCGAGCGTGGCGGGGAGCGAGTGGCCGGCGCGAGCCGGCAGCGCGCCCTTGTCGAACGGGATACCGACCAGCGACTGGAACGTCGACTTCGCGGCGTCGAGCGCTTCCTGCGCCTCTTCCACGCGCGCCTTGGCGGCAGCAAGCCGCTCCCTCGCCTGCAGCAAATCGGCGTCGGTGGCGGTCTTGCCCTGGAGATCGGTGACGTTCTGCAGCGTCTTCTGGTGGAAGGCGACGTTCTGCTGGGCGATATCGCGGATGCGCGCCTGCAGCATCACCTCGAAATATTGCTGAGCGATCTCGAGTGCGATGAATTCACTGCGCTCGAGGACGCGCAGCGCAGCGCCATCGAGGCGAGCCGCCTGACGGTCCGACTCCGCATCGCGATAGCCGCTGTCGAAAATGTCGTAGCTGACGCTGATCCCGACCTGCGTCGGCAGCAGCACATGGGTGTCGATGCCGGCGGCGCGCCGGCTGGGATTGGAGAGGAGCTCGGCGCCGGTCGAGGCATTGAGGTCGACCCGTGGCGCGTAAAGGCCGAGCGCCTGCTGCAGCTCAAAGCCCGTCGCGGCCCGATCCTCGATCGCCTGGCCAATTTCCGGGTTGGAATCGACCGCCATCTGCACGGCCTGCTTGAGCGTCATGGCGTCTGCCGAGGCGGCCCAGCCGAGCGCGGCGAGCGAAACGGTCGTCCCCAGGAGCCAGCAGCGAAGCGCCGCATGCATGGTGGATTTGGCGGCAGGGCGGCTCATTTCAGCACCGGAATATTGGCGTGGAAGCAGTCGCACTTGGTCGACGACTCGGCGTCGACATGGCCGCCGGCAAGGTAGCCGAGCGCGACGTTGCACTGGATCAGCGCCTGCGTCGCCCAGTCAAAGCCGGTGCCCGAAGAATAGACGACCGACTTGCTCAGCGCCGCCGCAGCGGCATCGTCGCGATCCTTGTGTAGCTTGTCGGTCAAGGCCGGACGTTTGAGCTGCAGCACCGTTGAATCGGCCGCGGACATGCACGTGGGCTGCGCGGCAACCGCCACAGCCGAGCAAGACAGCAGACAGGCAAAAGCAATAAAAATTATGCGGACCAACACTCGCCCCCATCTGGCACACCGCCTGCGTAGGGCTAGCAACAACGACCGGCACTCACAACCATTCCGTCCCGACGCCGATTAACTCGATCTTCACTGTTGCACAGCGGCAACTAGATCGAGCAAACACCCGTACAATGTACATACTCGGCTATGGCTCCGTATCCGCGCTTATGCCGGCCCGGTTGTCTTCTATCCGCAGTGCAAGATCGAGATGAGCCGATGTCGTATGCCGACGGAGAATCAGCAACATGTCGGCGCAATCTCGTGTAGTTAGTCGCAGCCATTGATTTTCGCCGGTTCGGGATCCGGAGCACCTGCTTGCACTTCGTCGTCTTTCTGTGTGGCGTCCTCGGCGGCGTGGTGCCTCTAGGATCGGGCTGGTGGGGGCAACCCGACCTGCTGCTGGTGACCGATGGCCTCCCCGGCTGGGTTGCCGGCCTGCTGGTGGTCGCCATTCACGTGATCGCGCTCTCGGCCATTGTCGGCGGCACCCTTGTCTTCTTATCCGCCGCAGCCAGCCGGATCGTGCTGCTGTCGAGTTCGGTGGCCTGGCTGGTCCTCGTCGCGGCGCTCGGGCACGGCATTACGCCGGTGGTCGCGATCCTGATCATCCTGATCGCCGCCGGGGGCTTCGCTTCTTTTCTGCCCTCGGTGCAGCAGCCCTTGCTCTCCCTGCGCGATCCCTCAGCCCTGCCGTTGTGGCAGCTGCCCGAGCGGACACCCGAGGGCGCGCCAGGCTTGGGCCGTCCTCGCACGCCGTCGCGCAAGCGGGCGGATCGTCGGCGCGCCGAACCAACCTTCGGCGAGGCGCCGGCCTCGGCGATTTACTCTTCCAATTTCGTCCTCGGTCCCGTCACGAGGCCACGTTCCAGCCGGACGAAGGCCAGGCGCGAGCGGCAGCGGCAGATCCTCGGGGTCGTCGGGCTAGTGGGGCTGATGGCGGTCCTGTTCGTGATTGTACTGGTCAACAGCCAACTCTTTTCGGCTCAGAAGATGGCAGCGCGCGCCGGGGCCTCGCCATTGGACGGCGCGGCGTCCACCCCATCGCAACCCTCGGTCAGCGTTGCAGACCTCTCCAGCTCGAGTGCCACCAGCTCGGCCGCGCCCAGCGACGAGACCGCACTCGTTGCCGACCCTTCAAGTACATCGGTTGCCGAGGAACGGCTACCGAGCCAAGCGCTGGGACTGCCGCAGCAATATACGAGCCTGCCGCCGATTACTGCCGTGGCATCCAGTCCCACTTCGTCTTCAGGGTCGGCGCCAGCGCCGGCTTCGTCGGCAGCTTCGACAGCGGCAGAGTTCGCGTCGCTCCCCCCGGTCTCGTCGGCAAGTTCGGCCGAGGCCTCCGTGGCGAAGGCCACTGCGTCGCAGCCGCTACCCTCGCATTTTGCGACACCCGCCGACTATTGCAGTGCCGTCGGCAACACCGATACGCCTGAAGCGTCCAAGATCACCGGCGGAGTAGCCGGAATGACAGCCGAAGCCCGCACCCAGGCGGCCATGCCGCAAGGGGAAGTGCGCTGGCGCTGCATGGACAACGCGGTATGGGTCTGCGTGCAGCCTCCGGGGTCTCTGAGTTGCGACAAGGTGCCCAGCTCCGTCGATCGCGTGCTGATCTGCGCCGCCCATCCCGACACGCAGGGCATCCGCACGGCGGGCGGCGACTGGAGCTGCAACGGCTTCACCCCGGTGGTCAGCAAGGGCCAGCTCGACGCGCCGGACCACCGCGGTTTCGACCGGTCGGTGTGGCACACGCTCAAGGGCGACGCCGATCCGCCGGCCCATACAAGCGGCTAGGGGCGCCTGAACGCCGGCAACCGCCTCGAAGGCAGCCCGGCCATCACTCTCAATCCAGATGGTAGATTTCGGGCATGTCGCACCACCACTCGCCGGGGGCGGCTGAGGCAAGCTTGGCCTGGCATGGATCGGTGAGCGCCAGCCACTTTTTGGTCACCGCGAGATCGCCCAGCACCTTCATGTCGGCGGCATAGTCGCTGCCCGTGTATTCCCAATAGCCGAACAGCAGGTGCTCGGGCTCGCGCAGGAAGATCGAGTAGTTGCGGATGTTTGCCGCCGACAGCGCGGCATTCATCTCCGGCCACGGCTCGGCGTGCAGCCGCTTGTACTCGGCAAGCTTCTCCGGCCTGACGCCGATGACCATGCCCATGCGTTGCACGCTCATTCCTTGGTGCCTCCCGCCGTCATGCCGGTGACGAGGAAGCGCTGCGCGAAGAGGAAGACGATCATCACCGGCGCGATGGCAACGATCGTCGCGAGCGCCAGCGCCGAGAGGGTAATGGTCGAGGATGCCGCGTTGGTCGGATTGAACTGCGGCACGTTGGACAGCATCTCGGCCAGGCCGACCTGGATCGGCGCCTTGCGGCCCGGCAGCATCACATAGGGGAGGAAGTAATTATTCCAGTTGCCGGTGAAGCTGAAGAAACCGACGAGCGCGATGACCGGCGTTGCGAGCGGCATGGCAACGCGAGCGAACACCTGGAACTCGTTAGCGCCGTCGATGCGCGCCGCATCAAGGAGATCGCGCGAGATGGCGGTCGAGAAATAGATGTAGGTGAGATAGACGCCGAACGGGAAAAAGGAGAACGGCAGGATGGCCGCGAGCGGATTGCCGATGAGATGCACGGCGCTCAGCTCGAGGAAGATCGGCAGGACCAGTGCCGTGCTCGGCACCAGCATGACGATGAGCGTGGTGGCGAGCAGCGCCTTGCGGCCGCGGAACTCGGTGAGCGCCATGGCGTAGCCGGCAGGGATGCTGGTGACGAGCGTGATGGCGAGCGCGGCGATGCAGTAGAACGCCGAGTTGCCGATCCAGGTCCAGAGCAGCCCGTCCTGGAAGGACACGAGGCTCTGCCAGTTGTCGGCGACGGTCTGCAGGCTGCCGAACGAGAACGGCGCGTCGAGCAGCATCTGCCGGTCGGTCTTGGTGGGCGCGATCAGCAGCCAGATGATGGGCACGATGAAGAACGCTGCGAAGGCGACCAGCAGCAGGATGGCAACCGCGCGCCCGAGCCAGGCGGCAGGCGAGTCGTCGCGCATGGCCCCGAGCGTTGTGTCAGGCGCGCTCAAACAGGCCACCCCTGAAGACGAAGATCACGCTGAGGACGAGCGCCACCACCAGTAGCACCAGTGAGATCGCGGCCGAGCCGTTGAAGTCGTTCTGCTTGAAGGCATAGAGGAAGGCGAGCTGATTCAGCGAATAGTCCTGCGAGACGACGCCCCGGCTCGCCTGCGACAGCACGCGCGGCTCGACGAAGAGCTGCGTGCCGCCCGCAAAGGAGAGGATCACCATATAGGCGATCCATTTGCGCAGGAGCGGAATCTGGATGTACCAGGCGGTGCGGATCGGGCCGGCGCCGTCGACCCGCGCCGCCTCGACGACGTCGCGGCTGATGTTGTTGAGCGCGCCATACATCACGATGATCCAGCCGCCCGCCCCGGTCCAGAAGGCAATGATCGCGAGCGTTACCGGCAAATGGTCGGCCTGCACCGTCTCGACGAACGAGTTGAACCTGAGCCCGTGCAGCAGCAGCGACACGGGGCTTACGGTCGGGTCGAGTACGAACAGCCAGAGCATGACGCTCGACGCCCCGGCCAGCGCACCGGGGATGTAGTAGAGGAAGCGCACCGAGGTCGAGAGCCACCGGACGCCGATAGAGTGCACGATGATGGCGAGCACGACGACGAGGATGAGGAGGCTCACCAGCCAGACCACGAGGTAGAGCCCGACATGCTCGACCGCCGGCAGGAAGCGGTAGTCCTTGAACACCTTGACGAAGTTGTCGACCCCGTCGAAGGCGTTGCGCTTGGTGAAGGCGAGGAAGATCGCATAGGCCGAGGGCAGGATGCCGAACAGCACCAGGAACACGGTGTAGAGGCTGACGAAGGCCAGCCCCACCTGGCGTTGCGCACGCTCCACGCTCGCCTTCCGGGCGAGGGGCCGTCCATCCATGCGGGGATGGACCGCTTTGCCGTGAAGCGTGCTCAACTCACTCAACCCCGAGGATCAACTCAGTTGACGGTATAGCCGACGACCTGCGCCTCGTTCTTCATTTCCGTCTGCCAGTCGGCAGACAGGTCCGCCATGGTCTTGCCGGCGGCGAGACCCGGCGTGATGATCTTGGCCCACGCCGTCTCGGGCGAGAAGTTCGGATAGCCCCAGCCGTTCCACACACTGGCCGCGGCGGTCGAGATGGCGCCCTTGAAATCGCCGCCGAAGAAGCCGCTCTTGGCCTGGTTGTCGAGCCACTTGTCGGCCGCGGCCTTGTAGGCTGGCAGGCCGCCGGTGCCCGCCGTCTTGTCGTCGGTCACGATGAACTGCAGGAAGGTCTTCACAGCCGCCGGATTCTGCGTGTGGCTCGAGGCGTACCAGACGCCGCCGCCGACATTGCCCGTGACCTTGTCGCCGTTCGACCAGTAGAGCGGCGCGGCCGCAGCCCACTGCCCGGGCTTCGCGTTGACGCTGGCCGGGTTCTGGAACAGCGCTCCGGCGTACCAGGCAGGACCGGGAATGGCGACCAGGTGGTCGGCCTTGGCGACGAACGGCGCCCCGAACACCGAGTCCTGGGTCAGCGTTCCGTTCTTGAGCATGTGGTCGATGAGGTCGGACACCTTCTTGGTGTTCGGATCGTCGATGGTGGACGAGAAGGTGTCGCCCTTGAGCTGGAACACGGGCGCCTCGCCGCTCCAATAGTAGATATAGGGGCCTTCGAAGCTATCGCCGATCGAGCCGAGGAAGTAGCCCGGATGATCCTTGGCCAGCTTGTCGCCGAGCGCCTCATAGTCTTCCCAGGTCTTGGGCACGTCGTAGCCGAACTGGTCGAGCAGCGTCTTGTTGTACCAGAACAGCACCGGTGCGAGGTCGTTGCGGAGGCCATAGACCTTGCCGTCGATGGTGACCGGATCTTCGGCGCCCGGCGTGTAGCCATCGAGGAAGCCCTTGTCGAGGAAGCCGTCGTTCAGCACCTGGGCGAAGGGCTGCGCGCCGTTGGCGCCCTGCGACACCCAGGAGGCGTCGTTGTTCTGCGTCGAGAACACGACATCGGGCCAGCCGGAGCCGGCCTGGTCGGCGAGGCCGATCTTGGTCTGGAACGTGCCCGACGCGCCCGAGGAGCCATCGTCGACCACGAGGTTCACCTTGATCTCGGGATGAGCGGCTTCGAACGCCTGCACCGCCGGCTGGCGGGTGGCGTCGGCCCACACGGTGATGGAATTGTCGGCGGCAACGACCGGGCTCGCGACGAGCAGGGCCGAGAGCGCGAGGCTGATACGCATGAGATTCACGGGGATCCTCCCTCCTGGTGATTGCTGGTCGGAGCCGGCTTCAGCCGGCGGCGGCCATCGGTGACGCGGGACTGAGCCGCGGGTTGAACGGCGCGGGGCCGAGATCGGCGCGCGCCAGGATGTCGGAGCGCGCCCATTCGCGGCGCGCGGTTTCGGAGAGCACGAGGCCATGGCCTGGACGATCCGGCGCATAAATCCAGCCGTCGCGGATCACCATCGGCTCATCGACCAGGTGGTCGAAATTCTGGAACGAGTATTCGAGCCATTCGACCTCGGGCAGCGCGCAGGCCATGTGCACACCCGTTTCGAGGAAGGTATTCCCCAGCGTCACCGGGATGCCCATTTCGGCCGCCAACCAGCCGATGCGCATGACGTCGGTGACCTGACCATGGACGTTGAGGATGTCGGTGCCGCCGGCGAGCATCAGCGCCCGCTTGCCGGCCGCGTCGAGATATTCGCCCGAGTTGATCAGCGTCCAGGGGCAGGCGTCCCGCAGCAGCCGAAGGCCCTCGAAATCGTGCCTGAGGATCGGGTCCTCGACCCACAGCAGCTCATAGCCGGCCTTGCGGATCGCGGTGAGCTTCACCGCCGCTTCCTTGGCGCCCCAGGCTTCGTTCGCGTCGATCATGATCTGTGCGCCGGGCCGCACAGTCTTGGCGAGAAGCTGCAGGCGGTGGAGATCGCGCTCGAAATCCGGGGCGCCGACCTTGATCTTGAAGGCGGTGTAGCCGAGCGAGTCGGCGTGCGCAAACAGTGCCTCGAAGGCCGCATCGCTGAGATGATAGTCGAGCCCGGAGGCGTAGGCGCGCACGCGGCTACGACGGCTGCCGAGGAGCTGGTGCAGCGGCAGGCCGACCTGCTTGGCCGCAAGATCCCACAGCGCCACCTGCAGCGCCTCGTGAAACGGCAGCGTGAAGGCGCGCTGGTTGCCGCCGCGCAGCCGGTTCACGCGGTGCACGAGGCCAAGCGGCAGCTGTCCGACAAGTCCCGGCCAGACCTCATCCTCGAACACACGGGCGATCTCCGCCTGGCTCGCCAGCGGATGAAATAAGGTCTGGATAAAGCCGAGACCCACGCGTCCCTTGTCGTCAGCCAGCTCCAGCGCCGCTACGTTCGCGTCATCCGCCCGGACCTGGCTGTC
Source organism: Devosia sp. (assembly GCA_051953275.1). Taxonomy (GTDB): domain Bacteria; phylum Pseudomonadota; class Alphaproteobacteria; order Rhizobiales; family Devosiaceae; genus Devosia_A. Next base: position 26,105 of record JBQCIY010000098.1, on the reverse strand, counting down.
GCCGATGACCCGATCGCGGGCGAACTGAAAGCGGGTGATTCGAAATTCGGCGATGCGCATTCTGATCGATCTGGTGAGCTGTTTGATATATCAGTGTGCGCATGAGATATTTCAGTTGGAGACTGAAGGCAAGTGGCATCAGCGGACAGAGCGGCAACCGTGACTGAAATCGGCGGCGGATCGCGCCTCAGCGACATCGCGTACACGCGCATCCTTGAGACCGTGTTCGAGCGGAAGATTCCAGCTGGCGCCTTCCTGTCACAGAACGACCTCGTCGAAATCCTCGGCATCCCCATCGCGCCGGTCCGCGATGCGCTGAAGATTCTCGAGACCGAGGGCATCGTCACCATCCACCCCCGTTCCGGCATCCAGTTCATCAAGCCGGGGCTGGAGCTGACGCGCTCGACCTACCAGTTCCGCGGCATCCTCGAACGCGCCGCCGTCGCCGTCTATGCCGACACCGCCGACGAGGCCGAGCTCGGCGAGATCGAGCGCCGGCATGTCGCCGTCACCCGCGTCATCGAGAACGACGGGCTCACCGACTGGGCCCGAGCTGAAATCGAAGAGCTCGAACTCGTGCTTCACAACTCGATCATCCGCAGCCTCAATAACCAGCTGATCGAGACGTCGTACAAGCGCATGCACAATTACCTGCGCATCGTCCGCCTCGACCGCAAGCTGACGCCGCCACTGGCGCTGCGCTCGCTACGCGAGCACATGCAAATCATCCTCGCCTGCAAGGCACGCGACCCCGAGGCAGCGGTGGAGGCATTGTCGGCGCATTTCAGTGCCGCGCTGCAACGGCACATGGGAATGTATTGAGGTTCTAGAGGGCCGAGCACAGTCGGCGTCCTCTCCCGTTTCGGGATACGTCGACCACGGCAGCGTGGTGGAGGTGGCGGCCCCACGCACCGCAAGCGGCCGCGCCTTCCGTCGGCTTCGCCACCACTTTTCCCCCACGCGAGAAGGACGCTTCCCCCGGTGAATCAGGCCGCGAGTGCAGTCTCGGCGGAGGTGTAGGCATAGTTGAGCGCGGCCGCCACCGGCTCGCAGGTGACCTTGCCCTGCGCGATGTTGAGGCCGTGCCTGAGGTGCGGGTCGGACAGCAGCGCCTGCCGCCAGCCGAGCGCGGCCAGCCGGAGGACATGCGGCAGCGTCGCGTTGTTGAGCGCATAGGTCGAGGTACGGGCCACCGCGCCGGGCATGTTGGCCACGCAGTAGTGCACGACGCCCTCGACCACGAATGTAGGGTCGGCGTGCGTGGTGGGCGTCGAGGTCTCGAAGCAACCGCCCTGGTCGATGGCGACGTCGACCAGCACGGCGCCGCGCCGCATCGTGCCGAGCATGGCCCGCGTCACCAGCTTGGGCGCGGCCGCACCCGGTACCAGCACCGCACCGATGACGAGGTCGGCGGAGGCGACGGCGCCGGCCAGCGTCGCCTGCTGCGCGTAGAGCACCCGGGCCCGGGCGCCGAAATGCGTGCTGAGCCGCTCGAGCGCGCCGGTGCTCTTGTCGAAGATGGTGACGTCGGCACCGAGGCCGACGGCGTTCTCGGCGGCATGGAAGCCGACCACTCCGCCGCCGAGAATGGCCACCCGGGCCGGCGCCACGCCGGGCACGCCGCCGAGCAACACGCCGCGGCCGCCATGTGCCTTTTCGAGCGCCGTAGCCCCCGCCTGGATCGACATCCGCCCGGCGACCTGGCTCATCGGCTTGAGCAGCGGCAGGCCACCCGCCGCATCGGTGACCGTCTCGTAGGCGATCGCGGTGACGCCGGAGGCGACGAGCTCGCGCGTCTGCTCCGGGTCGGCGGCGAGATGCAGGTAAGTGAAGAGTATCTGGTCGGGCCGCAGCATGGCGCGCTCGGCCGCCTGCGGCTCCTTGACCTTGACGATCATCTCGGCGCGTCGAAACACCATGGCGGCGTCCGCCGCAATCTCGGCGCCGGCGGCTCGATACGCCGTCTCGTCGGCGCCAATCCCGGCGCCGGCACCGGTCTCGACCAGCACCGTGTGCCCGGCCTTCACCACATCGGCGACGCTCTCCGGCGTCAGGCCCACGCGATATTCGTGGTTCTTCACTTCCCTCGGCACGCCGATGAGCATGGCCCTGACCTCCTGGCGCTAGTGCTTGAGTACGTCTGCAACCGCGCCACGGAGCGCGGCGACGACGGTGTCGGCTTCGGCGCGCGACAGGCAGAGCGGCGGCGCAAAGCCGATGATGTCGCCCTGCGGCATCGCCCGTGCTACCACGCCGCGGCTGGTGAGCGCCGCCGCAAGCTGCGGCCCGATCTTGCGCGAGCTGTCGAAGAACTTGCGGGTGTCGCGGTCTTCGACGAACTCCACCGCCGCGAGAAGGCCGCTGCCGCGGATATCGCCGACATTGGGATGCTTGCCCAGCGCATCACGCAGCGCCGCGAGGAAATATGTCCCGACCTCGCCAGCATTCTTGACCAGCCCGAGGCTGTCGACGAGCCTGAGATTTGCGACACCGGCGGCGGCGCCGATCGGATGCGCCGAATAGGTCCAGCCATGGCCGATCGGTCCGTTCTCGTCGGTGCCGCGCACCAGCACGTCCCACATACCCTTGGCAAAGATCGACCCGGAGAGCGGCGCGTACGCTGAGGTCAGGCCCTTGGCGATGGTGATGATGTCGGGCTCGATGCCGTACTTGTCGGACCCGAACATCGTGCCAAGCCGGCCGAAGCCGGTCACCACTTCGTCGGCGATCAGCAGAATATCGTTCTTTTTGAGCACGGCCTGGATCGCCGGCCAGTAGCCGGCGGGCGGCGGCACGATGCCACCGGTGCCGAGTACGGGCTCGCCGATGAACGCGGCGATGGTGTCGGCGCCTTCACGCGCGATCAGCGCCTCGAGCTCGGCGACGCAATGGGCGACGAACTGCGCCTCGCTCATGTCGAGGCGCGGCCGGCGGTAGTAGTACGGCGCCTCAGTGTGCAGCACATAGGGCAGCGGCAGGTCGAACTTCTTGTGGAAGCTCTCGAGTCCGGTGAGCGACCCCGTCATCAGCCCCGAACCATGGTAGCCGCGCCAGCGCGAAATGATCTTCTTCTTCTGCGGACGGCCCAGGATGTTGTTGTAGTACCAGACCATCTTGACGTTGGTCTCGTTGGCGTCGGACCCGGAAAGCCCGAAATAGACCTTCGACATGTTCTTGGGCGCCCGCTCGAGCACCATGTGCGCCAGCGTGATCGATGCTTCTGTGCCGTTGCCGACATAGGCGTGGTAGTAGGCGAGGGAGTGCGCCTGGTCGGCGATCGCATCGGCGATCTCGGTGCGCCCGTAGCCGACGTTGACGCAGTAGAGACCGGCGAAGGCGTCGAGCAGCTTGTTGCCGTCGCGATCCTCGATGTAGACGCCGCTGCCGCCACTGAAGATGCGACCGTGGCTCTCGCCGCGCTCCTGCTGGCCCAGATGCGTTGAGGGATGGAAGAAGCTCTCGCGGTTCCAGGCATCGAGCTGATCGTTGGAAAGCATACGCAGCGTCCTTTCGAGATTGCGCCCGTCAGTGCCAATCACGGCAGACGTACTTGACTTCAGTGTAGGCCTCTAAGCCGAGGCGGGCCCCCTCGCGGCCAAGCCCAGATTGCTTCATTCCACCGAAGGGAATGGGCGGGCCGGTCACTTTGGTGCGGTTGACGGCGACCATGCCGTATTGCAGCACGCGGCTGCAGCGGTAGATCCGCCGCGGATCGTTGGTGTGAACATAGGCGATGAGCCCGTATTCGCTGTCGTTGGCCTGGGCCAGCGCCTCGGCTTCATCGTCGAACGCGGTAAGCGCGGCGACCGGGCCGAAGGTTTCCTCGCGCGCGATGAGGGCATCGGCCGAAACGTCCGCAAGCACCGTCGGCGCAAAGAACAGCGGCCCAGCCAGGTGCACGCTGCCACCGGTGAGGCAGCGCGCGCCGCGGGCCAACGCGTCCTCGACGTGCCGACGCTGCTTGTCGACGGCGCGGCTGTTGATCAGCGGGCCGATATCGGGATCGGTGAGGCCCGGCCCTACGGTCAGCGCCGACACGGCCGCCGCAAAGCGCACACAGAACGCATCGTAGATCGGCCGCTCGATGAGGAAGCGGTTGGCCGCGAGACAGTCCTGCCCGCCGGTCGCGAACTTGGCCTTGACCGCTTCGGCGACGGCGCGGTCGAGGTCGCAGTCGGCAAAAACGATGAACGGCGCGTGGCCGCCGAGCTCGAGCACCAGCCGCTTGATCGTCTCGGCCGACTGCCGGAACAGCAACCGGCCGATCTCGGTGGAGCCGGTGAAGGAGAGAACGCGTACCCGCGGATCGGTGGTCCAGGCCCCGACGATCTCGGGCGCATGCCCGGTGACCACGTTGAACACGCCGGCGGGAATGCCGGCCCGTTGCGCCAGCACCGCCAGCGCGGTCGCGGAAAACGGCGTCTCGATCGAAGGATGGGCAACGACGGTGCAACCGGCGGCCAGTGCGGCGGCTGCCTTGCGGGTCAGCATCGCCGAAGGAAAGTTCCACGGCGTGATCAGCGCGGCGACGCCGGCCGGCTCGCGCCACACCTCGAGCTCGGCGTCCGGCAGGTGCGAGGTCACGCCCTCGATGTTGGGACGCTTGGCCTCTTCGGCGTAGAACTCGACGAAGGACGCCGCGTAGTCGATCTCGCCGCGCGCTTCCGAGATCGGCTTGCCCTGCTCGCGGGTCATGATGAAGGCGAGATCGTCGCGCGCCGCGAGGATCAGCTCGAACCAGCGGCGCAGCAGGCGCGAGCGCTCCTGCGGCAGCAGGGCCGACCAGCGCGGGAACGCGGCGACGGCGGCATCGGTCGCGGCACGCGCCTCGGCGGCACCGAGCGCCGGCACCTGGCCGATGCGCTCGCCGGTCGCCGGATCGAAGACTGCCACTGCCTCATGCGTGCCGGCCGGCACCGGCACCCCGGCGACGAACGAGGCCTCGCACAGAAGCGCTGCGTCGTGCAGCGGCGCCCAGCCAGTCGATCCGTTCCTGTTTGCCGCGGCGGTTTGCATGAAGGCCTCTCAAACGCAGCGGCACGATAGCCGACACCCGGCAGAGAGAGGCGCTGAAGCTGGGGGCGAAAACCGAGAGAGGCTGCTGTTTGCGGCCCCGGAACGAGGAGGATCGTCTGGCGCCCGGCAGCCCGCGCCGCGACGGCGAAGCTCAGCTTTCCGGGCGGGCCAGGAGGTCCACCGGGATCGGCTCGTTCTTGACCGGCGCAGTCACCACGTAGGTGTAATAGCGCTTGATGCCGATCTGCCGGGCGAGGAGCTGCTCCATCAGCTCCTGGTAGTCGTTGAGGTGCCGCACGACGATGCGGCACATATAGTCCATGCCGCCGCCGATGGCCCAGCATTCGACGATCTCCGGACTCTTGCGGATGGCAGATTCGAAGCGGACGAAATCCTCGTGGCGGTGGCTTTCGATCTCGATCTGGACGAAGACCACGGTCAGCGGCCCGAAGGCACTGAGCGAAATCTGCGCCCCGTAGCTCTGGATGATGCCGGCGTCCTCGAGCCGCCTCAGCCGCTCCCAGCACGGCGTGGCCGAAAGGTTGACACGCTCGGCGAGGGCGGCCTTGGAGATGCGGCCCTCGCGCTGCAGGATGCCCAGGATCTTGATGTCGCGCGCATCGAGCTTGATCGAAGGTGCTTTGGCAGTGCTCACGGCGGTCATGGTTCCGTCGGCGGACGAGCGGCAAGACTAAAGCATGATGATCGCAAGGGAAACACCCCCGGCGTCGGGCGGGGCGACCGCGCCTAGAGCACGGCCTTGAGGAAGTCTCGCGTGCGCTGCTGCGTGGGTGCAGTGAACAGCTCCTCGGGCTTGCCTTCCTCGCACATGCGGCCGCGGTCGAAGAAGCAGACGCGATCGGACACTTCGCGGGCAAAACGCATCTCGTGGGTGACGAGCAGCATCGTCAGGTCGTGCTCTTCGGCCAACCGGCGGATCACCGTCAGCACCTCGCCCACGAGCTCGGGATCGAGCGCCGAGGTCGGCTCGTCGAACAGCATGATGCGCGGCCGCATGGCCAGCGCCCGGGCGATGCCGACCCGCTGCTGCTGGCCGCCCGACATCTGGTGCGGAAACTTCTGCATGTGATCGGCGAGGCCGACCATCCTGAGCAGCTCTTCCGCCCGCTCGCGCGCGTCCTGCCGGGAAAGCCCCAGCACCTGCCGCGGCGCTTCGCTGACATTGCGCAGCGCGGTCATATGCGGGAACAGGTTGAACTGCTGGAAGACCATGCCGAGCGTCCGCCGCATCTTGCGCAAATGCGCGTCGCTCGCCGGCTGTAGAGCCCCATTCTTCTGTTCGTGCCAGAGCGGTTCGCCGGCGACGGTGATGAGGCCGCCCTGGATCTTTTCAAGCGTCATCAGGATGCGCAGAACGGTCGACTTGCCCGACCCGGACGGCCCGATGATCGTCACCTTTTCACCCGGCGCGACGGCAAAATCGAGCTCGTTGATGACGACAAGGCTGCCGTAGCGCTTCACGACCTTGTCGAAGCGGATGATGGGGTCCGTCATCTCAGGGGGAGTCCTGTTTTCGGGAGGCTGAGGTCGATCATACGGACGATGGCCGAGGCGACCAGCGTGAGCAACAGGTACAGGCCGCCGACCATCGACAGCGGCACGATGTAGTCGAAGGTCTGGTCGCCGATGATCTTGGCGACGTTGAGCATTTCGAGGACTGTCACCACCGACAGGACGGGGACGTCCTTCATGATCGAGACCAGATAATTGCCCAGCGCGGGGATCACGCGCGGCACGGCCTGAGGCAGGATCACGTGCGTGAACGTGCGTGTCGTCGTGAGGTCCAGCGCATGCGCCGCTTCGCGCTGTCCCTTCGGCACCGCCTCGATGCCAGCCCGGTACACCTCGGCCATATAGGCGCTGTACTGGACGCCGAGCGCCAGGGCGCCGGTAAGGAAGGCCGGCAGGATGATGCCGACGTCGGCGAGCACGTAATAGAGAAAGAACAGCTGCACGAGCAGCGGCGTGTCACGGCAGAACTCGGTGACCGCAACCGCCGGCCAGGCGACCCAGCGCGAGCGCGCCGACTTGAGGATGGCAAAGATCAAGCCGAGGACCAGCGCGACGGCAAAGCCGGCGATCGAGGCCTCGAGCGTGACCAGCAGCCCGCGCAGCAGGATGGGCAGGATCGAGATCGCGAACGCCAGCTCGCCGTGGTCGGTATCCCAGCTCAGACCGAACAGCATGGCGTCAGCTCCCGGCCCGCTGCCAGCGCGTGACGGCGCGTTCGAGCAGCCGCATCAGCCCGGTGAGGACCAGCGCCATGCCGAAATACATGAACAGGATGATCGTATAGACGGTGGTCGAATCCTGCGTGTAGTTGCGGATCTGCTCGGCGCGGAACGACAGGTCGCCCAGGCTGATCAGCGACGCCAGCGCGGTGTCCTTGAGGTTCTGTACCGCAAGGTTGCCGAACGACGGCATCATTTCGGGAATGGCCTGCGGCAGGATTACCCGCCACAGGGCCTGCCGCTCGGTGAAATTGAGCGCCCGCGCCGCCTCGTGCTGGGCCGGCCGCACCGCCTGGATGGCGCCGCGCACGACCTCGGCCCCATAGGCGCCGATGTTGAGACCCAGCGCCGCGACGCCCGCCTCGACCGGCGGCAGCCGGAGATCGAGCCCGATCGCAGCGCCGGCGATCGGCAGCGCGAAATAGAGCCAGAACAGCTGCACCAGCAGCGAGGTGCCGCGGAAGACCTCGATATAGACGACGGCGACCGTGCGGATCGCCCAGTTGCCGGAAATCTTGCCGATGCCGGCGGCAAACGACAGCACCGCGCCGAGCAGCGTCGAGAACACGGCGAGCTGGATGGTGACCCAGGCGCCCTGCGACAGCGGCTTCAGGTAGTCGACCCACGTCATGCGCCGAGCCTCCGCGTCTGATGTGATCGGCTCAACGATCTAGGCCACGAGAGGAGATGGCAAGGGGGCCGACGATTTCGGCCCCCTCCCCGCGTCCGGCCTACTTCGCGCAGAGCTGCTCGGTCGTCTTGGCGCTTGCGCCGGCGATATCCTCAGGCGTGAAACCATAGCTGGTGAGGATCTGCTTCCAGGCATCGGTCTTCTTGAACTTTACCAGCTCGGCGTTGAAGGCATCGCGCAGATCGGTCGAGCCTTTGGCGAAGTTGAAGCCGCCCCAGCTGCGCGCTGCTACGCCGTCGATCACCGGATCAGTGAAGTCCGGCGCCAGGGCGACCTTGTCACTCTTTTGCGCCAGCGAGCCGGCTGTGAGGCCGGTCGCCGCGTAGGCGTCGGCGCGGCCGTCGGCGACCGTCGAGATGGCGTCGGCATTGGCGTTGATGGTGACGATATTGGCTTCGGGCACGCCCAGCTTCTGCATCATGCCGAGCTGGTCGGCGCCGGCCATGACGGCCACCTTCATGCCCGGCTTGGTGAAATCGGCGTAGGTGTGCACGCCCTTGGGGTCGCCCTTGAGCACCAGCAGGCCCTCGCCATAGGAAGTGTCTGGCTCCGAGTAGACGACCTTGTCGCAGCGCTCGGGGCGGATCGCCATTTCCGCCGCCGTCATGTCGAAGCGGTCAGCCTGCAGACCCGGAATGAGCGAGCTGAAATTGGTGACCACCCACTGGATGTTTTCCGGCGCGATGCCCAGCGCCTTGACCACCGCGGTCGCGACTTCCGGACCCGCGCCCTTGGCGTCGCCATTGGGATCGACGAAGCCATACGGAATCTCGTTCGCGACGGCGATGCGGATATAGCCGCGATCCTTGATTTCCTTGAGCGTCGCGGCGCTGCTCGCCGAGATCGCCAATGACAATGCGACGAGCGCGATAGCGGTGGTGCCCGTCCAGCGTTTGAGGTTTCCGATGCTGCTCATGGATGAAGTCTCCCCTTCTCCGTTGCCAATAAGGCGTCGAGACCGGCGCTGCGATGTGGCGCTGCAGCTTACACCCGCAGGGCCGGAGCGCTGCACTTTGCGGCCTCCTCCTCGTCCATAGCGTCGAAAATTGTGCCGTCGGAGTCGAGCGACGATGTCTCTATATGTCGCAGCGGCGGCAGCAGGATCGGCTACGCTGATGGTGCAGATTGGAAGGATCGCCTGCCAGGCTGTCGCCATAGTGAGCCTTACGTGCGAGGCTGGCGCCGGATCGGGTGCGGCGTGAATTGGGACTGCGGGACATGCTGGCATTCACACAAGTGCTCGAGGCGCGCAGGCGTATCGGCGACCTGGTGCTGCGCACGCCGCTGCGCGAGGCGGCCGGACTGTCGCAGCGTGCCGGCCTGCCGGTGTGGCTCAAATGCGAGCATCAGCAGATCACCGGCAGCTTCAAGCTGCGCGGCGCGAGCAACGCGTTGCTGGCGCTGGACAATGAAGCGCGGGCCAGAGGCGTGGTTACCGCATCGACCGGCAATCATGGGCGAGCCGTGGCGTTCGCGGCGCGGCGGCTCGGGGTCCGGGCCGTCGTCTGCATGTCGAACCTCGTGCCGGCCAACAAGGTCGAGGCTGTGCGGTCGCTGGGTGCCGAGGTCAGGATCGTCGGCCAGAGCCAGGACGACGCGCAGCGCGAGGTCGAGCGGCTGGTGGCCGATGCCGGCATGACGATGGTGCCGCCGTTCGACGATGCGAACGTCATCGCCGGCCAAGGTACGCTCGGGCTCGAGCTGATGGAACAGGCGCCCGAGACGACGGTCTTGCTGATACCGCTCTCCGGCGGCGGACTGATCTCGGGCGTCGCGCTGGCGGCCAAGACGCTGAACCCCGACATCCGCGTGATCGGCGTCAGCATGGAACGCGGCGCCGCGATGCAGGCGAGCCTCGGCGCGCGGCATCCCGTGGAGATCGAGGAATTGCCGACTCTGGCGGATTCGCTGGGCGGCGGCATCGGCCTCGACAATCGCCATACCTTTGCAATGGTGCAAGCAATGGTCGACGAAGTGGTCACCGTCTCCGAAGACGAGATCGCCGAGGCCATCCGTACTGCTTATTTCGAAGAGGGCGAGGTGATTGAGGGTGCGGCTGCGGTCGGCATTGCGGCACTTGCGGGCAGAAAGGTCCGTCCCTCGGGACCCGTGATCGTGGTGCTGAGCGGCCGCAATATCGACATGCAGTTGCATGCCCGCATCATCGGCGGGGCGACGCCAGACATCGCCAGCGGAGCTGCGCATGCCTGAGGTCACGATGCTCTCGGAAGCACATCTGCGGCGGCTGGTGCCGCTCGACCTCGCGGCAATCGCCTGCATCGAGGACGCCTTCCGGGCGCTGGCCACGTTGCCGGTCGTCATGCCGCCGATTCTGCGGTTGGATATCGCTGACGCCCGCGGCGAGGTCGACGTCAAGACCGCTTATGTCCCAGGTCTTCCCAGCTTCGCAATCAAGATCAGCCCCGGCTTCTTCAACAATCCCCAGCTCGGCCTCCCCTCGGTCAATGGCCTGATGGTGGTGCTGAGCGCCAAGACAGGGCTGCTCGAGGCCGCGCTGTTCGACAACGGCTATCTGACCGATGTCCGCACCGCAGCGGCCGGCGCTATCGCCACGAAGCACCTTGCTCGGCTCGATGCATCGAGCGCCGCCATTCTCGGCGCCGGCGTGCAGGCGCGGCTGCAGCTCAAGGCGCTGACGCTGGTGCGTCCGATCAAGCGGGCACGGCTTTGGGCCCGAGACGTCGCCAAAGCCGACGCCGCGGCGCGGGAGCTGTCGGACGAGCTCGGCCTGCCGGTCGTGCCTGCGCTCAGCGTGCTTGAAGCGGTGAAGGGCGCCGATATCGTGGTGACCACCACGCCGGCCTCGGAACCGATCCTGATGGCCGATTGGCTCGAGCCGGGCCAGCACATCACGGCGATGGGCTCGGACGCCGAGCACAAGAACGAAATCGACCCCGCGGCCTTTGCGCGGATCGGAGTCTACGTCCCCGACCGCCTGGGTCAAACGCGGGTTCTGGGCGAATTGCACCACGCCATCAACGCGGGCCTGGTCGCAAAAGATGCCGGCTTCGCCGAGCTCGGCGCGGTGCTGGCCGGACACGCCGCCAGCCGGCGCAGCGAACGCGAGATCACGCTCTGTGACCTCACGGGCACCGGCGTGCAGGATACTGCCATCGCCAACCTCGCGATCGCCCGCGCGCGAGACCAGAGCGTTGGAGAACGTTTTTCCAGTTGAACCTTTCGGGGAGCTATTGATGTCCGAAACCGTGCCCGCCTTCGAGCGGGCTGAATATGCCGCTCGCCAGGCAAAAACACGCGCCGCCATGGAAAGGGCCGGCGTCGACGTCCTGATCTGTGCCGACCCCTCCAACATGAACTGGCTGACCGGCTATGACGGCTGGTCGTTCTACGTGCATCAGGCAGTGATCCTGGTGCCTGACGGCGAGCCGTTGTGGTTCGGCCGCCCAATCGACAAGGCCGGCGTTCGGCTCACCACCTTCCTTGATCCCGCTTCGACCTTCTCCTACCCGGACCATTACGTGCAGAACCCAAAGGTCCACCCCTACCAGATCCTTGCCGGCGTCCTGCGCGACAAGAGCCTCGGCACGGCGCGCATTGGCGTCGAGATGGACAACTACTATTTCTCCGCCAAGTGTCTCGAAGTCCTGCGCGCCGAGCTGCCCGACGCCAAAATTGTCGACGCGACGGCGCTGGTGAACTGGCAACGCGCGGTGAAGTCTCCGCGGGAGCTCGACTACATGCGCAAGGCAGCCCGGATCGTCGAATCCATTCATGCCCGCATCCGCGAGGTCGCCGACGTCGGACTCAGGAAGTGCGATCTCGTTGCGCAGATCTACGATGCGGCGCTGACCGGGCCCGAGGGCGGCGACTACGCAGCGATCGTGCCACTGACGCCCTCGGGCGCCGATGCCTCGGCGGCGCACCTGACCTGGGACGATCGCAAGATGAAACGCGGCGAAGGCACCTTCTTCGAGATCGCCGGCTGCTACCGCCGCTACCACGCACCGCTGTCGCGCACGATGTTCCTGGGTGAGCCCCCCGACGCCATGCTACGCGCGCAGGATGCGGTGTTCGAAGGCCTGCAGGCGGGCCTCGAGATCGCCCGGCCGGGCAACACCTGCGGGCAGGTCGCCGAGGCTTTCTTCGCAGTGCTGCGCAAGTACGGCATCGAGAAGGACAATCGTACCGGCTATCCGGTCGGCGTGTCCTATCCGCCGGACTGGGGCGAGCGGACGATGAGTCTGAGGCCCGGCGACACCAGCATCCTCGAAGAGAATATGACCTTCCACTTCATGCCGGCGATCTGGACCGACGAATGGGGCTACGAATCCTCCGAGACGATCCGCATCCGGTCCGGCGCCACGGCCGAGTGCCTGGCGGACGTTGCGCGCCAGCTCACCATCAAGCGGTAGCGGGGAGATCAATCGTGCGGCACGACTTGCTGCCGGGGACCGTCGACATACTGCGTGAGCTCGTGGCCTTCCCGACGGTCTCGGCCGATCCGAATGTCGGCCTGATCCACGCGATCGGCGAGCGGCTCGAAAAGCTCGGCGCGCGGGTGCGGATGACCCACGATGCCGGGCGGCGCAAGGCCAACATCTTTGCCACCCTCGGCCCCGATGCCGAAGACGGCATCGTCCTCTCGGGCCACACCGACGTGGTGCCGGTCGAGGGGCAGGATTGGCAGAGCGACCCGTTCGCTCTCATCGAGCGCGACGGACGGCTCTACGGTCGCGGCACCTGCGACATGAAGGGCTTCATCGCCGCGGCGCTGGCGATGGCGCCGTCCTTCGCCGCCCTCGAGCTCAAGCGGCCGCTGCATTTTGCCTTCACCTACGACGAGGAGGTCGGCTGCCTCGGCGCGCAGGTGATGCTCGCCGATCTCGCCGCTGCCGGCATACGTCCGTCGCGCTGCATTGTCGGTGAGCCGACCGAGATGAAGATCATCGATGGGCACAAGGGCTGCTGCGAATATACCACGACCTTCACCGGCACCGAAGGGCACGCCTCGCGCATCGACCTCGGCGTCAACGCCATCCACTATGCGGCGCGCTATGTCGACCGCCTGGTGTCGATCGGCGAGGAGCTGAAGCAGCGGGCGCCGGCCGGCTCTGAATTCCTGCCGCCGTGGTCGACCGTGCAAGTGGGCCGCATCAACGGCGGCGTGTCGCGCAACACCATCGCTGGCAAGTGTTCCGTCGAGTGGGAGCTGCGGCCGGTCAACGGCGACGATTTCCGTTACGCCAAGCAAGCGCTGGAGCATCTGGTCGAGCACGACCTGCTGCCGGCAATGCAGCGCGGCTCGGCCACAGCCGGCATCGTCACAGAAACCATCGGCGAAGTCGGCGGCCTCGTGCCGATGAAGGTCAACGAAGCGGACCAGCTCGTTCGTGCTCTGACCGGCGACACGGCGCCCGCGAAACTGGTGTCCTTCGGCACCGAAGCGGGTCTGTTCCAGGAGCATGGGGTTGCGACGGTCATCTGCGGACCCGGATCGATCGAGCAGGCACATAAGCCCAACGAATTCATCGAGCTGAGCCAGCTCGATGCCTGCCTGAGCATGCTGGACCGGCTGCAGAGCCATCTGACTTAGCGGCGATGGATGCGGATGCTATAGCCTTGCGGGCCAATCGCCGCTTCCGGATTCAGATGTTCGCCGAACGCCTACGCTATCTCCCGTTCGCCCTACCCGATTTCAGCGCTGCGCCACCCGCCGGCGACCGGCAAGGATGGTCCGCACTTCCCGACTGGGTCCGTGAGCAGATCCTGGCCGACGGCGAGGCCGCGCGAGCGGCGGACGATCCCCAACTCCTCGCAAGCGACTACCTGGCCTATTCGCGCACGGGTGATCGCGCCGGCTTCGAGACGAAATACTTCGCGCGTCGTCGCCGGCTGAACGCGCTCGCACTGGCGGAATGCGTCGAGCATCGGGGCCGCTTCCTCGACGGCATTGTGGATGGAGTGATGCTGCTCTGCGAAGAGAGCGGCTGGCAGCTTCCGGCGCACAATGCGCAGGTGCGCAACGGCCCGCGGGCGCCGCTGGCGGACCCCGAGCGCCCGGTAATCGACCTGTTCTCTGCCGAGACGGGCGCGCAGCTCGCGGTGCTGGGGCAACTCCTCGGTCCTGAGCTCGACGGCGCTGCATCGGGCCTTGTTCGCCGCATCGACCGTGAGCTCGAACGGCGCATCTTCGCGCCTTACCTCTCGCGCAACTTCTGGTGGATGGGCAACGCCGACGAGCGCATGAACAACTGGACCGCCTGGTGCACGCAGAATGTGCTGCTCGCCGCGTTCTGCCGGCCGCTCAGCGACAGCCGCCGCCGGCAGGTCGTGACGCAGGCCGCAGCGAGCCTCGACGCCTTCCTCAAGGACTATGCCGACGACGGGGCCTGCGAGGAGGGCGTGCACTATTATCGCCACGCCGGGCTCTGCCTGTTCAACAGTCTCGTGGTGTTGACCGCTATCGCGCCCGAGGCCTTTTCGCCACTGTGGCGCGAACCCAAGCTGCGCAACATCGCCGAATACATCGTGCACATGCATGTCGGCGGCCGGCGCTATTTCAATTTCGCCGACAGCTCGGCGGTGGTCGAGGCGTGCGGCGCGCGCGAATTCCTGTTCGGCAAGGCCGTCGGTTCCACATTGCTCACCGATTTCGCCGCGCGCGACTGGGCCGCCGACCGGCATGCTACGCTGCCTGACGAGATCAACCTTTTCTATCGGGTCCAAACCGCCTTCACGACGGCTGAACTCGACGCGCAGCGGGTCCATCAGGTGCCGCAGGAGGATCGGTTCCTGCCCGGCATCGGCCTCCTGCTTGCGCGTGACGACCGCTTCGCCCTCGCGGTGAAAGGCGGCAACAACGGGGAGAGCCACAACCACAACGATGTGGGCAGCCTCATCCTCTACAAGGATGAGCAGCCGGTGCTGATCGATATCGGTGTCGAGACGTACACTGCGAAGACCTTCTCGGCCGAGCGCTATGACATCTGGACGATGCAATCGGCCTGGCACAACCTGCCGAGCTTCGGCGGCGTGATGCAGCGCGATGGCGCGACCTTCACAGCGCGCGATGTGGCGGTGACGCTCGCGCCCGAGGCCGCGACATTCGTGGCGGATATTGCCGGCGCGTATCCCGCCGAGGCGCAAGTGCGGTCCTATCGCCGCCGCGTGACGCTGCACAAAGCACGGAAGGTGGTGATCGAGGACGACTACGATGGTGACCGGGCCGCCGAACTGTCGTTGATATTCTCAGTCCGGCCGGAGCTCGCGCCGGCGTCGCTCACCCTGCCGGGCCTGGCTGACATCGCCATCGAGGGGGCCGGACAGATGCGGCTCGAGGAGGTCGCCGTCGCCGATGCACGGCTGCGCGCTGCCTGGCCGGATCGTCTCTATCGTGTGCTCGTGCCGCTCGCCGCCCACCGCTTGATGCTCACCATCACCTGAAAGAAAAGCGGCGGACCGAGGCCCGCCGCCAGTCTGGGAGAAATTCCAGGACTGCTACTTCTTCTGCAGCGCCGCGACACCTTTGTTCATGTCGGCGATCCCCTGGTCGATGGTCTCGCTCTCGGTCATGATCGCGTCGTGCGCCTGGTTGAGGACGAGATCGATCTGCGCCGCAATCGGGCTCACCGGGATTTCGAGGTAGCGATTGGCAGTGACCAGCGCGTCCTTGCTCCCCTGATCGTCGGGAAAGCCTGGCGTCGAGGTGATGGTCTTGAGCACGTCGTCGGTGGTGATGGCCGGGAACGTCCCGGTCTTGGCGATCACCGCGGCTCCTTCCGGACCGGAGACGAACTTCACGAAATCGAGCGCCGCGTCCTGGTGCTTGGAGTTGGCCGCGACCGAAAGCCCCGTGATGGTCGAGGCCGTGCTGCCCGGCGCTACCCCATCGGGATGCGGATACTTGGCAAGACCCCAGTGCACGGCCTTCGATTCACCCGACTTCACCTTCGCGATCTGCGTCGCAATGAACCAGCTGCCCATCGGCATGGTCGCGATCTGCTGATTGTAGAACGGCCCGGAATAATGGGTGTTCGAGGTTTTGAGCTGCGCATAGCTCATCACGTCGCCGTCGTCCTGCAGTTTAAGCACGCGCTCGTAGTAGGGCTTGAGGAAGTCGTAGTTGCCGTCGATCATGGTGTGCTTGCCGTCGAAGATGCCAGGCAGCTCGACCGCCGATCGCCAGACGTGGAAGTGCGTTCCATACACCTTGCTGGGCCCGAAGCCGCTGGTCAATTTGTGCGCCATATCGGCGAACTGATCGAGCGTCATGTCATTGGTCGGATAGGGGACGCCGGCTTTGTCGAACAGATCCTTGTTGTAGTAGAGCAGCCAGAAGTCCGACCGGAACGGCAGCGTATAGACCTTACCGTCGACGGCCAGATTCTCGAGCACGCCGCCATAGCGGCTCTTGTCGATCTTTTGCGCCGCGATGTAGTCATCGAGAGGCGTCAGGAGCTTGGCGCTGATCAGGTTGGCGTAGCCGGGAATATCCTTGATGGTGATGACGTCGAGGTCGGAACCGCCCCCGGTGAGCTGCGTCTGCAGCACCGTGTCGTAGTCGGTCGAGCCCAGATCGGTATAGGTGATCTTCACGTTCGGATGTGCCGCTTCATAGGCGTCGATCAGCGGCTGGTAGTAGGGCGTCGCGGTCCAGTCCCATAGGGCCCAGTTGATGGTCACCTGGTCGGCCGCGTGTGCGGCCCCCGCCCCGGCCACGAATAGTCCCAATGCGGTCCCCGCGACGGCACGGCGCAACCAATGCTTTGTCATGATGATGAGCCTTCCTTCCCTTTATTGAGCACGCAGCGGCGCGCTTCCTTCTGCGGTCCGTCCCGCCTCCACCGCGCTGCTTTCGAGCGCCAGCAGCCGGGTTGCAGCCTGGTGGACGCTCAGCGTGAGGACGAGCGTGCCGAATGAGAAATTGAGCAGCGCCGGCATGAAGATCGACGCCGGGTAAAAGAGAATGTGGAGGACCCAGAGCACCGCAACCGCGCTCAGTGCGGCAAGCACCGGCAAGGGCCGCGCCAGCGCGCCGAGCAATGCGATGCGCAGGATCGTCCATAGCGGGCGGTCGCTGAGCGCCAGCAGCGTCAGCGCATAGATCAACACGATGATCGCGAAGATGGTGGCAGATGCTGCGACGACGAAGGGCAGCACGAAGGCGATGGCTGTCCGCGCTGCCTCGAGGAACGTCAGCGCCGCATGGGCGCCGGCGCCGACCACGACGACCGAGAGCACCCCGAGGAGGGTGGCGCGGAGAAGCCGGCTGCGGAAACCCTCCCAGAAGTCGCGGACGAGATAGACGCTGCGATCCTCGAGCATCAGCGTCGTGACGCGGGTGCACGCGACCTGCGCGGCTGGCAGCGTGACCAGCGGCAGTGAAAAGAGGATGAACAGCAGGTTGAGCTCGAGCAGCATCCACCATTCACGCCGCACCACATCGGCGAGCAGTGGGAGGCCTTTCTTGCGCGGGGCATCCTTCGGCACGCCCGGCCCCGCGCGCGTCATGTGGGCGGCGAGCCAGTTCATTGCAGCCGCTCCCCGCCCAGTGCGGCCCGTTGTGCCTCAAGTGTGCCGGCGAGAGTCTCGGCCGTCAGGAAACCCGCGACGAAGCCGGGCGCGGGATGCTCACAGAGCTCACGAACCGTCGCGACCTGCTCGATCCGGCCCGCGTGCATCACCACGACGCGGTCGGCCATCGCCATCGCCTCGGCCTGGTCGTGGGTGGCATAGATGACGGTGGTACCGAGCTGCCGATGCAGGGCGCGGATTTGGGCCCGCAGCGCCCGCCGCTGCGGCGCGTCGAGGTGACTCAGCGGTTCGTCGAGCAGGTAGAGCGGGCTCTCCCGCACCAGGGCGCGGGCCAGCGCCACGCATTGCCGCTGGCCGCCCGACAATAGGCCGGGCCGCCGGTTGAGCAGGTGCACGATGTCGAAGCTTTCAGCGATGCGCCCGACGCGCTGCTCGACCGCGGCACGATCGAGCCGCCTGAGCTCGAGCGGCAGCGCGAGGTTGCGAAATACGGTGAGGTGCGGATAGAGCGCGTAGGTCTGAAAGACCATCGCCAGATCGCGTTCTCGCGCCGGAAGATCGGCAGCGTCGACGCCGGCGATACGGACCTCGCCCTCGTCGGGCTCATCCAGCCCCGCAATCAGCCGCAGCAGCGAAGACTTGCCGCATCCCGACGGGCCGATCACCGCGATGAATTCGCCGGGTTCGATGCTGAGGTCGATACCGTCAAGCGCCTGCACGGAGTCGAAGGCCTTGCGGACGCCGTGCAGCGATACGCCGCTGGCTGCACCGGCATGACGCAGCGCCGATGCCGGAATATGGGGCTGCGGATGGAGCTCGATCGGCATCGCGCTCACCCCTTCAGCCCGGTCGAAGCGATGCCCTCGACGAAGAAGCGCTGCAGTGCGAGGAACACGGCTAGCACCGGGATCAGGGCCACCACCGACGCCGCCATGATCAGCCCGTATTCCGCCGAATATTGCGAGATGAACATCCTGAGCCCGATCTGGATGGTCTTTAGCTCGGTCTTGGTCAGATAGATCAGCGGCCCGAGGAAGTCGTTCCAGGTGGTGACGAACGTGAAGATGGTCAGCGTCGACAGTGCCGGCTTCGACAGCGGCAGCATGATCCGCCACCAGATCTGGTATTCGTTCATGCCGTCGATGCGGGCCGCTTCGCACAGCTCATCCGGGATCGACTGGTAGAACTGCCGCATCAGGAATACGCCGAACGCAGTGAAGGCCTGCAGCACGATCAGGGACCACTGCGTGTTGTGCAGCCCGAGCTCTCGCATCAGCAGGAATTGCGGCACCATATAGACCTGCCACGGCATGGCGATGGTCGCGATGTAGCCGAAGAACAGAGTGTCGCGGAACGGAAAGCGCAGCTTGGCGAAGGCATAGGCGGCAAGGCTCGAGGTGAGGAGCTGCAGGATCGTCACCGCCATGGTGATCTTGGCCGTGTTCCAGATGAAGAGCGCCAGTGGAATCTTGGTCCAGATGTCAATGTAGTTTTGCCAGCGCGGCTCAGCGGGGATCCACTGGATCGGAAATGTGAACACGTCCTTGTTGAGCTTGAGCGAAGCCGACAGCATCCACGCGAAGGGCGCCAGCATCACGAGTCCGAGCACGATGGCGGTTGCAACGACCAGCAGGTGCCCGATCTTCGCCCGGCGCCACCGCGTCCCCCCACTGGTCGCAAGAAGCGTCATAGCGCTGTCCGCCGCGTGAAGCGGAACTGAATGAGCGTTACCGCCAGCACGATGAGGAACAACACCAGCGCCACCATGCTCGAATATCCCAGGTCCCAGGAGAGGAACGCCTGGTTGTAGATGTGATAGACCAGCACCAGCGTCGAGGTGCCCGGCCCGCCCTGCGTGAGCAGGTAGATCTGGTCGAACACCTTGAAGGACTGGATGGTCAGCATCACGGTGATGAACAGGGTCGTCGGCGCGAGCTGCGGCACCGTCACGAAGCGGAACCTTTGCCAGGCGCCGGCGCCGTCAATGCTGGCTGCCTCATAGAGGTCGCGGTTGATGCTTTGCAACCCGGCCAGGTAGATGACCATGTAGTAGCCCATGCTCTTCCAAGCGCCGAAGAGCACGACCGTGATCATCGCCCAGTTTTTGTCGGCGGCCCATCGAGGCAGGTGCCGCGGGTCGACGCCCAGGGTGTAGAGCACCATGTTCACCGGCCCCATCTCGGGGTTGAACAGCATGTTCCAAACCACCGCAACCGCCACCAGCGAAGCGACATAGGGGAAGAACATCGCGGTGCGCAGGAAATTGCGGCCGGGGATTTTCTGGTTGAGCAGGAGGGCAAGGCCAAGCGCGCAGACCAGGGTCAGCGGCACCGACAGCACCGTATAGAGAATGGTGTTCCAAAGAGCCGCAATGAACGCGCTGTCGGAAAACAGCCGCCAGAAATTGTCGAGCCCCGCAAAGGTGATGGGGTTCGAGCCATCCCAGTGCAGGAACGCCAGCGCAAACGAGAACAGAATCGGCCCCAGGGTGAAGATGGTGAAGCCGAGGAAGTTCGGGGCGATGAAAGAGTAGGCGACGAGCAGCTTCCGCCAATGCGCGGAACGTTTTGGCGCAGAAACGGCGCGGGACGGGTCATACGTCGTGTCCGCAACGCTCGACATCTGGCCTCCTTCTTGCGCCGTCCGCTCGCGGGGCGAAGAATTCCTTGCACGATGATTTGCCGTTTGCAAGTTTTGTGGCTTTGTGCAAAAAACGCAAAATCATGGAGTGAACATGAAGCGCCGGCGCCCGAACCAGGCGGATATAGCCGATCGGCTCGGTATCTCTGTCAGCACCGTGTCGCGGGCGCTGGCAGGCGAAGCCGGCATCAGCACGATGGTACGGCAGGACGTCCAAGACGTGGCACGCACCCTCGGCTATCGCAGCAAGCGACCGGGCAATCCCGCGGCTAGCCGCAAGGCGCTCGCCTTCGTGCCGCTTGGCAGCGCCATCAGCGGACTGTCGGGTTTTTATTTCGGCATCGTCGAGGGGATGCGGGCGGCCGCCGCTCAATCGGGCATTGCCCTCGACGTACAACTGATCGATGAGCACGCGCTCCCGATCCAAGCGATCAAGCAAGCGGTAGCGGCCGGTGCTGCGACCGGACTGTTGCTGGCCGGCATCGACGCGACCGAAGAGCTGGTAGACTGGTCCCGTGGGGAGGACCTGCCGGTGGTGCTCGTCAACGGCACCGACCCGCAGATGCGGCTGAACTCGGTGGCGCCGGCCAATTTCTACGGCGCCTATGCGGCGACGCGGCGGCTGCTGGACGCCGGTCATCGCAAGATCCTGCATTTCACCCAGGAGCTGCGTCCTACCATTGCGCAGCGACGCCGGGGCTTTGAGGCGGCGGCTCTTGCTGCCGGGGTGGAGCCGCTGATTGTCAGCACGCTGGAACTGAACGCCAACGACCTGGTCGCGCGGCTGCTCCAGCGTGCCTACGACGTGACGGGCCTGTTCATCTGGAACGATATCGTCGCCGTGCAGGTGCTCGAGGCAATCAATCGCAACGGCCTTGGCGGCCGCTACTCCATCGTTGGCTTCGACGATTTGCCGATCGCCTCGCTGGCGACCCCGCGGCTGTCGACCATGCATGTCGATCGCGAGGCCATCGGCAAGGCGGCGATCCGGCTGCTGCGGCTGCAGATCGAGGGAGAACGCGCCATCCATCAGCTGGAACTCGGCGTAACCGCCATCGAGGGCGGGACGATCCTTCCAGCCAGATAGTTGCGTTTTTTGCGACGTCGCAAATTTTGCTTGTGAGCCATCGGCTTTGTTTTTACCAGTGACCTGCGGCGGGGAATTCTCGCCTCGCCCCAAAGGTGATGCATTGACCACTCCCGATCCGGCGCGGTTCAACCCGATGTGGGGTAACCCCCTGCGATCCCGAGCCGACGTGGAAAAGGCACTGCGCGACTCGTTTGCGCCGCTTCTGCCCTTCTTCTCGCCCGGCGGGGCGCGTGTCCGGCTGAACGGCGCGGCCGCGCATTTCGACCGTACAGCAGCCGACCTCGAGGGCTTTGCCCGTCCGCTTTGGGGCCTCGTGCCGCTCGCGGCCGGCGGCGGGCAGTTCGAGCATTGGCACGTCTACCGGCACGGCCTCGCCAACGGCTGCGACCCTGCGCATCCCGAATATTGGGGACCCGTGACCGGCACTGACCAGCGCATGGTCGAGCTGGCGGCGATCGGCCTCGCGCTGCGTCTGGTGCCCGAGCACATCTGGGACCCGCTCGACAGCACGGCAAAGGCGAACATCGCCAACTACCTGCTGGCGGCGCGCGTCCATCCTTATGCCAACAACAACTGGAAGTTCTTCCGCATCCTGGTCGACCTCGGGCTCGAGCGCTGTGGCATCGCCTTCGACCGCACACTGACCACCGCCTATCTCGAGGAGCTCGATGGCTTCTATCTCGGCGACGGCTGGTATCGCGACGGCATCGTGCGGCGCATCGACCACTATATTCCGTTCGCCATGCACTTTTACGGGCTGATCTATTCCTGCCTCAGCACTGGCGACGACGCGCGCGCCGCGCGCTATCGCGACCGGGCGCAGCTGTTCGCGCACGATATCCAGCACTGGTTCGACGATGATGGCGGCGTGCTCGCCTTCGGCCGCAGCCTCACCTACCGCTATGCCTGCGGCGCCATCTGGGGAGGGCTCGCTTACGCCGGCATCGAAGCCCTGCCCTGGGGTGAAATCAAGGGCCAGTATCTCAGGCACCTGCGCTGGTGGTCGAAGCTGCCGATCGCCGACCGGGATGGTGTGCTGAGCGTGGGCTACGGCTACCCCAACCTGTTCATGAGCGAGAGCTACAACTCCGCCGGCTCGCCCTACTGGGCCTTCAAGGCATTCCTGCCGTTGGCCTTGCCGGCCGATCATCCATTCTGGGTGGCCGAAGAGCTGCCGGCGCGGTTCGACACGACGCCAGTTGCCCTTAGGCATCCCGGCATGGTGATGCTGCACACGCCCGGCAATGTGGTCGCCCTCTCGTCCGGCCAGCAGAACTGGGAGATGCGTGCCGGCGCCGAGAAATACGCCAAGTTCGCCTACTCCTCGCGCTATGCTTTTTCGGTCGAAGCCGACGAGCGCGCCTACGACAAGGGCGCCTTCGACGGGGCACTGGCGCTGAGCGACGACAACCGCCACTATCGCGTACGCGAACAGAACGACGTCGCACGGCTGGCGGGCGAGGTCCTCTATGCCGAGTGGCACCCCTGGACTGATGTCAAGGTCGAGACCTGGCTGCTGCCCGCGAACCCATGGCACATCCGCGTGCATCGCATCACCACGCCACGCGAGTTGCACACGACCGAGGGTGGCTTCGCCGTGGCGCGCGCCGACCTCAACACCGATGTGCTGGTGGAGGAGCCCGGCCGAGCCGTCGCACGGACGCCGACCGATGTCAGCGCCATTGTCGACCTCGGCTCGTCTGTCGCGCGCAGCGGGCGGGCGCACAAGGCACTGCCCAATACCAACCTCATCGTGGCGCGGACGCTGGTGCCGCAGCTTCGTGGCAAGATTCCCGCCGGTGTCACTCTCCTCGCTACCGCTGCAATGGCGCTGCCACCCGGCCTCGCAGATCACGCGCTGGGCGCGCCGCCGCCGATGCCGCAGATCGCAGCGCTCGAACAGCTGGCGCGCTCGGGCATCGACGTCAGCGCCCTCCAGGTACCGGAGCGATTCTGATGCGGCCGCGGCTGACCTTTGCGATGTCGGCGGACAAGACCCGCTTCGTGTTCAGCGACGAGGCCATGGCGCGCCTGTCGAAAGACTGTGACATTCTCTCCGCGCAGCCATTCGAGGATCTTACGACGCCCAAGGCGCGCGCCATCCTCCATGAGACCGAAATCCTGGTGACCGGCTGGGGGAGCCCGTTCATCTCGCGCGATATCGTCAGCGCCGCGCCGCAGCTCAAGCTCATCGCCCATGCCGCCGGGACGGTGAAGTACCATTTGGATCCCGTCGTCTTCGAAGCCGGCATCATGGTGACCAACGCCGTCGCCGCCAACGCGGTGCCGGTCGCCGAATTCACGCTGGCGATGATCATCCTCGCCAACAAGCAGGTGTTTCGGTTCCGCGATCTGTATCGCGCCGATCCTGGCCGGACCTCGAGCTACGCGCTCATGGACACGCCGGTGGGCAGCTTCCGCCGCACGGTTGGCATTGTCGGCGCTTCGCATATCGGTCGCTCGGTCGTTGGACTGCTCGAGGCGCTGGACGTTTCGGTGCTGCTCTACGATCCGCATGTCACAGCCGGCGATGCCATCTGCCGACGGGCGGAGCTCGTGGCACTGGACGAGCTGATCAGCCGCTCGGAGGTGGTCTCGCTGCACGCCCCGTCCCTCCCCTCGACGCGTCACATGATTGGCGGCAGGGAGCTCGCCCTCATGCGTGATGGAAGCACGCTGATCAACACCGCACGCGGCGCGCTGATCGATGAGACGGCACTGATCGCGGAACTGAATACCGGTCGAATCTCGGCCATCCTCGATGTGACCGAGCCGGAAATTCCGCAAGCCGATTCGCCGCTGTTCCGCCTGCCCAACGTGTTCCTCACGCCGCATATCGCCGGCGCCATCGGCACAGAGCGGGCGCGGCTGGGCAACCTCGTGGCCGATGAGGTCGAGCGCTTCATCGCCGGCCGGCCTTTGCACCATCGGGTGCACCCCGAACTGCTACGGCAGCTCGCCTGACCGCCGCGTGGCGACTGCCTGTGTTCACCGGGCGGATGGAACGCCGTTATGGCCCGGCGCCTCCGTAATCACTCTGCATCGGCAACGACCGATGCTTGCACAGTCTCGCCTATACTGCGGCGCTGTCGCAAAAAAAGCTTTTGCGTCGCCATCCGATCTGTCACAAAACTATTCTAGCGTCATTCGTCGGTGGGCACGGACATTCCGTCCCGTGCCGGACCGAAGGTTACGGCCACGGGAGCAAACTCCCGGGCGCATTGATATTGGAGGATTGACCTATGCTTCATGCGAAGCTCACAGCAGGCCTCATTGGTGTTGCTGCTCTGCTTACCTCGACGACGGCGACTCTTGCCGCGACCGAAATCACCTTCTGGCACGCCATGGGGGCCGAGCTCGGCAAGAAGCTGGAACAGATCGTCGACGGGTACAACAAGAGCCAGAGTACCTACCACGTGACACCGGTGTTCAAGGGCACCTACCCTGAGGCCATGAACGGCGCGATCGCCGCCTTCCGAGCGCACCAGCAGCCTGACATTGTTCAGGTGTTCGAGGTCGGTACCGGTACGATGATGGCCGCGAAAGGCGCGGTCTATCCGGTCTATCAGCTGATGAAGGACACCGGCAACGAGTGGGATCCCAAGCAATTCCTGCCAGCCGTCGTTGGCTACTACACCGACACCGACGGCAACATGCTGTCGTTCCCGTTCAACTCGTCGACCCCGATCCTCTACTACAACAAGGATGAGTTCCAGAAAGCGGGGCTCGATCCCAATACCCCACCCAAGACGTGGGAAGACCTGGTGAACGATTCCAAGAAGCTGATGTCCTCCGGCGCTGCCAAGTGCGGCTTTACCAGTGGCTGGATCACCTGGATCCAGACCGAGAATTTCTCCGCCTGGCACAACGTCCCGATCGGCACCGAGCAGAACGGCTTCGGCGGCCTCGATGCCGAGCTCAAGCTCAACGGCCCGCTGCAGGTCCGGCACTGGGACAACCTCAAGAAATGGTCCGATGCCGGCATCTTCGAGTATGGTGGTCCCGTCGGCGGCGACGACGCCCCGCCCAAGTTCTATTCGGGCGAATGCGCGATCTATATGAACTCGTCGGGCTCGCGCGCGGCCGTGCTGCAGAACTCCAAGTTCAACGTCGGCTTTGGCTTCCTGCCCTACTACGGCGACGTCAAGGGCGCGCCGCAGAACACGATCATCGGCGGCGCGACGCTCTGGGTACTGCAGGGCCATACGCCTGAGGAATACAAGGGTGTGGCGGACTTCTTCAAATACCTGAGCACACCGGCCGTGCAGGCCGAATGGCACCAGTTCTCGGGCTACCTGCCGATCACCCCGGCGGCCTACGAGCTGAGCAAGGAGCAGGGTTACTACGACAAGAACCCGGGCGCCGACGTTGCCATCAAGCAGCTGACCCGCGTTACGCCGGATGCCAATTCCAAGGGCATTCGCTTCGGCAACTATGTCCAGATCCGCAAGATCGAGTCCGATGATGCCGTGGCCATGCTCGGCGGTCAGATGAGCCCGAAGGAAGCGGTCGACGACATCGTCAAGCGCGGCAATGAACTGCTGCGCGAATTCGAGGCCGCGAACCAGTAATCGCTGGCTAACTGGGAAGCCCGCGTCTCCCAGCGCGGGCTTCCTTTCTCTTCCGATCTACTCACCGACCGGAGCGGCCGATGCAGACCAAGCGCACCGTCTTCCCCAATCGCGTCCTGCCCTATCTTCTGGTCGCTCCGCAGATGGCGGTTACCATCCTCTTCTTCCTGTGGCCGGCGGGGCAGGCCTTCTGGCAGTCGTTCCTGCACGAGGATGCCTTCGGCTTCAAAACCACCTTCGTGTGGTTCGACAACTACACCAAGCTGTTTGCCGATCCCTCCTACCTGAATTCGGTGCGCGTCACCGCGATCTTCTCGATCTTCGTGGCG
>JBQCIY010000097.1:0-3045 GCA_051953275.1 Devosia sp. | reverse complement strand
ATCGCGCGATATGAGGCTCACTACGCGGTTGGGACGACGGCCCGCCTGGCGTTCGCATTGATGCTCTACACGGGCCAGCGTCGATCCGACATGGTTCGGATGGGAAGGCAGCACCTGTCTGGGGATCGCTTGGTGCTGCGGCAGCATAAGACCGGCGCCGCTCTTTCTATCCCCGTGCACCGGGATCTCAAGCGACTGCTGGAGCGCCTGCCGGCGGACCAGTTGACCTTCGTCGTTACCGAGCATGGGCGTCCCTTCAGTGCCGCCGGCTTCGGCAACAAGATGCGGGACTGGTGCGACGGTGCTGGTCTGCCACAGTGTTCATCGCACGGGTTGAGAAAGGCCGCCGCGCGACGGCTGGCAGAGGCCGGGTGCACCAACCAACAGATCAAGGCAATCACCGGCCATACAACGGACGCGGAGGTAAGCCGCTACACGGCCGCAGCAAGCCAAAAGCTCTTGGCAGACCAGGCACTCGAGGCGCTCGGAAGACCGGACCGGGAACAGAAGATTGGCTAACCGGCCGGTGGCCGTTGGCTAACCTCAACAAACTCAATGGGCCGAAGCGGAGATGGTGGAGCTGAGGGGAATCGAACCCCTGACCTCATCATTGCGAACGATGCGCTCTCCCAACTGAGCTACAGCCCCGTCCGCTCGGCGGCTGCTTCATAGCCAATCGAAGCGCGTTGGCCTAGTCCTTTTTTGGCGCAATTGGGCCGCGCTCAGGGACGTTGCACCACGCCTTCGACGACAAGGCTGCGGGCGGTGGCGATCACTGCCTCCGCGGAGGGGATCAGCGGCCGCCCCAGCAGCTTCACCGCATCGCTCGAATCGGTGCGGCGGACGACGCCCAGCTCGCCCAGATTGCCGCGCATCTCCGGGATAGCGACGGCCGCGAGCCGCACCAGCCAGTCCGGCACCGGCCGCCGGGGCATCCGGCTGGCGAATTCGGGCAGCGCGACGCGGATGGTGTCGGCAACCTCGAGGACGCTCATGGTCTTTTCGCCCATCGGGAAGCGGTGTCCGCCGGCCCACGGCACGACCATCGCCCGGACATGCGCGGCGGCGACGTCGCGCACGTCGATTATCGGAAAATAAAGCCGCGGCAAGGCCGGGATGCCGCCCGCCATCAGCCGCGCGATCAGCGCCGCCGAGGTCCCCGGATCGTCGTCGAGCAGCGGCCCGAGGACGAAGTTGGGATTGATCACCGCGAGATCGTCGTGCCGGCCCGCGCTGTCGATCATCATCCAGGCTTCGCGCTCCGCCAGCGTCTTGGATTCGGCATAGGCGTTGACGTGCCGGCCATCGAGCTTCGTCCAATCGGCGGGGCCGAACGGCGCTGTGTGTTCCGGGCCATGGCCGTAGGACGCGGCGGCCATCGACGAGGTGAGGACGACGCGCTCGACATTGGCGTCGAGCGCGGCCTTCAGCGCCCGGCGGGTGCCGTCGACCGCCGGACGGATCAATTCCATCTTGTCCCTGGGCATGCGGGTGACGAACGGCGAGGCGGTGTGCTGCAGATAGCGCACGCCGGGCATCGCCTCGGCCCAGCCGGTATCGGAGGTGAGATCGAGCGCCACGAACTCGAGCCGCCCGAGATCCCCGCCGTGACGGGCCAGCGTCGCCCGCACCTTGTCGGCCTTGCCGAGGTCGCGCACCGAGCCGCGGACGCGGAAGCCCTGCCGCAACAGCTCCAGCGCCACATGGCCGCCGATAAAGCCGGAAACGCCGGTGACCAGGACCAGATCGGGCATCGCATGCCTCCATTCCAATTGAACGAACTATATGCTATTCGTTCAATTCGTTCAATGAGGAGTCGATGGCCCCGACCGAAGCCAAGCGCGAAGCGATCCTGCAGGCGGCTGCCGAGCTGATGCTGAGGCAAGGCTTCCGCGGCACCAGCATGGAGGCGATCGCGCGCGCCGCCGGCGTGGCCAAGCCCACACTCTATGCCTGTTTTCCGGACAAGACTGCGGTGTTTGCCGAACTCGTGACGCGGGTCGTCGGGGAATGGAGGAGCAATTTCCTCGCGGCGCTGGCGGGCGACGGCGATGTCGTTGCCCGGGTCGCCGCCGCCTTGACGGCCAAGACCAAGGGGACGCTGCGGCTGATTTCCGCCTCACCGCACGCCGCCGAGCTCTACAGCGAGCACGACCGCCTGAGCGCGCCGCTGCTGCGCAACTACGATCGTGACGTGAGTGGGGCGCTCGAGACCGCCCTGCGGGACGCCGGTGTGGCGCAGGCGCGGTTCCTGGCCCAGGTGCTGCTGGCGGCGAGCTTCGGCATCGGCCACAAGGCGCAATCGCCGGCCGAGCTCGGCCCGGCCCTGCGGCTCCTGGCCGAGCGCCTGCTGCGACCCGAGCTGGAGCATCGTTCCATATAACTCGGGGCGAGCGGAAGCCTTCGCCGGCCCGTCCGGCTTTTTTGAAGTGAGGCCCAAAGGCTCGGCTGGGGTGGGGTTGGGAAGATGAATGGATGTCGGTTGGAACTGGCGACGCGGCTTGCAGTCGGGTCCTTCTCCCGCGTGCGGGGGAAGGTGGCGCGCGCTAACGCGATGGAAGGGGGCGGCCGCTTGCGCCGGTGCGTGGTCCCCCCCCCCCACCACGCTGACGCGTGGTCCCCCTCCCCCGCAAGCGGGAGAGGAGCGCCGACTGCAGGCTTCGCCAGCACTTTCTCGGTTTCGTCATGGCCGGTCGATGGATCAAGTCCGCGGCTGACGGAACCGAGGGAGCGGCGCAAGCGGCACCCCCCTCCACCACGCTGACGCATGGTCCCCCTCCCCCGCAAGCGGGAGAGGAGCGCCGACTGCGGGATTCGTGCTTCCGCCCACGCGTGGCCGGTCCTTGAACTTGGGCGCCGGCCGCGCTACATGACCATCGTCGTTTCACGATGAAACGGCGTGATGTTCTCAGGGCGGGGTGCAATTCCCCACCGGCGGTAGTGAGGGTTTCGGCCCTTTAGCCCGCGAGCGGCCCGAGCAATCGGGTGTCAGCAGATTTGGGTGCGATCCCCGAGCCGACGGTATAGTCCGGATGAAAGAGAATG
>JBQCIY010000096.1:0-3128 GCA_051953275.1 Devosia sp. | reverse complement strand
GCGGCGGCTTCACCTCGGGTGCCAACGTCACGGTCACCAGCCTCGGTGGCTACAAGGCGGTGTTCACGGCCGAGAAGTCGATCAAGTAAGATCGCTTCCGATAGCGAATTGTGGAAAGGCCCGGCTCTGCCGGGCCTTTCTTTTTCTGACGTCCCATCCTGCGTGGCGAGGACGCCTTACGAACGCTCGAGTTGTCGACCATGCCTCACTGCAGCCCGAGCCCCGGTTCAGGTTCAGTTCAATCAATTCCGGCTACTGTTGTGGCGACGGTCTAAGAATCGCCCATAAACAGTTGGATAGGCCGGTTTTCTTGAATCGGAGCTTCTGCTATCGCGGGGCTTGCGAAGCGGCTGCGGCGGCCGTTCGGGGGTAAAATGGCTGGTACGTTTCTTAAGTGGCTGGTTCCGGGCGTTTTGACTGTCGTTGGGGGCACGGCTCTGGCAGTCATGCAGGAACCGCCTTCGCGTCTGATTGCCGCCGAAATCCACCCGCTGACGGCGTCGTTACGGGGAACCGGGAACGCCGGCGTCGCAGCGCCAAGTAGCTATGCTCAACCTTCTGCCATCATCACCGAGGCGGCGCAGGTCAGCCTCGCCCCCGACATCACGTCACTGGCTCCCGGCGACAGCTCGTCCTTGTGGCTCGACAGCTCCGTGCTCCCGAGCGCCTCGGCAGAAGAATCGGCGGCATCATCATCGGAGACGGTAACGTCGACCGATGCAGCCGGGAGCAGTTCCGGATCGAGTTCCGAAGACCTGTCGAGCTCCGAAGCATCGCCCAGCTTCGTATCTTCGTTGAGTTCTATGTCGTCTTCGAGTCCGGTATCGTCTTCGAGCGCCGAAGCCGCGTCGGGGGCTGGCCTCTCCTTGGGCAGCGAGGCCTCATCGGCCCCTGAGGTCCCGGCGAGCTCCGATATGCCGTCGAGTCCCGACACTTCGTCCAATGCGGAATTCCTGTCGAGCGCGGTGAGCTCGTCCAGCAGCCAGGCACCATCGAGCAGCGAAGCGCCCGCTGCATCGTCGGAATCGTATTCCATTGCGCCATCATCGGCCTCCGATGCCTCGAGCGAGGAGTCGTCCTTGGAGCCGGTGTCGACCTTGGAGCCGGTGTCGACCTCCCCGGCGTCATCCTTGCCACCCGCTCCCTCACAGGAGACCTCGTCGGTCTCCTCGACTGAGGAACCGTCCTCACCTTCGTCCCAAATGATCTCGTCGTCGGAGCAACCCATCCCATCCGGTGCATCGTCATCGCCGGAAAGCTCGTTCTCGGAAAATCCTGCGCCGGAAGCGTCTTCGTCCGCCGAGACCGCAACCTCTTCGAGCCTGGCGCCGCAGGAGCCGCCTGTCTCTCCCGCGCCCGTCAATTCCGTCGCTCCGATGCCCGACGATCTGGTATTCGAGGCCGATCGCAGTGCGGGCGGTTCGGTTACCCTCAAGGGCGCGGTTCCGGCTGCCGCGGACGCGACGGCGCTCGCCAACGAAGCCGGATTGCGCAAGGCGACCGGCCTCGTCACCAAGGATGATTTGCCCGCCGACTTCACGGCCAACGGCACGACCGGGATCGCGGCACTGTCGGGACTCGTGGAGGGGACGGTCGGGTTCGACGGCAGCAAGTGGTACCTGCGCGGCAAGGCTGATCGGAAAGCGGCCGCCGACCAGGCCGCGAGTCAGATCGCGGCGCTCCCCAATGCCGCGGGGTGGTCGGTCGGCATCGATGTGCTGCCCCCGCTGGCGGCCTGCCAGGCGGATGTCGACGCCATCGCGGCGCGCAATGCCATCACGTTCACCGGTCGCGCGACCCTGGTCAAGACATCGGAGCCCGTGCTCGACGAGCTTGCCAAGGATCTGGCGATTTGCCCCAAGGCCGATGTGCACGTTCAAGGCCACACTGACGCAGACGGGAGCGCCGACATTAATCTCGCCCTGTCCGTGGAGCGCGCGGAGTCGGTCGTCAATGAGCTGATCAAGCGAGGCATCGGCGAAGAGCGGCTTTATGCGGAGGGCTTTGGCGAGACCGATCCGATCGCGTCCAACGAGACCAAGGACGGCAAGGCAAAGAACCGCAGAATAACGTTCCAGGTGACCACGGAGTAGCTCCTTGTCGCTGGACCAGATCGCCGCTTTTCTGCAGCTGTATTGGCCCTATGCCCTGGGCGCCCTCGTCGTTGGCATCGTCGTGGGTTGGCTCAGTTTTTCCGCGCCAAGGCAGGCGCCATGAACGAACAGATTGCGCATATTGGCGCGATCGCGACGCTCCTGCTGGCCGCCTACGCGTTTGGCTGGGCCCTTGGATACGTCCTGCGTCGGACCGTGTCTCGCCGGCGTGCACCGGCGGAGCAGGGGACGGGGCAGAGGATTTCCTCCCCGGCGGCCGACTCGGCCCCTGCCGCTGTCGCGGCATCTGCCCCGGTGGCGGTGACTGCGGCGGTGCCGGTGGAGATTGCCGCCACCATCCCCGAGCCGGTCCGCGCCGGCCCGGTTCCAGCCAATGCGGGACTCATGGCGCAGCCCGAGCCGGTGTCTGCGCTCGAGACACTGAAATCGCTTTCTACTGCGATACCCCTGGTTCCCGTCGCGGTGGCAGCGGCTCAATCGGAGGAGACCGCCACCGAAGCTGGGGCCCCCGCCGCCGCCGCCATCGCGACGCCGGGCTCGATCGGCGACGACGTCGCGACGACCGTGGAAACGCCGGCTGTCGTGTCTGAGCCCGAGTCCGTCTCTGCCCCGCGGGTTGCGCCGGCGCCCACTGAAATCGTTCCAGCGACGCCCGCGGCAACACCGGGTGTCCCCTGGAGCGGTCACCTGCACGGCCGAAAGGCCGAGCTCTTCATTGTCGACGTGATCGCTGTCGGCAGTGGGACCAGCGAGCGTCAGAGGGCGGCGCCGCTCCAATCGGTTACGGACTCTTGGGCGAAAGTTGCGACGGCGGGGTACTCCGCGCAGCCCGGCCCGGAACCGGTTGCCAGGGCTGCGGTGGGCGAAGACAGTAGGCCGGGGAATTCACCTGACCTTGTGGTTTCATTGCCTACCGGCCAGCCCAAGAGTGCGGCGGTATTGGGCGACGAGTTTCCATCAGGGCCGTCCTTCCCCCAGGCCGAGCCTTCGCCACCTGCGGCACCAGTCGCCGAG
>JBQCIY010000095.1:0-17879 GCA_051953275.1 Devosia sp. | reverse complement strand
GCGCCGATGCCGACCTTGGAGGGGTCGGCCCCCTCCTTGCCTACGGCCGAGCCGTCGGCCGTCACGTTGCCGTCGGTATTGGCCGCGGTGCCGAGTGTCAGCGTGCCGGTCGCGGTGACCGACACCGTGTCGGGGATGGTGGCGCTGACGGTCGCCGTCTGCACGTTGACGCCGACGGCCGCTGCGACCGACACCTTGCCCTCGCTGGTCGAGGCCGAGCGGCCGTCCTTGTCGTTGACGTCGGCGGTCGTCTTGTCCTTCTGCGCCGTGTCGCCGACGCCCGAATCGGTCTGCTTCTTTTCGGCGCCGCCAAGCTGGTTGTCGACCTTGTCGTCGACGGTCCCGTCGCTGGAGTCGCCACTATCGTCGGCCGCTTCGCCGCCGCTGGCGCTCGCCACGGCGTCGAGCTCGGAGGTCGATGCGCCCTGCGCGGTGAAGCTCGCAGCGCCGCCGATGTCGAGATCGCGGTTGGTGGTCGCCGTCACGTCGTCGTTGACCAGCGCCAGGGCCAGCGCGAGTCCGACCGCCGCCTTGCTGCCGGCGGCGTCGCCCTTGGCCTTGGTGGTGGTCGCGGCGATCTGGGTCGCCGACACGTCGAGCGAGTCCGCCTCGAACGTCGTTCCGGTGCCGAGCTGCGCCGTAGTGCTGTCGCTGACGAGGTTGAGGCCCAGCGCCGGCGTCACCGAAATGCCACCGGACGAGCCGGCCTCGGCCTCGGCATCGGTGCCGAAATTGCCGGACGCGCTCAGCGTCACCGTGCCGAGGCTCGTCGCCGCGGCGACCGTCGCGCCGTCGTCGATCTCGGCCGTCGAGCGGTTGGCGATGATGTTGATCGCCGCCGACACGCCGACGCCGACCGAGCCGCCGCTGGCGCCGCCATTTTCCGTCGGCGCCGCCGTCGCCGTGACGCCGTTCTGCGCGTCGGCCCTCCGGTTCACGGCGCCGCCGTCGGTGATGGTGACGACCGCGCCGGTCACGACCTGCGCTGCGCTCTCGCTGTCGATCAGGTTGAGCGCGAGCGAGCCGGCGAGGCCGATCTTTGAGCCGCCGGCGCCCGAGGTGGCCTTGGTGAGGAATACGTCGGCGCGTGTCGCGGCGCTCTTGGAGTTCTGGAGCTTCTTGGCGATATCGAGCTTGGTCGCCTCGATCGTCAGCCCGCCGAGCTGATCGTTCGCCTCACCGAGCGTCGCCTCGTTGCTGTCGGCGACCTTGTTGACTGCCACCGCCGCGCCGATGCCGACCTTCGGAGGACTGTCGCCACCCACGGCGGTACCGTCGGCCGTCGCCTTGCCGTCGGTGTTGGCGGCGGTGCTCAGCGTCAGCGTGCCGCCGGCGGTGATCACGGTGTTGTCGGGAATCGTCGCACCGACGCTGGCGGTTTGCACGTTCACCGCCACCGCGGCCGCCACCGAAACCTTCCCCTCGCTGGTCGACGCGGAATGCCCCTTGTCGTCGCTCGCGTCCTTGCCGGACTTGGTGCGTTGATCCGTATCGCCGATGCCGGAGTCGGACTCTTTCGTCTGGGCGCCGCCGAGCTGCGTATTGACCTTGTCGTCGACGGTGCCGTCGGAGGAGTCGCCGTTGTCGTCCGCTGCTTCGCCGCCGCTGGCGCTGGCCGTCGAGCTGAGTGTCGAGAACGACGCGCCCATCGCCTCGAACGTCACATCCCCGGTAGAGTTGATCGCCCGGTCTGTGGTGGCGATCACCTGGTCGTTGACAATGGCGAGGGCCAGCGCGGCGCCGACCGCGGCCTTGCCGCCCGCCGCGACGCCCGAAGCCGTGGTGCTGGTCGTCGCCTGCTGCACAGCCGTCACGTCGAGGCTGTCGGCGTCGAACGTCGTTCCGGCCCCGAGCTGCGCGGTGGTGGTGTTGCTGACAAGGCTCAGACCGAGCGCCGGCGTAATGGCGATGCCACCCGAGGCGCCCGCCTCGCCGTCGGTCGTGGTGGTGAACTCGCCGGCCGCGCCCAGCGTCACGTCGCCCGCGTCGGTCACGCCGCCGTCGATCTCGGCGGTCGAGCGGTTGGCAACGATGTTGACCGCCGCCGAGGCGCCGATCCCCAGCTTGCCGCCCGACGTGGAGGTTCCACTCGGCGTCGCCGTTGCCGACGATTCCGTCACGTCGGCCGCCTCGATGTTCACCGCTTTGGTGCCGGTCAGCGTAACGGCGCCGCTGGTGCCGATCGTCGCAACGCTCTCGCTGTCGACGAGGTTGGTCGCGAGCGAGCCGGCGACGCCGACATTGGTGGCCCCGGCGCCGGACGTTGCGGTGGTGGTGAAGCTGTTCTTGCCGTCGGGGTCGATCATGTTGGCGTCGATGTCGAGCGAGCCTGCCGAGATGGGGCTGTCGACCGTCGCGTCGTTCTTGACGTGCGCGAGGTTGATCCCCACCGCGACGCCTACGCCGGTGGATGAATCGACCGCCGAGCCGTCCGCCGTGACGTCGGCGCTGTTCGCCGTGGCCGATTGCACCGAGACATTGCCGGTCGACGTGATCGTGCCGGTCGAGGCGATGCTGGCGGTCGAATTCGAGGTCAGGTCGGCGATGGCGAGGCCGCCCACCACGGAAACCCCGCCGTCGCTGGTCTCGGTTCCGGCCGAATACTTGCTGTCGTCGAGGAAGCTCTCGGCCTCGCTGCCGCTCTGCGGCTGCTCGGCGCCGCCCGCCGCTGCTGCGGCCAGCGCCGTGACCGCCGTCGAGGTCGAGCTGCTGAGCCCGATGCCGCCGGCCTCGACGCTGGCGCCACCGTCGATCAACGCCGAGGTCTCGGCGTCGATGACGCTGACGGCGACGCTCGCGCCGAACGCGGCCTGCTGCGGCGTGGCGTCGAGCTCGCTGGTGATGTCGTTGCTGGCCGACATCGTCAGATCGTTGGTGATGTGGAGCTGGGCGGAGCCGCCCACCTCGACCTTGGCGGTGCTGTCGATGGTCGACACCGCCACCGCGCCGTCGGCCTTTGCATTGGCCGGGACCAGCGATTGGGTCTGGATGAGGGAGGTGACGATCGAGGTCGCAGTGAGCTCAGCGCTGTCGGCGTGGATGTCCGCCGTGCCGTCGACGAGCACCTTCGACTCGACGTCGGTGACCACGACGCCGACCGGCAGGTAGCTCGCTCCACCATTGGCGGTGGCAGTCGCCTTGGCGCTGAACTCGCCGGTCGCGGTAATGCTGCCGGCGCTGACCATGATGTCCGCATGGGCGGTCGGCAGCGACAGCAGGACGCTGGGCGCATCGGCCATGGCGCTCGCGATCAGCTTGATGTCGTTGCCCTTGAGGACTGGCGCCGGATTTGACGTGCTGTCGCCGATCTGGATCGACACACTGCCATTATCGGCGCGATGAGCGTCCAGCGTAATGTTGCCGGCCGTGTTCCCTGGCGCCGACGCATCGATCGTCGCGCCATTGTCGATGGTGATGGAGGGGGCTTCGAGCGTGACATTGCCGGCGTTGGTGGCGCTCGTCGTATTGATCGAGCTGCCGGACTCCATGGTGATCGAGTTGTCGGCCTGCAGCAGCACGTTGGCACCGTTGCTGGTGATCGACTGGGCGTAGCTGTAGTCGTCGCCGGCACCGCTGTCGGTCGTGGTGCCGCCGATGATCAGGTCGTACGGGTCGAGCAGCAGCGTGCCGGCCTTGCCGGTGTCCGACCCGAGGTCGACATCGGCGGCGCCGATGGTCGCGGTGTGGCCGCTGAGCTCGACCACGCCACCGGTGCCGCTGCCGGCGCCGTGCGCGCTGATGAGCGCGCCGTTCTCGACCAGCAGCTTATCCACGGCCACCACGTCCACGGTGCCACCGCCGCCCGCTACCGTGCCGTCGGCGGTCAGCCGCGCCTCGGCATCGAGCACGATGTCGTTCGCCTTGACGCTGATCTTGCCGCCCTTGCCGGACGTTGTCGGGCTGGTCTTGAGCTTGCCGCCGATACGCGCCTTGCCGGCGGCGACGATCCTGATCTGACCGCCTTCCGAGACGAGCCGCCCCTGCGGCACGCCGCCGGTGTTCACCGTCGACTCGAACAGCGCCATGTGGTTTTGCGCGTCGGTCATCGAGATCTTGCCGCCGGTCACGTCGACCGTCTGCCCCTGCAGCGAGATATCGCCCTTGGCGTTGATCGTACCCGCGATCGAGATGGTGCCGTCCGACGAGATCGGCAGCGTGCCCTGCATCACCTGGCCGGCGAGGTTGTCGTCGACGCTGCCGTCGGGGCGAACGACGTTCTTGAGGTACTTCTCCTCCGGCGTGTTTACCGTCAGCGTGCCGACATTGACCACACCGCCCGAGCCCACCACGAAACCGTGCGAGTCCGAGAAGTAGATGTTGCCGCCGATCTTGCCGTCCTTGTAACCGTTGACGATGCCGTTGATGACGACAGGACCATTGTGGACGATGTTGAGGAGGTTGCCGGCGCCGTCGGGGACGTAGAGATCGACCTGCGAGCCGGCCGCTTCCTCGAAGTTCGAGAACGAGTTGAAGCCGGTACCCCTGGACACCGTGTCGGTGGTGATCGAGGTCTTGTTGCCGCTGACGGTGATATGGGTCTTGGTGGTTCCGTCGGCGATGATGTTATTGGTGCCGAGGTTGACCGCCTGGGCATGGGCCGCGCCCGGCGCCGCGATCGCGGCAACGAGGCCGAGCACGAACGGGCTCGCCGCCATCAGCAGCGACTGGCGGGTGAGCGTATCCCGGGGCACATCCGGTAAGGCTGGCGACGCGTTCGGGTTCGAGATGCGCCGCCGTGCCATGTCAGAAGCTTCCCGGGTCGAGCTTGAAGATGTCGGGCGATTTGGAGTCGGCCGCGTAGAGCAGCGCGAGGCTCGTCGGCTTCAGCACCTTCTGTGTGCTGTCGGCCGTACCGGTGAACTGCCCCTGCATCAACAGAATCGTGGCATGCCCGGCGGCGTCCTCGCCGCGGAACAGCAGGATGCCGTTGTCGACCACGACGCCGGTGCGAATGGTCGCCGGCACGTAGCCCGCGGAGGTGAAGTGCGCGACCAGCACGTCGCTGTTGGCGTAGAGCTTGGCGGCATCGACCGTCGGGTCGATCGCCGCGCTCCACGAGATGCCGACCTGGATCAGCGCCTTGCTGGAATAGCCGAACACATACGACACCTGGGCCTTGCCGCCGCCGGGCAGCAGGTCCGGCACGGTAATGGTCAGCAGTTGCGTACGTTCGGCGGCGTTGGTTCCGGCCACGATGGCATCGCCGCTCAGGTTGAAGTCGGTCTTGATCGCGGCACGGACTTTGTCCTGCGTCATCCCGAACTTGGCGGAACGGAACCCATCGAGCGTGAACTGCGTGCTGACAGCCGGCGCGGTGTCGGTGACGGCGGGAGCCGATGAGACCGTAGCGGGCGTCGCCGCGATGACCGGTGTTGCGAAAGCGACGGCGAACGCCGCGAGCATCGCCGGAAAACCCGGCATTCTCCCTCGCCGCAATTGCGGGTGGAAGGCAGACAAGACCTTTAACAAGACATGCCCCTCGGAGACTGGGCATCCCAGGCCCAGGCAGCGGTATTAGGAGCGTTCGCGACGAACGTCCAGCCAACCTTGGCAATACATTTCAAAGTTGTGATACCGGCGTCGCGGCCGTCATCGGTCCATCATCCGCTCTTCAGCCTGGCGTCAGCTTGGTTTCAGCTTTTCGGACAGACGCGACAGGGAGCCCAGACTAAGCAGGTGCGCGTAGATCGGCCGGAGCCAGCGCTGACGGTGCAGTTCCTCGAGGTCGGCGGACGCGAGTCCGTCGAGCACCTGCTCGTCCACCACGAGCAGCCCATGGACAACGGTCGACTGCCCATCGGGCTGCTTGGCATCGAGCGTCACCGAGCGGAAGAGCTTCAGCCGCTGCAGCGCGATGCAGAACTCGTCGGTGCGCTGCGCATTGATGCGATAGTCGTCAGCGAGCTGCAGCGCCTGGGTCAGCGCCGGCTCCGGCTTGCCGTCGTGCGAGAACAGCTTCACGCCCTCGTCCCCCAGCGCCGCCGCGCTCGCATCGATGCACAGGATCGGCTGACCGTTCGGCACATCGCCCATGATGAAGGGATAGCGCCGCAGATAGGCTGGCACGTAGTCGCCGGTCCATTTGCCGTCCGCGCCCACGAAGACGTTCTGGTCCGGCTTGAACCCCGTGACGAAGACCGCAGCGGGCTTTTCAGCGCCCGGCAGGAAGGCCACCGGCATCGACGGGGCAGCGGCGCCGAACTCGGCCACCAGCGCCGGGATGAGGTTGGCATGTGAGGCAAATGCGTAAGGCGCGGCGAGAGGGCGAATGCACAACTTCCGGTGTGCGGAGCTGTCGAGCGGGACTATGCGCTCATAGAAAAGCGGATTGGCCATGCTCTGCCCTAACACGCTCGAAAGCTGCGCCAAACTTCTTTCGCCCGGGACGTTCAGCGACGGTGCGGCGGCATAAGCAAGTCGCACGCCCCGAACCACCACCTCGCGATGTCTGCTTGGCGCCATGTGGACGACTGCGAGGAGATTGGTGGCCTTCGATACATCCGCAGTTGATCCAGCCACGCTGCCCGGACTGATTGAACATCTGGGGGTAGTGGATGCATCTGCGCGACGCCGCGAGGAGCGCAGCCCAAGATGTGGGTTTGTCGGTTGTTACTGCGCCGCTGTCTGAATCTGCCCGGTAAACCGCATCGCGGCATGCGCCGCCTCGCGCCCCATCGAGAGCTCGATAAACTCCAGCAGCGCGGGGATTTCACCCGGGCTGCGCACCACATAGTCGGGCACCTCGTCGGGAGCCGAGGCCTGCTTTTCACGCCGCGGCGACCAGTTCTGCCAGATACTGATGATGCCGCGCCTGTTGGCGCCGTTGATGTCTCGGCCCAGGTGGTTGCCGATCATCACGACGCTGCCGGCGTCAGCTGCGTCGATGTTGAGCGCGGCGAGTGCCGCGTCGAACATCCGCTGGTCCGGCTTCTCGCATTTGAGGATTTCCGAGATGATTTCGGCCTCGAGGTGCTCCCGCACGCCATGGAAGCCCAGCACGTTGTCGAAGCTCTGCTTGAAGCCGTCGGCGACGAGCACGAGGCGGTAACCCTCGGCCGTCAGCCGGCGCAGCATCTCTATCGCACCGGGAATCAGTCGGGCTTCGACGACGTAACCCTGCGTGTCACGGATCTCGGTGGCCTCGTCGACAAGCGTGTCGCCGCTGTCGATCATGACGGCCTTGAGCAGCGGCTGGCTGGCTTTGACTGTGGCCAGCACCTGCGGCACGCGACCTGCGATGTAGTCGTGCAGCTCCGGCCACGACACGCGCTCGAGCGTGGCGGTGTCGAACTTCTGGTCGAAAATGAAGGAGGGCAGGAACGCCCGACCCTGCAGATGCCGGCGGACGGCCCGATGGTCCTCAGCCGTGATCTTCGCGAAGGCCGTCTCGAACATGGCATTGATCAGGACATGGCCGTCCGAGGTCATTGGCCCGCAGCTCGCCTCGAGCGACTGCCGCTTGCTGAGGATGGCCTCGGGTGTCGCGTGGAACGCATGTTTGCCGGGCTCCGCGTAGAGTGTCACCCGGCCATCTTCGATCGGCAGCGAGCCGTCAGGGCGTACCATGTCGAACAGTTTGCCATGGGCGCTCGCCGCCACGGCCACAATGCGATCGGCGGCGTCGAGCTTCAGCCAGACGTGCTCGAGCTCATAGAGGTGCTGGATGTCCCAATCCCACCAGATCGCATACTCGATGACGCGGACCACGCCTGGCCCGAACGTGATTTGCAGTTCCGCCGAGGGCGACTGCCGTGGCTTGTTGAGAGCTGTGATGCCGACGTGAGTGGGCAGGAAGGGCTCGTTGGCGGCAAAGCGGATGACCGGCGCGATAGCACCCGCAAGGGCACGGTCGGCGTCGGTAAGCGGGTCCGGTGCAGCAATCCGGGGATCGTACGTCATCGGCGATAAAGGCTCGGCTGGTGATGCCGCCCCGGGCGGGACGGTTGTTCGCCGAGCTAGTCGTTTGAAAACGGTTACAAAGCTAGTTCATTTTCGGGGGTGCAGTGGACTCACGAAGGAGCAGGCTGTTCTCGAGCACAATCTGCTGCGCCGGGGCACCGGGCTGACGGATCTGGGTGAGCAAAGTGCGCGCCGCAAGCTCGCCCATCTCATGGATCGGCTGGCGGATCGTGGTCAGTGGCGGGAAGGTGATGGTCGATTCCATGATGCCGTCGTAGCCCAGGATCGACAGCTCGTCCGGCACCCGGATGCCGAGGCGATGCGCCGCCTGCATGGCGCCAATCGCGAGTATGTCGGTCGTCGCAAAGATCGCCGTGATGCCCGGGTGGTTGGCGAGCAGCAGCTCGGTTTCCGACGCGCCCAGTTCGACGCTCGCGTCTGGAAACGGGCGCGAAAAACTAAGCTCGGCTTCAGGGGCGAGCGAGCGGCAGGCCTGCACCATCCCAAGGACGCGCTCGAGCCCGACCGGGCTGGTCCGGCTCGGCGAAGCCGCCGCGGCCTGCTCGCCGGCAACGATACCGATGCGGAGATGGCCGAGGTCCAGCAGGTGCCGCATGCCTTCGTGGCCCCCCGAGAAATTATCGCAAATGACCGAACTCACCGAGGGGATGCGCGGCTTCATGTCGGTGAACACCACCGCAATGCCGGCCTTCCGCAGCAGCTCGACATGCCCCATGGTGCGCGCCGTAGCGGCCGTCGGGCGGATAATCACGCCTTCCGCCCGCATGTCGATCATCGAGTGGACATAGCTCTCCTCGCGATCTGCATTGCCCGTCGTGCTGCACAGCAGGGTGCTGTAGCCGGCATCGAACATTGTGGACTCTATGGCGTAGCCGAGCGCGCTGCTGAACGGCGTACGCTGCTGACGGAGGAACACCCCGATCAGTCCCGACCGCTGCGTGCGAAAGCTGCTGGCGAGGCCGTTGGCGCGATACCCCAGGCTCGCGATCGCCTGCTGCACGCGCGCGCGCACCTCGGGGCGGACGTGCGGGTAGCGGTTGAGCACGCGCGACACGGTCGCGATCGAGACGCCCGCCTTTGCCGCCACGTCCCTGATGGTGGTCGTCTCGCGCTGCGGCATGGCTCGCGCCCCCGTCATCTGAATGGCGTTGCGTTGTAACCGTTTTCAACGAAATGTCACGATCGCGCTACGCAATCGGAATAGGCACGACACCGCCGGAGGACGGTCCGCGCCTCGCCACAAGGCATCCGGTGGCGGCGACCGAAGGCCCATCAGCCCCAAGGGAGGTGTTGAAGAATGTTCGGCAAGTCCATTACCTGTGGTCTGGCGGCAATGTGTGCTGCCGCCATTCTCAGTGTCCCCGCGGCCGGACCGGCGTGGGCTGACGATGCGGCGGCTCCCGCCGCCTGCAAGACCTACACCGAAGCCCCGCAGCTTCACGACCTCGTCGCGGCCGGCAAGCTTCCGCCGGTCGAGCAGCGCCTGCCCGAAGAGCCGGGCGTGGTAACGCCGGCGGAGCATGTCGGCGTCTATGGCGGCAGCTTCGACGACGAGACTGCCGGCGGTGGCGCCCCCGATGACACGCGCGGCTTTGGCTACGAGCCGCTCGTGCGCTGGAGTCCGGACGGCCAGAAGGTGATCCCCGGCGTCGCCAAGAGCTGGGACATCAGCGCCGACGGCAAGACCTACACGTTCCACCTGCGCAAGGGCATGAAGTGGTCGGACGGCCAGCCCTTCACCAGCGCCGACATCGTGTTCTGGTGGGACCACGTCGAGAACAACCCCAAGATCATGAGCTCGGGCCCCCGCAACATCTTCATCGTGGGCGGTGAGAAGGCGACCGTGAAGGCGCCGGACGATGAGACGGTGACGTTCTCGTGGAGCAAGCCGAACGGACTGTTCCTCCTCAACTTGGCGACGCCCTACGGACAGCGCGTGGTGCAGTTCCCCGCGCACTACATGAAGCAGTTCGACCTCGACGAGAGCCCGGACAACGTCAAGAAGCTCATGGCTGCCGCCAACGAGACCGACTACACCAAGTGGTGGCACGACCACGTCGGCACCTACGGCGATCCGGCGCAGTACGCCAACCCGGCACGGCCGACGGTTCAACCGTGGATCGCTACCGACTCGTTTCTTGGCAAGGACCGCTTCACCTTCGTCCGCAACCCCTACTACTTCGCGGTCGACACGAGCTGCCAGCAGCTTCCCTACATCGACCAGCATACCTGGACGGTGGGCAGCGATCCGCAGGTCAATGTGCTGAACGCCGTGCAGGGCAAGGTGTCG
Organism: Devosia sp.; assembly: GCA_051953275.1. Classification (GTDB taxonomy): domain Bacteria; phylum Pseudomonadota; class Alphaproteobacteria; order Rhizobiales; family Devosiaceae; genus Devosia_A. Next base: position 7,669 of record JBQCIY010000095.1, on the reverse strand, counting down.
CTCTCCAATTCCTACATCTCGATTCCGGCCAACAAGTCGGTGTTCTTCGACAACCAGAAGGCTGGCAACTACCACCTCGTCGATGCCAAGAGCTGCGACTACAATACGACGGTACTGGCGTTCTCGACCACCGACCTCGATCCCGTGAAGGCGAAGGTGTTCTCGAGCCTCGATTTCCGCATCGGCGTGTCGGAGGCGATCAACCGTCAGGACATCATCGACACCGTCTATCTCGGACAGGGCAAGCCGTATCAACCGGCGCCGCGGCCTGAATCGCCGTTCTATAACGAGAAGTGGGCGACCGAGTATACCAACTTCGACCTTGCCGACGCCGAGGCGCATCTCGACAAGATCATCCCCAAGAACGCCGACGGCGTGCGCGTCGGACCGGACGGCAAGCCGTTCACCTTCCATGTGCTGATCGACTCCGAGTTCCGCCCTGATACGGTCGACGCCTTCCAGCTCATCTCCAAGACCTGGAAGCAGGCCGGCCTCAATGCCGTGCTCGACCTCGTGTCGGACGACACCTGGAACAACCGCGACACCGATCCCAAGAACGATGCCGCGGTGTGGGTCGGGGAGAACGGCTGCGGTCAGCTGCCGCTGCTCAACCTCGACCGCTGGGTCAACGACTTCTCGGGCTGGTCGCTCGGTAACTGGGACGGCTGGGCCGCTTGGGACAAGCGCCGGATCGATCCGGGCGCCAAGCTGCCGGACGGTGTCAACCCGGTCGAGCCGCCCAAGGGCGTGCAGCGGATGTATGAGATCCGCAGCCAGATCCCGACCGCCACAGGCGACCAGCAGGCCGCGCTGATGAAGGAATTCGGCGACCTTGCCGCCGAGAACTTCCTCGAGATCGGCGTTGCGCTGCCGGAGGGCTTCTACCGGGCGGTTCGCAACGACCTGCACAACGCCTCGCCGCTGATCGAAGGTTGGTACTACCCCGGCCCGGCGCCCAGCAACTTCGCGCAGTACTACGTGCAGAAGTAGTGCTAGGGTTTACACCTGAAGACAGGCGGCACCTGCGCCGCCTGTCTTGTTTTTCGCGGTGGCCCGCATGAACTTCTTCGTCCGCCGCCTGCTGTTCGTGATCCCCACGCTGATCGCGGTGTCGTTCATCTCGTTCCTCGTGATCAACCTGCCGCCCGGTGATTTCGTCGATCACCTCGCGGCACAGGCGGCACAGACGGGCGACCTCATGACGCCCGAAGAAAAGACCGCACTGCGGCATACCTACGGTCTCGACCAGCCGGTGGCCGTGCAATACGTCCGCTGGGTCGCTGGCATCGTACTGCATGGCGACTTCGGCTATTCGTTCACCTGGAAGCTGCCCGTCGCCGAACTGATCTGGCAAAAGCTCGGGCTGACGGCGCTCCTGTCGATCTTCAGCCTTGCGGTGATCTGGATCATCGCCATTCCCATCGGCATCTATTCGGCGGTGCGGCGCTACTCGTTCGGCGACTACACCTTCACGGTCTTCGGCTTTCTCGGGCTCGCCATCCCAAACTTTCTCCTCGCCCTCGCGGTGATGTACATTGTCTTTGCCTATTTCGGTCAGGACGTCGGCGGGCTCTTCTCGGAGGCCTATGTCGACGCGCCGTGGTCATGGGACAAGGTCGTCGACCTTGCCGGCCATATCTGGCTGCCGACGCTGGTACTCGCTGCCTCCGGCACGGCCAGCGTCATCCGAATCATCCGTGCCAACCTCATCGACGAGCTGCACAAGCCGTACGTCATGGCGGGCCGCGCCAAAGGCCTGCCTGAGTTCAGGCTGCTGATGAAGTATCCGGTGCGGCACGCGCTCAATCCGTTCGTCAGTGGCCTCAACGACATCCTCGTCGATATCGTCTCGGGTTCGACGATCGTGTCGATCGTCATGGGCCTGCAGACCACCGGACCGCTGTTGCTGCGCGCCCTGCGCGACGAGGACTCGTACATGGCCGCGGGCTTCATCCTGATGCTGAGCGTGCTGACTGTCATCGGAACGCTGTTGAGCGACCTGCTGCTCGGCTGGCTCGACCCCCGCATCCGCCGGCAGTGGGGCTAGGCGATGGCGGCGACCAGCACGGAAACCGATGTGTCCGCGCGCTTGCGCCGCAAGAAGGCCAAGGGACTCGGCTATGAGAACCAGTGGGCGCTGACTTGGCGCAAATTCACCCGCCACCGGCTTGGCGTCGCCGGCGGCGTCGTCGTCCTGCTCCTCTATGTCGTCGTGCTGATCCCGGAATTCCTTGCCCCGGTGACGCTCGATGACGCCAATACCAAATATGCCTACGCGCCGCCGCAGGCGATCAGCTTCGGCGTCAGCGACGAGAAGGGCTGGCACTTCGAGCCGCATGTCGACGCCTACAAAGCCAAAATCGACTACAATAGCGGCAAGCGCCTCTTCGCCGACGATCCCGACAGCCCGATCGATATTGGGCTCTTCGTCCATGGGGAGGCTTACAAGCTGTTCGGACTGATCGACAGCGACATCCATCTGATCGGACCGGTCCAATCTGGACAGCCGTTCTATCTCGTTGGCGCCGACCGGCTCGGCCGCGACATCCTGAGCCGCACCATCTACGGTACGCGCATCTCGATGACGATCGGCCTCATCGGCGTGGCGCTCAGCCTGTTCTTCGGCATCCTGATGGGCGGGATCTCCGGCTATTTCGGCGGCACCACCGACCTCATCATCCAGCGCCTGATCGAATTCATCCAGTCCGTTCCCTCGATCCCGCTGTGGATCGGCCTTGCCGCCGCCATCCCGCAGGACGTGCCGCCGATGGAGGTGTATTTCCTGATCACCGTCATCCTGTCGGTGATCGGCTGGACCGGCCTCGCGCGAGTGGTGCGCGGGCGCTTCCTCGCCATGCGCACCGAGGACTTCGTCAAGGCCGCACAGCTCGATGGCGCGTCGACCTTCCGTATCCTCTTCCGCCACATGCTGCCAAGCTTTCTAAGCCACATCATCGCCGTGGTCTCGCTGGCCATCCCCTCGATGATCCTGGCTGAAACGGCCCTCTCCTATCTCGGCATCGGGCTCAGGGTGCCGATCGTGAGCTGGGGGGTGCTGCTGCAGGAAGCGCAGAACGTCCACACCATCGCGGGCGCGCCATGGCTGCTGCTGCCCGGCCTTGCCGTCGTGATCGCCGTGCTGGCCCTGAACTTTCTCGGTGACGGTCTGCGCGACGCTGCGGATCCCTATTCGGGTTGATGTCGATGGACCCAGCCGCTCTCCTCGAAATCGAAGACCTCCACGTCAACTTCGCCCTCGGCAGCGGCGACATCGGCGTCATCCGCGGCATCGATCTCAAACTGCCGAGAGGCAAGACCGTCTGCCTCGTCGGCGAATCCGGCTGCGGCAAGTCGGTGACGGCCAAGGCGATCCTCAGCGTCCTCGATCGCCCGGGCTATGTCGCGTCGGGCCATGTCCGGCTTGCCCGGCCCAACGGCGAGCCGGTCGATATCACGGCGCTCGATCCGCGGGCGAAGCAGCTGCGGCAAATTCGCGGCGGCGAGATCGGCATGATCCACCAAGAGCCAATGAGCTTCCTGTCGCCGCTCTACACCATCGGCAACCAGATCGTGGAGGCGCTGCGCCTGCACCGGCGGCTCGACAAGAAGGCCGCGGTGCACGAGGCGATCGAGATGCTCCGCCATGTCGGTATGCCCGAGCCAGAACAGCGTTTCGGCCGATACACCTTCGAGCTCTCGGGCGGCCAGCGCCAGCGCGCGATGATCGCGATGGCGCTGGTCGCACAGCCGCGGCTGCTGATTGCCGACGAACCGACCACGGCGCTGGACGTCACCACGCAGGCGACCATCCTCGAGCTCTTGCGGCGCCTGCAACGCGAGCGGCAGATGACCATGCTCTTCATCACCCACGACCTCGGCGTCGTGGCCGAGATCGCCGACAACGTGGCGGTGATGTATCTGGGCAGGATCGTCGAGCAGGGTCCGGCCAGCGACGTACTGGCCAACCCAAAACATCCCTATACGCGCGGGCTGCTGGCCTCCATGCCGCGCCTCGATCGCGACTTCAAGGCGCCGCTCAAGGCGATCCGCGGCAACGTTCCATCACCGGCAGCACGGCCTGCCGGATGTTCATTCCATCCACGCTGCGACTGGGCCCGCGCCGGCCTCTGCGACAGTGTCGAGCCACCGCTGTTTTCCGAAGGTCCGCAGGCCGTGGCCTGTCATGCCTATGGGCCGGACGCTGTCCTTTTTGCGCGCGAGGTCCGCGCTCCGGCTGCCATCGCGCCGGGAGCCGGTCCGGCCGCGCATACCGCCGCAGCACCGTTGCTCAAGGTCGAGAGCTTGACCAAGCACTTCCCCATCGCCAGGGGCTTTCTCTCGCAGCGGGTCGGAGAAGTGCGCGCGGTGAGCGACGTGGCTTTCGACATCCGGCGCGGTGAGACACTCGGTCTTGTGGGCGAGAGCGGCTGCGGCAAGTCAACCCTCGGCCAGACACTTGTCGGCCTCTACCGACCGGATGCCGGTACAGTCCACTTCGACCCCGGCGACGCCGCGCCGATAGAGGTGGCGAAAGCCGATCGTGCGCAGAAGCGCAGGTTGCGCACCGAGCTGCGCATGGTGTTCCAGGATCCGACCGCCTCGCTCAATCCGCGCTTCACCGTCCGCGACATCATCGGCGAGGTGCTCGAGGTCAACACCTCGTTGCGGCGGCGCGCGATCGACGTCCGGGTCGAGGAGCTGTTGGTGCAGGTCGGGCTCAGCCCCGACTACGCCTCCCGCTATCCGCACGCCTTCAGCGGCGGGCAGCGCCAGCGCATCGCCATCGCCCGGGCGCTGGCGTCGTCGCCGCAGCTCGTGGTCGCCGACGAGGCGGTCTCAGCCCTCGACGTCTCGGTGCAGACCCAGATCATCAATCTGCTGCGCGACCTGCAGCGGACTCTCGGTCTCACCTATCTCTTCATCTCGCACGACCTGAGCGTGGTGGCGAACATCTCCGATCGCGTGGCGGTAATGTATGCGGGCCGCATCGTCGAGATGGGGGACGCCGACGCGATTTTCCGCGCCCCCCGGCATCCTTACACCGAAGCGCTGCTCGCTGCGGTGCCCGGCCAGTCGCACCGGCCGTCCGAAACCTCGTCGCGCGCCGAAGGCCCGGTTCCGTCCCTGACCGCTGCCGAAATCGGCTGCAGCTTCGCTGCCCGTTGCCCCTATTCCCAGGACCGTTGCTACAGGGAACGACCGTCGCTTTCGGCACACAACGCGCCGCAAACTGTGGCGTGCCATCGCGCTGATGAGCTCAAGCTCTTCTCGCCTGTAGGCATGGCCTAGGCCGGTTGGTCCACGAGCGCCCGCGGGCGTCCTCTTGGCGCCAATCGCCGTCCTAGCGTTGGGCGCTTGCCCCGCCCGCGTCCAGGACCGCGCGTACTTTTCTCGCAAGGTCGTTCAAGGAGTACGGCTTCTGGAGGAAGTTGGTGCCGGCGTCCACGATCCCATTATGGACGATCGCGTTCCGGGTATAGCCGGTCGAGAACAGAACCTCGAGACCAGGGTGCACCTGGATCGCCTTGTCGGCGAGTTCCCGCCCCGTCATGCCTGGCATGACCACGTCGGTGAAGAGCAACGCAACCTGCATATCGGCGTGCATCAGCTCGAGAGCCGATGGTCCATCCACCGCCTCCAGAACAGTGTAACCGAGCTCGCGGAGCGCTTCGACGGTGAAGCTTCGGACGCGCTCGTCATCTTCGACCACGAGGATCGTCTCCGTACCACCGCGGGGAGCCAGCTCGGCCTTGGGCCGATCGACAATCGTTGCGGCGCCGATCTGGCGCGGCAAGTAAAGCTTCACTGTGGTGCCGTGGCCGACTTCACTGTAGATTTTGACGTGTCCCCCGGACTGCCTGGCAAAGCCGTACACCTGACTCATGCCGAGCCCGGTGCCCTTGCCGACGGGCTTGGTCGTGAAGAACGGGTCGAAAACCTTGGCAAGCACATCTGCCGTCATGCCCTGGCCGGTGTCAGTTACGGCAATCAGCACGTACTGACCCTCAGTCATCTGGTTGTCGCGCGCGTAGCGCTCGTCGACATAGGCGTTGCTGGTTTCGATCGTCAGATTGCCGCCACCGGGCATTGCGTCCCTGGCGTTGACCGCCAGATTGAGGATCACGTTCTCGAGCTGGCTTGGATCCGCCTTGGCGTTCCATAGCCCCGCCGCGAGAACGGTCTCGATGTGGATGGTTTCGCCCAGCGTGCGGTTGAGCAGTTCGCTCATCCCGGTGGTCAGTTTGTTGACGTCAAGAGCCACCGGCTCGAGTGGACTCTGACGGGAGAATTGCAGCAGCCGCTGCGTCAGCCCGGCGGCACGGTAGGCGCTGTCGAGCGCGCCCTCGATGAACCTGTCGACGTCTAGGTCGCCACGGCTCAGCCGTCTCTGAATCAGGTTGAGGGCGCCTATGACGCCCGCGAGCATATTGTTGAAGTCATGCGCGATGCCACCGGTCAGTTGTCCGATAGCCTCCATCTTCTGCGCCTGTCGGAGGGCTTCCTCGGCCTGCATGCGGCTCGTCACTTCATCGGTGACACGCTGTCCAAGATGATGATTGAGCCGAGCGAGCTCAGCGTTGGCGTCATCGGCCTGTCGACGGGCTTCGAGCAGCTGGCGTTCGTAGCGTCTACGATCTGTTGCCTTGAAGACCGTAACGCGAATGAATGCCCGCGCATCGCCGACTGGTCCCCGCTGAACGGCGTTCACCAGAACGGGCATGGGCTCCGCCGGCGTCGCAATGTCCAGAGCCACCTCGTCGAAGAACCCCTGCAGCTTGAGCAGCGGCGCAAAATGCGTCTCGAAATAGATCTTGCCTGCAATCGTCAGGAGATCAGGAAAGCGCCTGCCAACGAGGCTTTGCGGGTCGACGTCGAGCCAGCGCCCGAAAGTGAGGTTGCAACGTTGAATCCGCGCATCTTCACCAAGCGACAGGTAGCCGCAGGGCGCATTCTCGAACAAGTCCTGGAGATCGTCGTGTTCGACCCCGACCGATGGGGGATTTTCCACCTAGAGGTACGCCTTGATCGCAGCGATCGTTTCCTCCGGTGCACTGAGGTTGGGGCAGTGTCCGGTTGCCGCCAGGATGGTGATCGAACTGTTCGGTAAGTGCTCGTGCACATAGCGGCCGACTTCCACCGGAGCGATGACGTCTTCGGAACACTGCAGGATCAGCGAGGGTGTCCCAACACGCGCGAGATCTTCTCGATTGTCGGAGAGGAACGTTGCCTTGGCGAAACGCCTCGCGATGTCCGGGTCGGTCCGGCAAAAACTGTTCGTGAGTTCTCGCCCCAGCTCGGGGCGATCAGGATTTCCCATGATGACCGGAGCCATCGCCTCGGACCAGCCCATGTGGTTTGAGTCGAGAAATTCCAGGAGCTCATTGATCTGCGGCTCTGAGAACCCGCCGAGATAGTTCTCGTCATCGACATATCGCGGCGAGGGTCCGATCAGGATGAGGTTGGCAAAGACCTCCGGAGCCCTGATGGCGGCCAGAATGCCGATCATTGCGCTGACCGAGTGGCCGACGAAGACGACGTTTTCGAGTGCGAATGCCTTACAAATCTGCAGCACGTCGTCGGCGTAGCCATCGAGCGAGGAATACCTCGTTGGATCGTACGCGCTGAGGTCAGAGCCTCCCGACCCCACGTGGTCAAACGTGACCACCTG
>JBQCIY010000094.1:0-37080 GCA_051953275.1 Devosia sp. | reverse complement strand
CGGGCGACACCGTCGGCGAGGCGCCGGGCCATGTCGTTGGCGTGGCGGGCGGTCTTCAGCCAGTTGTCGTCGGCGAGGTAGGCTTCGAACTGCGCCGCAACGAACCGGGCCTTGGAAAAGGTGTGCCCCGCGCGCGACTTGATGACATCGAGGTCCGGAAAACGGCCGGGCTCGAACACCACGATCGCCTCGGCCGCCCAGCAGCCGTTCTTCGTCCCGCCAAACGACATGAGGTCGATGCCGGCTTGCCAGGTGAGCGACGCCGGCGAAACCCCGAGCGCCGCGACGGCATTGGCGAAGCGGGCGCCGTCCATGTGCACCTTCATGCCGTGCTGCCTCGCAATGCTGGCGAGCCCCGCGACCTCCTCGGGCGTGTAAACGGTGCCCGCCTCTGTGGCATCGGTGATGCTGAGCACGACCGGGCGCCCGGTGCGATTGCCCTCGGGGTAGCGCGCGAGCACCGCCTCGAACGCGGCCGGCGTCATCTTGCCCAAGCGCGAGGGCACGGTGATCGGCTTCATGCCGCCGGTGAAGAACTCGGACGCGCCATATTCGTCGTTGCGCAGGTGCGCGTCGGCGCTACAGAGGATCAGCCCGCCGGGCCGCGCGCAGGCAGCCATCGAGAGCGCATTCGAGGCCGTGCCGGTCGCGGTGAAAAACACCTCGACCTCGCGCTCGAACACCTCCGAGAAACGGCGCTTCACCGCCGCCGTCACCGCATCGCCGCCATAGGCGGTCGAAAAGCCCGCATTGTGCCGCGCGAGCGCAGCCATGACTTCGGGTGTCGCACCCGCCCAATTGTCGCTGGCAAAATTCATCGGCGGCTCAGAGGCCCAGCATTAGCTTGAGGTTCTGCACCGCGGCACCGGCCGCGCCCTTGCCGAGATTATCGAGCCGCGCCACGAGCACCGCCTGCCGGTGTGTTTCGTTGCCATAAACCCTGAGCTCCATGCGGTCGGTGTCGTTGAGCGCCTCGGGCTCGAGCCGGCCGCTCGAGTCGGCGGGATTGTCCATCGGCACCACCGAGACGAGTTCGGCGCCGCGATAGTAGTCGGCGAGGATTTCCCAGAGGTCGGCCGCCTTCGGCGCGCCCGGGAGCGTCTCGAGGTGGAGGGGTACCGAAACCAGCATCCCCTTGTAGAAATTGCCGACCGAGGGCACGAAGATCGGCCGCCTTGCGAGGCGCGAATTCACATGCAGCTCGGGCAGGTGCTTGTGCTCGAGGCCGAGCCCGTAGAGCTCGAAGGCGGGCGCCGTGCCGCCCTCGAAATCGGCAATCATCGCCTTGCCACCGCCCGAATAGCCGGAGACGGCATTGACGGTCACCGGATAGTCGGCGGGGATGGCCCCGGCCTCGACCAGCGGCCGCAGCAAGCCGATGCCACCCGTCGGGTAGCACCCGGGATTGGCCACCCGGCGGGCCCTCGCGATCGCCTCGGCCTGGCCCGGCGCCATTTCGGCAAAGCCATAGACCCATCCCGGCGCGACCCGGTGCGCGGTAGAGGCATCGAGCACCTTGGGACCCCGGGCGCCGAGGGAATCGACGAGCGCAACCGTTTCCCGCGCCGCGGCGTCGGGAAGGCACAGGATCGCGAGGTCGACCTCCGCGAGGAGCGCCGTTTTGGCTTCCGGATCCTTGCGCTGCTCGCTGGGGAGGCTCCGCAGCACGGCGCCGGGGACGTCGGCGAGGCGCCGCACGATGTCGATCCCCGTCGTACCCGACTCACCGTCGATGAAGATGGTCTTCGTATCGGCGGCGACTTCCGAAATCGCGGTCATCAGCCCCTCCTCGATTCTGGTGGTGAAAGACTACAGCAATCGGACGCCAGCAGGAAAAGCGGCGCGGCGCGGCGGCCGGCCAGACATGGGTGCGCGCCTCGTCGCGGGCGCCTAGAGGGCCGGTCGTCGGATCGGTGATGCGCTCGGCGTTGCCATTGGCGCTATTTGGTCCGGGGCTGGTCTCTTGTCAATCGCCTCGATCCCTGCGATTTCCGGCTGACGATGAGCCGCCTTGCGGGCATGCTGGCGGCAAACAGGAGGTACACGTGCGAGCCATTTCCTGCGCTGCTCCGGGTCAACTGGCGCTGATCGAGGTCGAGCCGCCGGCCCTGCGGCCCGGCTGGGTGCGGGTCGGCATCCGCCATATCGGCATTTGCGGCACCGATTACCACATCTTCGAAGGCACCCATCCCTTTCTCGAATACCCGCGCATCATGGGGCACGAGCTCTCGGGCGTGGTGCTCGATTCCAATGGCAGCACCCTCCTGAAGGACGGCGAGGCGGTCGTCATCAACCCCTACCTGCCCTGCTACGAGTGCCCGGCCTGCCGGGAAGGCAAGACCAATTGCTGCGAGACGCTCAAGGTCATCGGCGTTCACAGCGACGGCGGCATGACCGACGAAATCGTCATGCCCGAAGCCAATCTCTACCCGGCTGACGATTTGAGCCTGCGCGACGCGGCCATGGTCGAGTTTTTGGCCATCGGCGCGCACGCCGTGCGACGCACCGCCGAAGTGAAGCCCGGGACGCGGGCTCTCGTCGTGGGCGGCGGGCCGATCGGCCTCGGCGCCGCCGTCTTCGCCCGCATTGCCGGGGCGGAGGTGACGCTGCTCGATGCCGCCCCCGACAAGCTGGAGACCGCCCGGCAACTGGGCTTTGAGGCGGCTGGCCTGGACGAAATCGAGGGCGCCGCTTTCCAGGCCCGGCGCGGCAGCGGGTTTGACGCCGTTTTCGACGCCACGGGGTCGATCCGTGCCATGAACCAGAGCATTTTCCACACCCGCAGCGGCGGTGCCTATACGCTGGTCGGCGTCATCAGGGGCGATCTCGTCTGGCCCGACCAGGAGGTGCACCGGCGCGAGCTCACCATCCGCGGCTCGCGCAACGCAACGCGCGAGGATTTCGAGCACGTCATGCGCTCGATCCGGCGCGGCCTCGTCCCGACCGACAAACTTGCGACCCACGCCACGACGCTCGAGCGCGTGCCGGTCGACATGCCCGTTTGGACGCACGAGCGCACTGGTCTCATCAAGGCGATCATCACCGTCTAGGGCAGGGCTCTCAGCGCGGCTTTATGTCGACCAGGGCGGGGGTGACGTCGATGGCGATTTCCTCGGCCCCGAGGAGCCGCACGGCGACCGGCACCTCCTCCTTGACCGCGAGCGGCCCGGAGAGGGTTTCGATCTTTGTGTCGCGCAGGGCTTTGCGGACGGCGACGACGTGCTCGGGGTTCACATAGACCGGACCATCCTCGCCGGTGAGCTTGACCAGACGCACCGTTTCAGCCTCGTATCTGTTGGATGGGCGGCAGTGTCGCCGCGACCGGGAAACAAAGGTTGAAAGTCGAAGCGCAAGTGCAACCGATGCTGGCCGATACCGCTGCCGCGGACGCCGTTCTCCGCTTCTGGTTCGACGAGCTCGTCCCGGAGGACTGGTGGAGCGCCAAGCCCGAGCTCGACCGGGCGATCATCGAGCGTTTCGGCGCGCTGCACGCCTCGATTGCGCGCGGCGAAGGGTTTGGCTGGCGCGGCACGCCCGCCGGGCGGCTGGCCGAGATCATCATGCTCGACCAGTTCTCCCGCCAGATCTATCGCGGCACGCCGCGCGCCTTCGCGCAGGACGGCATGGCGCTCGCCCTCGCCCAGGAGGCGGTCGCGGCAGGCCACGACCGGGCCTTGCCGGAGACGCAGCGGCCGTTCATGTACATGCCGCTGATGCACGCGGAATCGGTGCGGGTGGTCGAGGCCGCGCTCCCCCTGTTCAACATCAGCGAGGGGTTTGCCAAGGCGGCGGCCGACCACCTCGAGGTACTCCGCCGCTTCGGCCGCTACCCCAAGCGCAACGCGATCCTTGGCCGGCCCTCGACGCCGGAGGAACTCGCCTACCTCGCTGAAGTCGGCGACCGGATGTTCTGATGGAAACCCGGGCGTACTATCGCACCATCGACGGGCTCGACATCTGGATTGCCGAGAGCGGGGAGGGGCCGCCGCTGCTGCTGCTCCACGGCGGGCTCGGCGACAGCGACGAGATGTTGACCCCGCTCGGACCGCATCTCCCCGGCCGCCGCCTCATCGCCTTCGACCGGCAGGGGCATGGTCATACGGCCGACAGCGGGGCCGCCTTCCACTTCGCCGACTTCGTCGGGGAAACGGCGGCAGTGATCCGGGCGCTCGGCATCGGCCCGGTGGATATCGTGGGCTTCAGCGACGGCGGGATCATCGGCCTGCTGCTCGGGCTCGAGCACCCGGACCTGCTCGGGCGGCTCGTCGCGATCGGCGCCAACTTCCACCATTCGGGTGTCCCGCCGCTCGTCCTCGCCGACGATTCCCCGCATTTTGCCCGGATGCAGGACCGTTACGGCGCCATCTCGCCGGACGGGCGGGCGCATTTCCCGAGCGTCGCCGACCGGGTGCGCCACATGTGGGCAACCGAACCCACGCTGGAAGCCGGGGCGCTTGCCCGGATTTCCCATCCCGTCCTCGTCATGGCCGGCGACCGCGACATCATCTACCTCTCGCACACCTGCGCCCTCTTCGAGGCCTTGCCCCACGGCCAACTCGCCATTGTTCCAGGGGCGACGCATGGGGTGGCGCAGGAAAAGCCGGCCCTCGTCGCGCAGCTCATCCGCGATTTCCTCGGCTGAGCCGCAGCGCAACCTTGTTCGGCCCGCCTCGTTTGCCCGCAACGGAGGTGCCGAATGTACGACACTTGGCCATGGCTCGTCGCGGTCCTGGGATTCATCATCCTCGGTGCCCTCATCGCGTACGGCATGAGGCGCAATCGGGAGCGCACGCCCGTTGAGCGCGCCGCAACCGAAGCGGGCACGCGCCGGCTCTATGAAGAGGAGGAGCGCCGGCCCGGGCCCGACTGACTAGGTGTCGCGCACCAGCGCCGGATCGACGAGGGCCCCGCGATGGCCCACCACCACGCCCGCCACCCGGTGGGCGGCGCGTGCCGCTTCGACCGGCTCGGCACCCCGGAGGCGCGCGGCGAGATAGGCGCCGTTGAAGGAATCCCCCGCGCCGGTTGCGTCGACCACCTGCTGCGGCGTGGCCGGGACGCTGATGAGCCCATCCGCCGTGCCGACGATCGCCGGATTGGCGCCGTCCTTCACGACGACTTCCCGCGCGCCGAGCTCGAGATAGCGCCGCGCCGTCGCCGCCGGGTCGGCATCTCCGAACGTTGCCTTCTCGTCCGGAAAGGTGGGGAGGACGATATCGCTGAGGCTCCCGGCCACCGTGTGCACCGCGCCCATCACCGACAATGACCGCCAGAGGGCGGGGCGCGCGTTGGGGTCGAAAGCGACCGTGGCGCCCGCATTGCGCGCGGTGACGATCGCCTTGAGCAGCCGCCCCCGCGCCCGGGCGAGGAGGATCGCGAGCGAAATACCGGAAAAGTAGATTAGCTCCGCGCCGGCAAAGGCACCCGCCAGCGCCTCCCGGTCTTCGGCCATGAGGCGCGCCGCCGAACTGTCGCGCCAGTAGGTGAAGTGCCGGTCGCCTTCCCGCTGCTGGATCATGTAGAGGCCGGGCCGCCGGCCGGGGATGGTCTGGATGTGGCTGGTGCCGATGCCGTGGCGCTCGAGATAGGCCCGCATCTCGGCCGAGTACGCGTCGTCCCCGAGTGCGGTCACGTAATCCGCCGTCCAGTCGGCGGGAAGGCGCGCCCTCGCGTACCAGATGCAGTTGAGCGTATCGCCGGCGAAACCCATCCGGTACTGGCCGCCCTCGCCGCCCGAGAGCTCGATCATGCACTCGCCCACGCTTACGATGCGCTTGGCCATTGGCTCGCCCCCTTGACTCGCGCGCCGTTATGCCGGGGATCGCCCGGCGAGGCAACCGCGTCCGGCGGCGTTTTCAGCGGATGTGGCGGCCACTTCCTGGGGGAAGGAACCGCGCAGGAACGGGGAAGCGGCGCGGCAGAGCCCGGGTGCCGGCACTCGAGGTCTAGCGGCGCCGCGCCCCCTCGACTAAGGTCCCGCGACAGCTTGAGGAAGGGGCTAATGGAGCGTCTCTGCACTGCCAATCTACCCGCGCTGCCCGCGAGCGTGGCGCAGCCGACCTATGACCGCGCGGGCATTCGTCCGGGCATCGTCCACCTGGGTTTGGGAGCCTTTCATCGTGCCCACATGGCGGTCTACATCCAGCGCCTCTTGGCGCGCGAACCGCAATGGGCGATCGTCGGCGTCAGTCTCCGCCACGCCGACGTCAAGGACGCGCTCACGCCGCAGGACGGCCTCTATACGGTTGCCGTGCGGGATGCCGGCGGTACGAGATGCGAGGTCATCGGCTCGATCATCGGCATTCTCGATGGCCGCCGCGAGCGCGCCCGGCTGCTCGACCTCATGGCGCATCCGGTGATCGGCATCGTTTCGCTGACCATCACCGAAAAGGGCTATTGCCACGATCCGGCGACAGGGGAGCTCGACGAGCGGCATCCGGATATCGTGCACGACCTCGAGGACCCCGAAAGCCCCAACAGCGCGCCGGGGCTCATCGTCGCCGCCATCGAGCGCCGCCGCCGCGCCGGGGTGCCCCCCGTTGCCGTGATGAGCTGCGACAACCTGCCGTCGAACGGCAAGACCACCGCCCGCATCGTGACCCGGCTCGCCGAACTGCGCTCGCGCGAGCTGGCGGAATATATCCGCGGCAACGTGGCCTTCCCCTCGACCATGGTCGACCGCATCGTGCCGGCGACGACCGCCGCCGACCGGCAGCTGGTGGCGCAGGCGATCGGCCTCGAAGACGCCTGGCCGGTGATGACCGAGCCCTTCACGCAGTGGGTCATCGAGGACAACTTCCCGCAGGGCCGGCCGTCATTCCACGCCGTCGGCGCCGAAATGGTGAGTGATGTCGAGCCCTATGAGCGCATGAAGCTCCGCATGCTCAACGGCAGCCATTCGACCCTCGCCTACCTGGGCTACCTCGCGGGCTACGACTACGTGTCCGAGGCCATCGCCGCGCCGGGTTTCGGCCCCTTGATCAAGGGCCTGATGAGCGAGGAGGTGATCCCGACCCTCAACATGCCGGGCGTCGATCTCGCCCGCTACCGTGACGACCTGCTCTCGCGCTTCGCCAATCCGGCGCTGCAGCACCGCACGCAGCAGATCGCCATGGATGGCACGCAGAAGCTGCCGCAGCGCCTGCTCAACACCATCCGGGATCGCCTCGCCACCGGCCGCTCGATCACGCGCCTGTCGCTTGGGGTGGCGGCGTGGATGCGCTATGTCACCGGCGTCGACGAGAAGGGGCAGCCGATCGAGGTCAAGGATCCGCTGGCCGAGCGGCTGAGGAAGATCGCCGATCGTTCGCAGAATGAGCCCATCCGCCTGACCGTGGCGCTCATGACCTTGAGGGAAGTGTTCGGCACCGACCTGCCGCAGAGCGAAGTCTTCCGCGAAACCGTGACCGCCCACCTGGCTTCGCTGTTCCAGCGCGGCGCGGCCGAAACCGTCGCCGCCCTGGTGCGGGCCACGGGTTAGGGACGCGGCTCGCGCCCCGGTCCTTGCAGATCTGGATGGGACGCGTACGCCGCCGGCGGGCCGGCGGCGCGCTCCCCTATTTGAGGATGATGCGCCCCTCGACCTTGGCGTCGACGGTCTTGGTGGCCTCGATATAGTTCATCACGTCGGTCGCCATGATACTGCCGTTGAGGGGACCGATCAGCACCTTGCCGGTCGCGAGCGCGGTGTAGCCGTCGCCGCCCTTGAGCATGAAATCGTTGGTGGCGACCTTGTAAGTCGCGGCAAGGTCGAGCGGCTTGTCCCCCACGATGACCGACACCACCCGATGGCCGGGTGGCTGCTTGAGATCGGCGGTGACCACCAGTCCTGAAACCTGGGGGAAGCGGCCGGCGCCTTGCTCGACCTGGCTGAAGCCGTTCTCGAGCGCATCCCACACGGCCTTCCCCGTCACTTCGGTCACGACCGTGACGTTGCCGAACGGCAGTTCGGTGAAGACGTCCTTGCGGGTGAGCGTCGCACCGGCCGGGTACTGCTTGTCGCCGCGGATGCCGCCGCCATTGGTGATGGCGATGTCCGCGCCGTTGGCGCCGCGGATCGCATCCGCAATGAGGTCGCCTATGGCCGATTCCTCGCCGCGCACCACGTTTCGCCGGGAATCGAGCGGCCCCTGCGTGACCCCGACCGGCTGGCTGAGCTGCGCATCGAGCTTGCTCTTGTACTGGTCGACCAGCGCCTGCGTCTCGGGATCGGGGGTTACCGACTGCGTGTCGATGAAGCGGAAATCCGGCGACCAGGTGACGGTGCGCTGGCCGCCATCGGTGCTGACGTTGATCGTGAGATCGACCGGCGTCAGGTAGTTGGCCTCTGTCGACGTCTCGACATAGGCGGTGATCCCGTCATAGCTCGCGACGAAATCGTGGTCGTCGCCCGAGAGCACGACGTCGAAGATGTGGCTGTTGACGATCTCGGCGTCGTCGACGTGGTTGGCCTGCACCACGCCGACGACGAGGTCCGCGCCGGCGGCGCGTGCGGCCTTGCCGGCCTCGATCGCCGACTTGACCGTGTCGCCGAACTTGAGGTCGCCCGGGCTCGAAACGACGGGGGTTTCGTCCTCGGCAACCGGTACCAGGGCAACTTTGACGCCCTGCACGTCCTTGACCATCGTCCCGCCGACGCCCTTGACCGGGCTGCCGTCGGCTTCGGTGATGTTGACCGCGGCCCACGGGTATTTGGCTTCGCCGATGCGGGTGCGGAAATTGTCGAGGCCGAAGTCGAATTCGTGGTTGCCGGGCACGGCGAGGTCGAACGGCAGGAGGTTCGTCAGGTCGACCGTGTTGGCGCCCTTGTCGAGCCCCGAGAGCAGCGAGGGCGAGAACATGTCGCCGTCGAACACGTAGATGAAATTGGCGTCCCTGGCCTTTTCGGCCTTGGCGACGGCGTTGAGGCGGGCAAAGCCGCCGCGCACCTTGCCGGTCTCGAAATTGTAGATGTCGCCGACCCCGAGCAGCGTCAGCTTGATCGTCTCGGCATGGGCTTGGCCGGCGAGAAGAGCGATTGCCGCTCCCGCCAGCGCGCCCGCGACCTTGCGTTGCATCTGCGTCCCCATCCACCTGCTCCCTGCTGCGCCGCCCTCGCGTGGGCTCGAGAGGCATGATCGAGAACCATTACAGGCGGGCGACACGATGTCCACCGGCGGCCGAGGACCGCCCGGGGCCCGCCCCGACTACAGCCGCCCTTCCATGGCGCGATCGAAGATTTCGAGCGCGCGTTCCTTCGTCAGCGGCACCGGATTGCCGCCCGCCGTCGGATCGACGATGGCCATCTCGCCGATCAGCTCGCGCCGCGTCGCGTCGACCTTGAACTCGGGCAGCGTGTGCGGCACGCCGAACGATTTCCTGAGGTCGAGGATGGCCTCAAGAAAGGCATCGAAGCTGCGCTCGAGGCCGCAATAGGCGGCGAGCCGGGCGATCTTTTCCTCGATGGCACCACGGTTGAGCACCAGCACGTAGGGCATGAACACGGCATTGGTCATCCCGTGATGCGTGTCGTAAAGCGCGCCCACGGGATGGGAGAGCGCGTGTATGGCCCCGAGCGCCTTCTGGAAGGCGGTCGCCCCCATCGCGGCCGCGCTCATCATATGGCCGCGCGCATCGATGTCGCCGGGATTGGCGACCACCTTCGGCAGGTTCTCGAAGACGAGCCGCACGCCCTCGGCCGCAACGCCGTCGGCGAGCGGATGATAGCCGGGTCCACAATAGGCCTCGAGGCAATGCGCCAGGGCGTCAAAGCCGGTGCCGACCGTAATGAAACGCGGCATGCCCACGGTGAGCTCGGGGTCGAGGATCACGACCTTGGGCATCATCAGCGGGTGGAAGATCACCTTCTTGGTGTGCGTCGCCTCGTCGGTGATGACGCCGGCCCGGCCGACCTCGGAGCCGGTGCCGGCCGTCGTCGGCACCGCGACGATCGGAAAGATGCCCTTCGGGTCGGCACGCGTCCACCAGTCGCCGATGTCCTCGAAATCCCACATCGGCCGGCTCTGGCCCGCCATGAAGGCGATGACCTTGCCGACATCTAGCCCCGAGCCGCCGCCGAAGGCGATGACGCCGTCATAGCCGCCCCTGCGCAGCACCTCGATGCCGGCGTTGACGTTGGCCGAGATCGGGTTGGGCTTGACGTCGGCGAACACGCCGACCTCGAACCCGGCGTCCTTGAGCAGCCGGACCGTGTTCTGCGTCACCGGCAGGTTGACGAGGCCGGCGTCGGTGACGAGCAGCGGCTTTTTGATGCCGGTGGCCCTGAGCGCGTCGGGCAGCTCGGCGATACGGCCGGCGCCGAAGCGGACGGAGGTGGGGTAGTTCCAGTTGGACTTGATAGCCATGGAGAGTCCTATTTGACGAACGTGTTCTTAACCCGCTGCGAGGTCAGCATGTAGGGCATCCAGAGGCACAGGCCCGAGAGCGGCCCCAAGATCTCGCGCAGGAAATCGTAGTTGAAGAAGCCCACCCCTTCGCCTTCGAGGGCGGCGTGGCTCAACCAATAGCCGAGGAAGAGGTCGAAGACCACGTAGATCGCGCTGGCCACGACCCAGCGGATGTAGTTGCGCGGGAACGCGCGTTTCCGGCCGAACATCAGCAGCAACAGCGCCACCGGAGCGATCAGGTAGAGTACGACCGACAGGACCATGTCGAACTGCACCAAGGTGTTCGCCGTCGGGTCGGCCGGAGCGCCGAGCTGGCCGGACATGTTGATCATGTCCGGAAGCTGCACCAGCTCGGTCACCACCGAGGCGACGAGGCCGAGCATCGGCAGGATGAGCCAGCCACCAAGGCCGCTGATCGGCTTGGGGCCGGCAGGCGTGGATTGCGGAACGGCACCGTCGGTCATGGTCGTCTCCCCTTCGCCCTTGGCGATCGGGGCCAATGCTGCCCTTTGCTTGCTGAACGCCAGCCGAACGCGGAGATGGCCCGGCCGGGTTTCAGGCGTCAGACGATCTTGAAATGGTAACTCTTGGGTTGCGTGAGGTTCTGGTAGCCGATCTCGCTCAGGGCCCCGCCGCGGCCGGAGTCCTTGACGCCGGTCCACACCAGGTCGGGATCGAGATAGTCGCAGCGATTGGCAAAGATCGTGCCGGCCTCGACCCGCGCCCCAAGCTTGCCCGCGGCATCGAGATCGGCGGTCCAGATCGAGGCGGTGAGACCGTAGGGGCTGTCGTTCATCAGGGTGACTGCCTCGTCGTCATCGGCGACCGGCATGATGCCAACGATGGGGCCGAACGTCTCCTCGCGCATCACCGCCATCTGGTGGTTGACGCCGGTCAGCACTTCCGGTGCGATATAGGGCGAGCCGGGCTTGTCGCGAACGGCGTTCCAGTTGAGGTGGGCGGTCGCGCCCTTGCGCAACGCTTCGTCGCGGTGCGCCCGCACGGTCTCGGCAAAGCGGGCATGCGCCATCGGGCCGACGATGGTTCCGGGATCGAGCGGGTCGCCCAGCGTCCAGCCGCGCGCCGCCTCGATGAACTGCTTGACGAACGGATCGTAGACCGACCGATGCACGTAAATGCGCTCCACCCCGCAGCAGCTCTGGCCCGAGTTGAAGAAGGCGCCGTCGACGAGGTTCTCGGCCGCATTGGAGAGGTTGGCGTCGGCCCGGACATAGGCGGCATCCTTGCCGCCGAGCTCGAGCGCGAGGCTGGCGAAGGTGCCGGCGGCGGCATGCTCGACCTCGCGGCCGCCCCGCACCGAGCCGGTGAAGCTGATGTGGTCCAGGGCGCCCGAGGCGATGAGCTTGTCGGTATCCTCGTGCGTCATCACGAGGTTCTGGAACAGGCCGGCCGGCATGCCGGTCGCGTGCATGGCTTCGGCGATGCGCTCGCCCACCAGCAGCGTCTGCGGCGCGTGCTTGAGCAGCACGGCGTTGCCGGCCATCAGCGCCGGCACGATCGAATTGATGGCCGTGAGATACGGATAATTCCACGGCGCGATGACCAGCACCGTGCCGAGCGGCTCGCGCACGATGCGGCGCACGAAACCCTGCTTCTCCGGACGATCGGATGGGGCGAGGGCGGCCTCGGCGATCGCGATCATGTGGCGCGCCCGCTCCTCGACGCCGCGCTTTTCGCCGCCGAAGCGGATCGGCCGGCCCATCTGCCAGGCGAGCTCGACCACGAGCTCGTCGTTCCTGGCGACCAGCGTATCGACGAAATGGGTGAGGAATTTCGCGCGCTCGCGCACCGTCACTTCGCCCCACGCCTTGCGGGCGATTTTGGCCCGCGCCACGGCGGCCTCGATCTCGGAGTACCCGACATAAGGCCGCTCGGCATACACGCTGCCGTCGATGGGGGAGATGATCTTGACCGTCTCGGTCATGGCAGAGTCCTTTGGGTTCAGCAGGCGAGGGCCTGCACGTGCCCCTGCTCGGCATAGTTGAGAATAGCCTCGTCGCGCGTGACGAGCATCAGGTCAAGAGCACGCGCAGTGGCAATCAGGATCCGATCGGCGGGGTCACGGTGCAGCGTCCCGGGAAGAAAAGACGAGTCGATGAGGAGACTGGGGGTCAATGCCTCCACGCGGACGCCAGGTGTCGCCAGAACGTCGCCAAAGATGGCTGCCGCCGACTGCGTCGCCGACAATTTCCCCTTTGCACTCAGTAAGCCCAGTTCCCAAGCAGATATCGGAGACACGCCGACGCTTCGGCCGAACTTCGCTGCCTCGCGCATGGCCGCACGGACCTCCGGCTTGATCGGCTGGCCCAGCGCAATCCAGATGATGGCGCAGGTATCGAGGAGGAGCCTAGTCGCCACTCACTCGTCCGGGTCAAATGCCGGGCGGGTGTAGTCATAACCCGGCACGAGCGTGACCTTGCCTTTCCAGATACCAAACAGGGGATGGTCCTGCTCGACAGCTGTCTTGTCCTCGCCTGAGGCGAAGGTTGCTTGCGGCGATTCCGCGAGCTCGGGCCGGGCATCGAAAAAGTGTGAATGCACATAGCCCTCCGGCCACCCCTCCAGCGTGAAGGTGATCTTCTGACCGGTCAGGTCCACCTGCGAGGTCTTATACCCGGCGCGCATCCAAGCTCGGGCTTGGCTGTGGCCATTGGGGCTATTGCTCCACCACTCTTCCCGTTTCCGGGCGGAAGGGGGCAGGCGTGCGTTCAGCACCGCCTCGATTTCGGCGAAGGTCATCGTCATCTGCCCATGTCCATTGAACAGCAGGTGCTCGAAAAGCGGATGATATTTCGTGCCTTCGGTGTCGAACATTTCCGTAGGCTAGTCGCGCGGCATTGGCAGGTCAAGGGTAATAGTAAGTTACTAACTACGCTCGAATCCGCGCTTCAGTTCCCAGTCGGTGACGCGGCGGTCGTATTCGAACTGCTCCCATTCGGCGGTGTGGACGTAGTGGTCGACGACGCCCTGGCCGAAGGCTTCGACCAGCATTTTCGACTTCTTGAGCGCGGCGGTCGCGTCGCGCAGGGTGCGGGAGACTTCGCGCAGCTTCTTGCCGGAATAGGCGTCGCCGGTGAACGGCGGCTCGAGCTCGAGCCCGTCCTCGATGCCCTTGAGGCCGGCAGCGAGCAGTGCGGCATAGGCGAGGTAGGGGTTGAGGTCGGCGCCGCCGATGCGGCACTCGACCCGCACGCCCTTGCTGTTTTCGCCGCACAGGCGAAAGCCGGCAGTACGGTTGTCGCGGCTCCAGATCGCCTTGGTCGGCGCGAACGTGCCGGCCTGGAAGCGCTTGTAGGAATTGATGTAGGGCGCGAGGAAATAGGTGATGTCGCCGGCGTAGGTCAGCAGGCCTGCCATGTAGGACTTCATCATTGGGCTCATGCCGAGCGGGTCCTTGCCGTCGACGAAGACGTTCTTGCCCCCCTTGGCGAGGCTCATATGGATGTGGCTCGATGAGCCGGCCAGCGAATAGTCCCACTTGGCCATGAAGGTGACGGCCTTGCCGTTGAGATGGGCGATCTCCTTGGTGGCGTTCTTGAGCACGACGTGCCGGTCGGCCATAGTGAGGGCGTCGGCATAGGTGACGTTGATCTCCTCCTGGCCGGGCCCCCACTCGCCCTTGGAATTCTCGACCGGGATGCCCGAGGCCTGCAGGTGCTTGCGCAGTTGCCGCATCACCCCCTCTTCCTTGGTGGTCTGGAAGATGTGGTAATCCTCGATGTAGTAGCCGGTGGTGGTGAGGTTGCCGTAGCCCTTGTCGTAGGCGGAGCGGAATGTCTCGTCGAACAGGTAGAACTCCAGTTCAGACGCAAAATTCGCGGTGAGGCCGAGCTTTTCGAGGCGCGAGAGTTGCGCTTTCAGCATGGCGCGCGGGCTGTGCGGCACGGGCTCGTGATGGTGGTGATCGACGAGATCGCACAGGATCAGCGCCGTACCCTCGAGCCAGGCGCACTTCATCAGCGTATTGGCGTCGGGCTTCATGACGAAATCGCCATAGCCCTTTGCCCAGTTGGCGGCCTCGTAGCCGGGCACCGGCTCCATATCGATGTCGTCGGCCATCAGGTAGGTGCAGGCGTGGGTCTCGTCGACGGCGCTCGCAAGGAAATATTCGGCCTGGAAGCGCTTGCCGATGAGGCGGCCCTGCATGTCTGGAAAAACGCAGAGGACGGTATCGATAAGTCCGGCGGCGACATCGGCCTTGAGCTGCGCGAGGCTATAGGCGGCCATTGGTGGAGTACTCCGTGAGGTGTCTTATTGTGACAGTGTGAGTGGAGGGGTTGGGGCGCGGGGCTCGCCGCGGTGATATAGATGTAGGATGCCGCTCTAGGCCGGTGTGCCGGGGGTACCGCGGACCACGGCTCGCGCGATGGTGAGGCATCGCGCCAGCCGGTCTGACCAGAGCTCGACGCCCTCGGGCTCGAGGATTTCGTCGTGGCGGATTTCGATCATCGTCGCTTCGAGCCCGCGGCCATGGTGATCGACCGTATAGGAGACCCCCTTGGACGACGCATAGGGTTCGTTCCAGCCGATGTTCATCTCCGGGAGCTCGGCGGTGAGCGCATTGAAAAGTTCACGCGTAAACGCTTCATCGGGCGCCGGCAGGAGTCCGATCGGCCACGGCCGCTGGAAGCCGTGGAAGACCGGCGTGAACGAATGCATGCAGACGAGGATGGTCTCCTGTCCGGCTTCGCGGCGCGCCCGCAGCAGCCGCTCGACGCCGTCGTGATAGGGCACGTAGTAGCGTGCAATGCGCTCGGCGCGGTCGGCGGGGCTGATGTTCTCGTTGCCCGGTATCGGCGTGATCTCCGAAACCTCCGGCATCAGCGTGGGCGCATCGAGGAAACGGTTGCAGTCGACGACGAGGCGCGACGTGGTGGCGTGGACGACGGCTGCGTCGAGCAGTTCGCTGAGCCTGAGAGACACGGCAAGAGCGCCGGGGTCCCACGCAATGTGGCGGACGCGCTCCGAGGGCGGCAGGCCGAGATTGTCGTACGGCGGCGGAATGCGGTTGGAGGCATGGTCGCAAACGATGGCGAAGGGGCTGCGGCCGGCCGCATTCACGGTCCTGACCGGCGCGATATGATCCGCGTCCACCTGCGGCATTGCCGCGTAACCCATCTCGCCCCCCGCTCGCGGCCGTCGTCCCAGCCGTGCCGCACTTGATGCGTTTTTTATGGGGCTGTCAAACGGTGCTCCGTACCGTCCTCAGCTCTGGCTGTGCTGGCTGATATAGCGGTCGGGATCGACGACGATCTTTTCGTCGATCGCGCCGACGGCTTTCGCGTCCTTGCCCGCATAGTCCATCGTGGCGAGAATGGTGCGGATGAGCTCGAGGCGGGCGCGCAGCTTGTCGTTCGCGAGGACGACGTGCCAGGGCGTTTCGGGCAGGCTGGTCGCCTTCAGCATGCGGTGCGCCGCATCGGTGTAGCTGTCCCACTTGCCGAGCGCGGCGATGTCGATGTCGGAGATCTTCCACTGCTTGAGCGGGTCGTGCCGGCGCGAGTGGAAGCGCTTGAGCTGTGTCTCGCGGCCGATGGCGAGCCAGAACTTGAACAGGTGGATGCCGTCGCGCACCAGCATGCGCTCGAAGCGCGGCGCTTCGTCGAGGAAGGCGTCGGTCTGCTCGGGGGTGCAAAAGCCCATCACGAGCTCGACGCCGGCCCGGTTGTACCAGGAGCGATCGAACAGCGAGACCTCGCCGGCCGCTGGGAGCCAGTCGATGTAGCGCTGGAAGTACCACTGCGTGCTTTCGCGGTCGGAGGGCTTGGGCAGCGCCACGTCGAGCCAGTACCGGCCATTGGTGTGCTCGCGGATGACGTCGATCGAGCCGCCCTTGCCGGCGGCATCGCGGCCCTCGAACAATACGACCATGCGGCGCTTGCTCTTGATCAGGTCGGCCTGCAGCTTGACCAGCTCGAGCTGCACGACGCGCAACTCCTTCGCATAGGCCTCGTCGCTGAGCTTCTTGTCGTAGGGATAACCGCCGGAGCTGAGCGCCCCCTTCTTCACCCATTTTGGCAATTCGGGATCGTTGATGTCGAAGTGGCGATCGTCGTCGGCCATGATGCGGTAGTCTCCTCACTGCGCCGACCGTGCATCCCGCCGGCTTTTGTGGCAAGTGGCGGGCCGCAGACTCAGTTACCGTCGTCCTTCAAGGAGTCCGATTCCATGGCCGAAGCGGTATCGCCGGAGCAGCGCCTGGACGTCCTCGGCGGCTTTGCCGACGCCTTGCCGGATCCGTGCTTCCTGCTCGACCGGCGCTCGCAGGTCATCCACCGCAATGCTGCGGCAGCGGACGAGTTCCCCGAGGCCATGCCGGCGAGTCTGCTGACCTCGAGCCTGAGGTTTCCGGCCCTGTCGTCGGCGATCGATCAGGCGCGCCGCAGCGGCCATGCGCAGACGGTGGAACTGCATCGCACGGTACCCAACGAAACGTGGCACCGCGTGCACGTGGCACCGCTTCCTGCCGACGGCTGGCTGGTGATCACCCTCCATAGCCTCACCGAGGAGCGGCGGATGAACCAGCTGCGCTCCGACTTCGTCGCCAATGCGAGCCACGAGCTGCGCACGCCGCTGACCTCGCTGATCGGCTTCATCGACACGCTGCTGGGGCCGGCGCAAAAGGACGATGCGGCGCGCGAGCGCTTCCTCAACATCATGCGCCAGCAGGCGGCCCGCATGTCCAACCTGATCGACGACCTGCTGTCATTGAGTCGGATCGAGATGCGCCAGCATCTGCGGCCGACCGGCAGCGTCGACCTGTCCATCCTGCTGCGCGAGGTCGCGGACGGGTTCGAAAGCACCGCCGCGGCCGGGGGCGTGACGATCGAAATCACGGCACCGGAGCCAGCCGTGGTGACCGGCGAGCGCACCGAGCTTTACGAAGTGTTCGAGAACCTGATCGACAACGCCATCAAATATGGCGGCGACGAGGGTCGCGTCGAAGTCGCGGTTGGCCCGGGCCGCAACGGCTACGACTATCTCGTGACCGTCACAGACCACGGCGAAGGGATCCCGGCCCAGCACGTCCCGCGGCTGACCGAGCGGTTCTACCGCGTCGACGCTGAATCGAGCCGCAAGAAGAAGGGGACCGGCCTGGGGCTCGCGATCGTCAAGCACATCGTCAACCGGCACCGTGGCCAGCTCACCATCAGGTCGAAGCCGGGCGAGGGGACGCGGGTCGAGGTGATGCTGAACCGGTAGGGGAAGGGGCGTGGGTACGCAGGGTCTACCCGTACGTCATCTACCCTGAGTTGTGCCTCATCCACCAGGTCATTCCCGCGCAAGCGGGAACCTCTGTTTGTGCGGCCCAACGGACGTCCCCGCTTTCGCGGGGCTGACTTCGGAGCAGGGGAGAGGCCGAAACCGACACCCGCCTCCCCGCCAAATTCCCGGAAAAAGCATGTGCTGCCACGCACTTAACATGTCACGGAAGCGTCGTCCAACTGACATAAAAGCTGAGACTCGAAACCATAGGACTCCGCTCAGCGAGGCGGCTCCGCCTCCCTGGGCACTCCCGCCCCTTAGTCGTCGAAAGGGACAGACATGAAACACGCAATTCTGGGCGGCATCGCCGTCGTTGCCGTTGCGGTCGCGCTGACTGGAACGGCGCTCGCCGCCGACATTTCGGGGGCCGGCTCGACCTTCATCTACCCGGTTTTCGCCAAGTGGGCCGACGCCTACAAGGCTGCCACAGGCACCGGGCTCAACTACCAGTCGATCGGCTCGGGCGGCGGCATCAAGCAGGTCGAGGCCAAGACCGTGACCTTCGGCGCCACCGACAAGCCGCTCTCGGACGACGAGCTCGCCAAGAACGGGCTCGTGCAGTTCCCGATGATCATGGGCGGCATCGTGCCGATCGTGAACATCGATGGCGTCAAGCCCGGCGACCTCGTACTCGACGGCAAGACTCTTGCCGCGATCTTTCTGGGCAAGATCACCTCGTGGGACGATCCGGCCATCAAGGCGCTGAACCCGTCAATCACCCTGCCGTCGCAGGCGATCGTGGTTGCCTACCGTGCCGACGGATCGGGCACGACCTTCAACTTCACCGACTACCTGAGCAAGGAGTCGGACGAGTGGCAGTCGAGCGTCGGGTCCGACACCGCCGTGCAGTGGCCGGTCGGCGTCGGCGCCAAGGGGTCCGAGGGGGTCGCCAACACCGTCAAGCAGACGGCGGGCGCGATCAGCTACGTCGAGTACGCCTACGCGGCCCAGAACAGCTTGAGCTACACCAAGATGGTCAACGCCGCCGGCAAGACCGTATCGCCGTCGCTCGACAGCTTCAACGCTGCCGCCAGCAATGCCGACTTCGCCAATGCCAAGAACTTCAACCTGATCATCACCAACCAGCCGGGCGATACCTCCTGGCCGATCGCCGCCTCGACCTGGGTGCTGATCCACAAGGCCCCGGACGACGCCGCGGCTGCCGGCGAAGCGCTCAAGTTCTTCGACTGGGCCTACACCAACGGCAAGGACCAGGCCAAGGCACTCGACTACGTGTCGATCCCGGACTCGGTGGTGGCCCTGATCGAAAAGTCGTGGGGCGACATCCAGAGCGGCGGTAAGCCGGTGTTTTCGAAGTAAGCCGAACTGACGCAATCGCGGCGGGTGCTCCGGCGCCCGCCGCCACGCACTGTGTGGTGGAGTTGGCAATGGCCGCAATGGCAACCGCAGGCGATGTCACTGCACTGGCACAGGCCAAGGCCAGGAACGCTGTTCTGCAGGACCGTTTCTTCCGCCTGCTGACCCTGGCCTGTGCGACCCTGGTGGTGGTTCTCCTCGTCGGGGTGATGATTTCACTGATCGTCGGCGCGTGGCCCGCGATCCACAGGTTCGGCGTCGGCTTCCTCGTCACCAGCAGCTGGAACCCGCCCAAGGAGCTATTCGGTGCGCTGCCGCCGATCTACGGCACCATCGTCACTTCGATCATCGCCATGGTGATCGGCATCCCGGTGAGCTTCGGCATCGCGATCTTCTTGACCGAGCTCTGCCCGTCCTGGCTGCGGCGCCCGATCGGCATCGCCATCGAGCTCCTCGCCGGCATCCCCTCGATCATCTACGGGCTGTGGGGCTTCTTCTTCCTCGCGCCGTTCCTGCAAAAGGCCGTGCAGCCGGCGCTGATCAATTCGCTGGGCAAGGTGCCCGGGCTGGGGCTGCTGTTCGGCGGCCCCGCCTATGGCATCGGCATGTTCACGGCCGGCATCATCCTTGCCATCATGGTCCTGCCGTTCATCACCTCGATCAGCCGCGACGTGTTCGCGACGGTGCCGACGCTGCTGCGCGAAAGCGCTTACGGCATGGGCATGACGACGTGGGAGGTCGCCCGCTCGATCGTCATCCCCTATACCCGCGTCGGCCTCGTCGGCGGCGTCATGCTCGGGCTCGGCCGTGCGCTCGGCGAGACGATGGCGGTGACCTTCGTCATCGGCAACAGCCACCGGATCTCGGCCTCGCTGCTCGCCCCGGCAACAACGATCTCGGCGTCGATCGCCAATGAATTCACCGAGGCGACCAGCGAACTCTACAGCTCGAGCCTGATCGCCCTCGGCCTCATTCTCTTCGTCATCACCTTCATCGTGCTGGCCGTGGCCAAGTGGCTGCTGGTCCGCGCGGCGGTGAAATAGGGAGCTCGACGATGGCCGGTTATGCGGCGCGGCGCATTCGCAACAACATCATGATGGGGCTGTCGATCCTGGCCTCGGTCGTCGGCCTGTTCTTCCTGTTCGTCATCCTCGCAACGCTGCTCTACAAGGGCCTGACCGCCATCACGCCGCAGATGTTCACGGAGTCGACCCCGCCGCCGGGCGAGGACGGCGGCCTGATCAACGCCATTTTCGGGTCGGTCGTGATGACGGTCGTTGCCATCGCCGTTGCGACGCCTGTCGGCATCCTCGCCGGCACCTACCTCGCGGAATATTCGCGCGGCCACTGGCTGGGGGAGGCGGCCAAGTTCGTCAACGACATCCTGTTGTCGGCGCCCTCGATCATCATCGGCCTGTTCGTCTATACGGTCCTCGTGGTGCCGTTCGGCCACTTCTCGGCCTGGTCAGGCGCGGCGGCGCTCGGGCTGATCGCGCTGCCGGTGATCAATCGCACCACGCAGGACATGCTCGGCCTCGTGCCGGGAGCCCTGCGCGAAGCGGCGGCCGCGCTCGGCACACCGCAGTGGAAGACCATGCTGGCGGTGATCTATCGCGCCGCGCGCTCGGGTATCCTGACCGGCGTGCTGCTCGCCATCGCCCGCGTTACCGGCGA
Organism: Devosia sp.; assembly: GCA_051953275.1. GTDB lineage: Bacteria > Pseudomonadota > Alphaproteobacteria > Rhizobiales > Devosiaceae > Devosia_A. Next base: position 16,417 of record JBQCIY010000094.1, on the reverse strand, counting down.
GACGGCGCCGCTGCTGTTCACGGCGCTCAACAACCAGTTCTTCAGCTGGAACCTGAGCCAGCCGATGGCCAACCTCCCGGTGGTGATCTTCCAGTTCGCCACCAGCCCTTATGACGACTGGCAGCGCCTCGCCTGGGGCGGGGCCCTGCTGATCACCGCCACCATTCTCGTCCTCAATATCGTCGCCCGCTGGGTCGCCGGCGCCAAGTCGAGCCTCTGAGTGAAAGTCATGACCATGGACACGCCGACTGTACCAACGCATGCAACCGCGGTACCTGATATGCCAACCGCAATTGCCGCGACGAATCTCGCCTTGCTGAACTCCGAGCCCCGCCCCACCAAGGTCCAGGTCCGCGACGTCCGCTTCTACTATGCGAACGGCTTCGAGGCGCTGAAGGGCATCAACCTCGAGCTGCGCGACAAGACGGTCACCGCCTTCATCGGCCCCTCGGGCTGCGGCAAGTCCACGCTGCTGCGGATCCTCAACCGCATCTACGATCTATATCCCGGCCAGCGGGTGACCGGCGAGGTGCTGCTCGACGGGCGCAACATCCTGAGCAAGAACGAGGACCTGAACCTGCTCCGCTCCAAGGTGGGCATGGTGTTCCAGAAGCCGACGCCGTTCCCGATGTCGATCTATGACAACATCGCCTTCGGCATCCGGCTCTACGAGAAGGTCGGCAAGTCCGAGATGGACGGGCGCGTCGAGGCGGCGCTGCGCAAGGCGGCGCTTTGGACCGAGGTCAAGGACAAGCTGCACCAGTCGGGCCTCGGCCTCTCGGGCGGGCAGCAGCAGCGCCTGTGCATCGCGCGCGCCGTCGCCGTCCGACCCGAAGTGCTGCTGCTCGACGAGCCGGCCTCGGCGCTCGACCCGATCTCGACCGCCAAGATCGAAGAGCTGATCGAGGAGCTCAAGGCCGAGTTCTGCATCGCGATCGTGACCCACAACATGCAGCAGGCGGCGCGTACCAGCGAATACACCGCCTTCATGTATCTGGGCGAACTGATCGAATTCGGCAGGACCGACGCCATCTTCACCGCGCCGACGCAAAAGCGCACGCACGACTACATCACCGGCCGCTTCGGCTGATCGCAAGGACGGCGCATATGGCTCTTTCCCTCAACGAACATACGGTCCAGTCCTACGATGAGGAGCTGACCGCGCTGGCCTCGCAGATCGCCGAGATGGGCGGCACCGTCGAAGCGGCGGTGGCGGACGCCACGCGCGCATTGCTCAAGCTCGACCACAGCGCGGCGCGCGACGTCATCGCACAGGACAAGCGGGTCGACGAGATGCACCGGCAGATCGACGACATGGCGGTGTCGATGATCGCCCGCCGCCAGCCGATGGCGCAGGACCTGCGCGCCATCATCACCGCCATCCACGTGGCCGGCGATCTCGAACGCGTGGGCGACATGGCCAAGACCATCGCGCGCCGTACGCTGCAGATCGAAGGCCTTGGGCTGACACCGAAATTCTACAATGGTGTCAAGCACATGGCCGACCTGATTCTGCGCCAGCTCAAGGCAGCGCTCGATGCCTATTCGGCACGCAACGCCGCCGCGGCGGTCGAAGTCTGCAATGCCGACGACGAGATCGATGCGCTCTATACATCGCTCTTTCGCGAACTGCTGACCTACATGATGGAAGATCCGCGCAACATCACGCAGTGCACGCACCTGCTGTTTTGCTCCAAGAGCCTCGAGCGCGTCGGCGACCACGCGACCAACATCGCTGAAGCGGCATTCTATCTGGAGACCGGCCGGCAGATGTCGTCGGCGACAGCCGAAGAACTTCACCGCATGCAGATCAAGGAATAGGCAACGGCATGCCGGCGACCATCCTGATCGTCGAGGACGAAACCGACCTCAGCGAGCTGATGCGCTACAACCTCGAGGCCGAAGGCTTCCGGGTGGTGGGCGCGGAAAGCGGCGACGAGGCCGTGGAGCGCATCCGCGACGGCGTGCCCGACCTGATCCTGCTCGACTGGATGCTGCCCGGGTTGAGCGGCATCGAACTGACGCGGCGCTGGCGCTCGCGCGACGAGACCATGCGCACGCCGATCATCATGATCACGGCGCGCGGCGAAGAGGAAGAGCGGGTGCGCGGGCTCGCGACCGGTGCCGACGACTATGTCGTGAAACCCTTCTCGATGCCCGAGCTGGTGGCCCGTATCCAGGCGCTGCTGCGCCGGTCGAGCCCGCAGCTCCTCACCAATACGCTCAAGGCCGGCGACCTCGAGCTCGACCGCCAGAGCCACCGCGTGCGCCGCGCCGGCCGCGATTTGCACCTGGGACCGACCGAGTACCGCCTGCTCGAATACCTGATGCGCCACCCGGGGCGCGTCTATTCACGCGAGCAGCTGCTCGACGGAGTGTGGGGCAACGACGTCTATGTCGACGAGCGTACCGTCGACGTGCATGTCGGCCGGCTGCGCAAGGCGATCAATCGCGGGCGCGAGGCCGACCCGATCCGCACCGTTCGCGGCGCCGGCTACGCCTTCGACGAGCGCTTTGCGGCGCTGAGCTGAGGCGGAACGAAGCGGCAGAGGCCTTGGTTAAGGGGATGCGGCCAGCGCGGCCGCGGCTTTCCCCACGAGGTTCAGCATGCCTATCCGCATTTCCCTTGCGTTGGCCGCCGCTTTGGCGTTGGCCTGTTCCGCCGGCGCAGTGTCCGCGGCGTCCACGACCAGCTCCAGCATGGCGAGCTCGAACGCCACCGCATCGACGGCCAAGCCCGATGCGGCGGAGGTGAAGTTCGTCAACACCGCGCTGATGGGTGACAACGCCGAGATCATGGTTGGTCAGCTTGCGATGACGAAAGGGGCGAGCCAGGCCGCCAAGGACTTCGGCCAGACGCTCGTCAACGATCACCGGCAGAACCGCCAGACCCTGACCCCGATCGCGACCAAGCTCGGCATCAAAGTCTCGACCACGGCCGTGACCGCGGCCGACAAGGCCGAATACACCAAGCTGCGCGGACTGTCCGGCGCGGCCTTCGACAAGGAGCTCGCGACCGCCATGGTCAAAGGGCACAAGATGATGATCATGCTGTTCACGCCCTGGGCCAAGAAGACCGATGACGTGGGCGGGTTCGCCAAGGCATCGTTGCCGGTGCTCAACAAGCACCTGCAACTGGCCGAGGCGCTGGCGGCCGGGCCGTCGCCGGCGACGGGAATGCCAAACACCGCGACCTCGTCGGCCGCCTCGTCATCCTCGGCGATGTAGGAAATTCAGAAGCGCTGAGCGATCAGCGCTTCTTCTTTTCGAGCTGGTGGTAGGCGCGGCGCGAGTGGAAGTCGCAATAGGGCTTGCCCTCTTCCGAGTGCTGGCCGCAGAAGTAGAAGTCGGGCGTCAGCGGATCGCCGATCGGCCACTTGCAGGTGTGCTCGTTGAGCTGCAGCAGGCTGAGGCGCTGGTCCTCGGGGATGAAGAGCTCCTGGACCTGCGGCGCGACATAGACCTCGGTCTCGAACTCGCTCTCGATCTTGAGGGCGGTCGCGCCGTGCGTCATGCCGCCGCCGCTCGGCATCGAGCGCGACTTCATCATGCTGGCAATGCCCGAGCTTGGACGCGGGCTGCCGCCGGTCGACATCCGCCGGATGCCAGGGGCGCGCGGCGCCGTACGGGCACGCGGCGTCGAGTTCACCGGCTTGGCGCGGCCGGTCAGCTTCAGCCGGTGCACCTTGCCGATGACCGCATTGCGGGTGACACCCTCACCCAGCACGCCTGCGATCTGGCTCGCCGAGAGCCCCTCAAGCCAAAGTTTCTTGAGCAGCTCGACGCGCTCTTCGGTCCAGCCCATAGCTTCCATAGTGTTCCTACCGCCGTCTAAGAGACAGACTCCATCCACGGGCTGCTGCGGGAGGTGCAACAGCTCAAACTCTACTCATCGTAGGTCGGAAGGGTCCGCCACACGAGATATCGTGCCCCAACGCCTCGGATACTACACGGGCGCCGAATCCGGGATCAAGAGTCGGGCCAAGTTTTCACCGGGGAAAACCCGAGGTTGTGAGTGGCGTTCCAACCCTTGAGTCAAATCAGGGACTTGGGCCGAAACGTTGACTTTGAATAACCTCAAAGGCATAGCTGAACGGCCCCAACGCGCTCCAATGGCAGCGCGTTTTTGGTTTTTGTGGGGCATTTGCAACACCAGCTTCACCAACCTGATCCAAAGGGAAAGACCATGTCCGCGCTGTACGGGACCTATGCCAGATCGCCACTTGCTTTCGAGCGGGGCGAGGGCGTGCGCCTGATCAGCCAGGACGGCACCCGATACCTCGACTTTCACTCCGGCATCGCGGTGAATGCGCTCGGCTATGCCGACCCGCATCTGGTCAAGACGATGCGGGAGGCGGCCGACAAGGTCTGGCACACGTCCAACGTCTTCACCATCCCGGAGCAGGAGCGGCTCGGCCAGCGGCTCGTCGAACACACCTTTGCCGACAGCGTCTTCTTCACCAATTCGGGCGCCGAGGCGCTCGAATGCGCCATCAAGACGGCCCGGCATTACTTCTGGGCTAAAGGCGAGGTCGAGCGCTACGAGATCATCGCCTTCACCGGCTCGTTCCACGGCCGTACCCTGGGCACCATCGCGGCGGCCGGCAACCCGCACTATGTCGAGGGCTTCGGCCCGCCGCTCGAGGGTTTCAAGCATGTGCGGCCCAACGACCTCGAGGCGGTGAAGGCCGCGATCACGCCCAAGAGCTGCGCCATCCTGATCGAGCCGGTGCAGGGCGAGGGCGGCGTCACCGCCATGACCGCCGAGTTCATGCGCGGCCTGAGGCGGCTCTGCGACGAGCATGGCATGCTGCTGATCCTCGACGAGGTGCAATGCGGCTATGGCCGGACGGGCAAGTTCTTCGCCCATGAGTGGGCGGGCATCGAGCCCGACATCATGGCGGTGGCCAAGGGCATCGGCGGCGGTTTTCCGCTCGGCGCCTGCCTCGCCAAGGGCGAAGTCGCCAAGTCCATGGTGCCCGGCACGCACGGCTCGACCTATGGCGGCAATCCGCTTGCCTGCACCATCGGCAACGCCGTGCTCGACCGCATCATGGAGCCGGGCTTCATCGAGCACGTGAACTTGATGGGCCAGCGGCTGCAATGGCACCTGCAGCAATTGCAGCAGCGTTATCCGAACTTCGTGCTCGAGCTGCGCGGCAAGGGGCTGTTGGCCGGCATCAAGCTGCCCGACACGCTCGTCGTCCGCGAGTTCGTCGCCCGCCTGCGCGACGATCACCAGCTGCTGACCCAGGGCGCCGGCGACAACGTGCTGCGGCTGCTGCCGCCGCTCGTCATCACCGAGGACGACATCAAGGAAGCCGTCGACAAGCTCGGGGCCGCCTTTGCGGCAATCGAGTCCGAGACCGCCAACGAACACGTGACCGCGTAAGAGAAAGCACCATGGGTAGCCCACGTCATTTCCTGACCCTCGAGGATTTCACCGAGGACCAGCTGCGCAGCATGCTGGCGCTGGCCACGGAGCTCAAGGCGCGGCTGAAGCGCGGCGAGCGCCCGAGCCTGTTGCCGGACAAGATGCTGGCCATGATCTTCGAGCGGCAGTCGACCCGCACCCGCGTCAGCTTCGACGTCGGCATGCGCCAGCTCGGCGGTGAAACGATGTTCCTCAGCGGCAACGAGATGCAGCTCGCCCGCGAGGAGACGCTGGCCGACACGGCGCGCGTCCTGAGCCGCTATGTCGATGCCATCATGATCCGCATCCTCGACCACGACGACCTGCTCGACCTCGCCGGCGCCTCCGCCGTGCCGGTGATCAATGGTCTCACCCGCCGCGCGCATCCGTGCCAGGTGATGGCCGACATCGAAACGTTCGAGGAGCACCGCGGCTCGATCAAGGGTGCCAAGGTCGCCTGGGTCGGCGACGCCAACAACGTGCTCGCGAGCTGGGTGCATGCCAGCAAGCTGTTCGGCAACACATTCGCCATCGCCTGCCCCGAGGAGTACGGGCCGGACCAGGGCCTGCTCTCCGACATCAAGGAGGCCGGGCCCAACGTCACCCTCGGCGAGGACCCTCACGCCGCGGTCAAGGACGCCGACCTCATCATCACCGACACCTGGGTCTCGATGGGCGACACCGACGTTTCCGATCGCCGCAAGGTCTTGAAACCCTACCGCGTGGACACCAATTTGCTGGGCTTGGCGGACAAGGATGCACTGTTCATGCACTGTCTGCCTGCCCACCGCGGCGATGAAGTCACCGACGACGTCATAGACGGGCCGCAATCCGTGGTTTTCGATGAGGCGGAAAATCGCCTCCACGCACAAAAGGCGATCCTGTGCTGGTGCTTCGGGATCGAAACGGTCTGAATTGGCAGAACTGCAGCTCACCGACTATGGCCTCGATCGCCCGGAATCGGGCGACGACGTGGTCGTTCCGTTCACCCTCGAGCAGCTCGACTGCCGCGGCCGCGTCGTGCGGCTGGGCGAGGCGCTCGACCAGATCCTGACGCGGCACAACTATCCCGCGCCGGTGGCGCGGCTGCTCGGCGAGGCGGTGGTGCTGGCGAGCCTCATCGGCTCGTCGCTGAAGTTCGAAGGCCGCTTCATCCTGCAGACGCAGACCGATGGACCGGTGAACCTGATCGTCGTCGACCTCGACGCGCCAGACGGGCTGCGCGGCTATGCCCGCTTCGATGCCGACGCGGTGCAGAAGGCGATCGACCTGGGCGAGACGCGGCCGGGCCAACTGCTCGGTAAGGGCCACCTGGCAATGACCGTCGACCAGGGGGCGCACATGGACCGCTACCAGGGCATCGTCGGGCTCGAGGGCGGCTCGCTCGAGGACGTCGCGCACACCTATTTCCAGCAGTCCGAGCAGGTGCCGACGCTGGTCCGCATTGCGGTCGGCCAGCTCAGCCGCAAGGGCGAGCGGCACGCGCACTGGCGCGCCGGCGGGGTGCTGGTTCAGTACCTGCCGCCGCACGGCGAGAAAGCCATGCCGGACCTGCCGGGCGACGGCGATTTCGCCAACCCCGACACCGCCGACAAGGACTTCAGGGAGTCCGACAAATGGACCGAAGCCCGGGCCTTGCTGGCAACCATCGCCGACGACGAGCTCGCCGACCCTTCGGTGAGCGCCGAACGGCTGCTGTTCCGGCTGTTCCACGAGACCGGCGTCCGCGTCTTCGAGCCGATGCCGCTCGAGGAGCGCTGCACCTGCTCGGCCGAGCGGATCGAAGCCATGCTGCGCGAGAATTTCTCGGCCGAGGAACGCGCCGAGATGGTGGTCGACGGCGAAATCGAGGTGGTGTGCGAATTCTGCTCGGCCGACTACCACTTCAAGCCGCACGACTTCGACGAGACCCAGCACTAGCGTGCGCCGCCGCGCCGACACCTGACAGAGCGGTCAGCCTCGCCTCCCGGTAACGATCAAATCCGCGCGAGCCGCACCACCTTACCGGACTTTCATTTGTCCTAAATCCATGCTCCGCATAGCGTGATGCCGGCTCGGAGCACCGGATTTTGGAACAAGAAAAGATCGACGTGACGCGGGCGACGCCCGTGTCAAAAGCTGACTCGGCATCAGCGAGGTCCCGGCGCGGGGCCCCGCTCTGGCTGCAGGTGCTGCTGTCGCTGGTGGTGATCGTCATCGCGGTCGGCATCGCCGCGCTCTTCAACCCCACCGCCAACCGTTTCGTCGAACGGATCGGCGTCAGCCTGCCAATGCTGACCGGCGACGCCGCGGAGAGGCCCCAAGCGCAGGCTGCGACGCAAGGCGGCCAGCAGGCAGCGGGGCAGCGCCAGGGCGGTGGACAGGGCCGAGCGGGCGGCTATGGCGGCGGCGCACGCACCGCCGTTGTCGTCACCGTGCCGGTCGGCACCGCCGTGATCAATGACAAGCTCACCGCGATCGGCAACAGCAGTGCCGTGCACTCGGTCACCGTCAACACGGCGCAGAGCGGCACGCTGATGAGCGTCACCGTCAAGCCGGGCGATCACGTGACCGCCGGCGAGAAGATCGCGACGCTCGACACCGACAGCCAGCAGATCGCCTACGACAAGGCCAATCTCGCGCTGCAGGACGCGCAGGCGACGCTGACCCGAACCGAGCAGCTCGCCAAGACCGCGGCCGCCTCCGACGTGCAGGTGGCCACGGCGCAACTCGCCGTCAACAATGCCAAGCTCGCCCTCAACGACGCCAAGGTGGCGCTCGACCAGCGCACCATCATCAGCCCGATCGACGGCGTCGTCGGCCTGATCCAGGTCACGCCGGGTAATCTCGTCAATGCCCAGACCGTGGTGACCACGATCGAGGATTCCACCGAGATCCTCGTCGACTTCTGGGTGCCGGAACGCTATTCCGGCCAGATGATCCTGGGCATGCCGGTGAAGGCCACCTCGGCGGCACTGCCCAGCAAGACCTTCGACGGCACCATCACCGGCATCGACAACAAGATCGACCCCGACAGCCGCACCCTGCAGATCCAGGCGACGCTGCCCAACCCCGACGGCATGATCAAGGCCGGCATGTCGTTCTCGATCGACATGGGCTTCCCGGGAGAAACATTCACCTCGGTCGATCCGCTTTCGATCCAGTGGTCCACCGACGGCGCCTATGTGTGGAAGGTCGTCGACAACAAGGCGCAGATGGCCAAGGTCACCATTATCCAGCGCAACTCCGACGGCGTGCTCGTGCAGGGCGACGTCAAGCAGGGCGACGCGGTGGTGACGCAGGGCGTGCTGCAGTTGAGCCAGGGCATGGCCGTTCGCCTCCTCGGCAGCGGTCCGCAGCAGCAGGCGGCCAATGGCGGCGCGCAAGGCGAAGGGCAGGGCGACCAGACCCAGGGCGGGCAGGGCGGCACCGGTGGTGCCGCAGCCCAGACCGGCCAGGCCAATGGCGGCGCGCCGGGCCGCCACAAGGGCGGCGGCTCGCCCGGGCCCGCGCCGGGCCTGCAGCAGACCCAGACCGCCGCACCGGCGGCGGGCGGCTGAACATGTCGGTCAAGGAGAAGCAGGCCGAGCAGGGCGGTCGCATCGCCGGCCTGTTCGTGCGACGGCCGGTCCTCGCGGTCGTGATCAATGCGCTGATCGTGGTAGGCGGCCTCGCCGCCTTCCTCGGGGTCGAAGTGCGCGAACTGCCCGAAGTGGACCAGCCGGTCATCACCATCAACACGACCTTCGCCGGCGCTGCCGCCGATACCGTCGACCGCGAGGTCACGCAGGCGATCGAGGGCGGCGTGGCGCGCGTCCAGGGCGTGACCGACATCTCGTCGAGCTCGTCTTATGGTCGCAGCCAGGTGACGATGACCTTTGCCGACGGCACCAACCTCGATTCCGCCACGTCGGACGTGCGCGACGCAACCGCCCGGGTCGTCGCCCGGTTCCCCGACGGCGTCGATCCGCCCACCATCGTCAAGGCGGACGCGAACGCTTCCGCCATCATGCAGCTGTCGGTGACGTCGCCGACCCTGAGCCGCGACGATCTCACCAACCTCGTCGACAACCAGATCTCGGAGGCGCTGAGCGCCGTGCCGGGCGTCGCGGACCTGCAGATCTATGGCGAGCAGGCCAAGGTCTTCACCATCGACGTCGACCAGAACAAGCTGGCCGCCGCGGGCCTGACCGTCGGCAACATCCAGACCGCGCTCAATTCCATCGCCTTCGACGCGGCAGCCGGCACCATCAACGGCGCCAACCAGAACATTTCGGTGCGCGCCATTGCCGATGTGACGACGCCGGCCGAATTCGAGAACATCATCATCAACAACAAGACCCGCCTGGGCGACGTTGCCACGGTGGTGTTCGGGCCGCAGAATTCCTCGAGCGGCCTGCATTCCGACGGCAAGTCGGGCATCGGGATCGGTATCATCCGCGCCGCGCAGTCCAATACGCTGCAGATTTCCGACGGCGTCCACCGCGTCATCTCGCAGTTGCAGCAGACGTTGCCCAAAGGCGTCAACATCAAGGTGTCGAGCGACGACTCGATCTTCATCGGCGGCGCGCTGCACGAGGTCGAACGCTCGCTCGGCCTGTCGGTCGTCATCGTCATCGGCGTGATTTTCCTGTTCCTGATGGACTGGCGCGCGACGCTGGTGCCTGCCATCTCGATGCCCGTGGCGCTCGTCGGCTCGATCGCTGGCATCTACATCGCCGGCTTCTCGCTCAACATCCTGACGCTGCTCGCCATCGTGCTCGCGACCGGTCTGGTGGTCGACGATTCCATCGTCGTGCTCGAAAACATCGTGCGCCGGCGCGGCATGGGGGCAGGGCCGCGCGCCGCCGCCGTGCTCGGGGCGCAGGAGGTGTTTTTCGCCGTCGTTGCCACCAGCCTGACTCTGATCGCGGTATTCGTGCCGCTGTCGTTCCTGCCCGGCCAGACCGGCCGTCTGTTCCGCGAATTCGGCTTTACCCTCGCCATGTGCGTGGCGCTCTCTGCCGTCGTGGCGCTGAGTCTTGCGCCGATGCTCGCCTCGCGCTTCCTCAAGGAGCACGACCACAGCGTCCACCACAACCCGATCGGCACGTTCGGGCGGTTCATGGCGGGCGTCTATCGCCGTGTCCTGCATTTCTGCCTCGACACCCCGCTGGTGGTAATCGTCGTCGCGCTGCTGTTTGCCGGCTCGGCCGTGTTCGTCTTCACCTCGATCCGCCAGGAGCTGACGCCGCCCGAAGATCGCGCCGCGGTGCTGATCCGCGTCTCGGCGCCGCCGACCGTGAGCCTCGATTTCACGCAGACGCAGATGCAGAAGATCGAGGATCTGGTGCAGCCGCTGGTCAAGTCGGGCGAGATCGTCTCGACCTTCTCGGTCTCCGGCTTCGGCTCCAACACCTCGAACGGCTTCATGACGCTGACTCTGGCGCCGTGGGAAGAACGCGCCCGCACCCAGCAGCAGATCGCCGCCCAGGTGAACCAGCTACTGCAGCAGGTGCCCGGGGTGCGCGCCACGATCATCCAGGCCAACAGCCTCGGCATCCGCGGCGGCGGCAATGGCCTGCAGTTCGCCGTGGCGGGCAACGATTACAACGAGCTGGCGACGACCGCGCAGAAGATCGTCGACCAGATGAGCCTCGACCCCAAGTTCGGCAAGGTGACGCTGAACTACTCGGCGACCACTCCCGAGCTCAATGTCAGCATCGACCGCGACAAGGCGGCGGCGCTCGGCATCGACATCAACGGGCTGGGCACGACGCTGCAGGCGATGATCGACGGCACCCAGATCGGCCAGGTCTTCGTCGGCGACCAGGCCTACCCGGTGCGCATCCTGTCGACCACGCAGCCGGTGAACGATCCGACCGACCTCGAGAATATCTTCCTCAAGACCAAGGACGGCAAATACGTGCCCATGTCGTCGGTCGCGACACTGACCGAAACCCCGATTGCGCCGCAGCTGACGCGCGAGCAGCAGCGCCGCGACGTATCGGTCACCGCCTCGCTCGACGGCGGCTACGCGCTCGGCGACGCCTACCAGCGCGTGCTGCAGATCGCAGCGCCGATCCTGCCGGCCAACGACAGCATCCTGCCGCTCGCCGAGGCCAAGACCATCGGCGATTCCAACTACGGGCTGGCCATCACGTTCGGTTTCGCCCTGCTGGTGATCCTGCTGGTGCTCTCGGCGCAGTTCGAGAGCGTATTTTCGGCCCTGATCGTGATGGTGACGGTGCCGTTCGGCCTGGCCTGCGCGGTCTATGCGGTGTTCTTCACCGGCGGCAGCCTCAACGTCTATTCGCAGATCGGCCTGATCATGGTCGTCGGCATCATGGCCAAGAACGGCATTCTGATCGTCGAGTTCGCCAACCAGTTGCGCGACCGCGGTTATTCCGTACGCGAGGCGATCGAGGAGAGCGCCAATATCCGCCTGCGGCCGGTGCTGATGACGATGATCGCCACCGTGCTCGGCGGCCTGCCGCTGGTGATTTCAACCGGCGCCGGCGCCGAAGCCCGGCGGGCCATCGGCTGGATCATTGTCGGTGGCCTCGGGACGGCCGCGGTCTCGACCCTGCTGTTGACGCCGGTCGCCTACCTGCTGATCGCGCGCTTTTCGAAGCCCAAGGCGCACGAGGCTGAGCGGCTTGCGGCCGAGCTCGACGCGGCGGAAGACCGCGGCATGGTCGCAGCGCCCGCCGAATAGGCGTACACTCCCCGGCGGACCGTCGCCGAGGAGTGTTTCATGCCCGAACCGACATCTCAGGATCGCGCCGCCATCGCACGCGGCCTCGTTTCGCTCGTGGTCACCATCGTCATCATGGCACTGCTGCTGTTCCTGCCAGCCGGCACCGCCGACTGGCCGCTCGGCTGGTGGTTCATCGCCGCCTTCGTGATCTGCGTGCTGATCGCCATGGCGATCATCTGGCGCGCCAATCCGGAGCTGTTCACGGCCCGTTCGCGCGTGCAGCCCGGCACCAAGGCCTGGGACTATGTCTTCCTGGGGCTGGTGATAGGCGGCTTCATCGTGGTGCCCCTGGTCGCGGGCCTCGACCACCGCTTCGGCTGGTCTGCCGTGCCGAATTGGGTGGTGGCGCTGGGCTACGTGCTGTTCGTCCTGTCCTTTGCCGGGCAGACCTGGCCGCAGGCGGTGAACCGCCATTTCGAGCCCGGCGTACGCATCCAGGAGGATCGCGGGCAAAAGGTCATCGACACCGGCCCCTATGCCATCGTGCGCCACCCCGGCTATATCAGCGGGGCGCTGCTGGCGCTGAGCATGCCGCTGATGCTCGCCTCCTGGTGGGCCCTGCTGCCGGCGCTGGTGGCCGTCGCCGCGCTGGCGGTCAGAACGCCGTTCGAGGAGCGGACGCTGAGGGCCGGCTTGCCGGGCTATGCCGAATACACCCAGCGGGTGAAATACCGCTGGGTGCCGGGCGTGTGGTGATCACACCTGGTCGAGGGCGAATTCGAGGTCCTTGAGCAGGTCGTCGGCATTCTCGAGGCCGACGCTCAGGCGCAGCAGGCCCTGGGTGATGCCGCTTTCCTGCCGCACCTCTTCGGTGAAGCGGGCATGCGTGGTGGTCGCGGGATGCGTGATCAGCGACTTGGCGTCGCCCAGGTTGTTCGAGATCAGGATCACCGAGAGCGAGTCCGACAGCTTGAAGGCGGCTTCCCGGCCGCCCTTCACCTCCAGCGCGATGAGGCTCGAGCCCGACGACATCTGCCGCTTGGCGAGCTCGTATTGCGGATGCGACGGGTGATAGGGGTAGGCGATCCTCGCGATCTTGGGGTGATTGGCGAGGAAGTCCGCGATCCTGGTGGCGCTCTGCGTCATCCGGTCGACGCGGATCGGCATCGTCTCGAGGCTCTTGAGCAGCACCCAGGCATTGAACGGGCTGAGCGACGGGCCGGTCTGGCGCAGCAAGGTGTGCACCTCGCCTTCGATCAGCTCCTTGCTGCCGAGCACCACGCCGCCCAGCGTGCGGCCCTGGCCGTCGAGGTGCTTGGTCGCCGAATAGGTGACGAGGTCGGCCCCGAGCGCCAGCGGATGCTGATAGAGCGCCGTCGCGAACACATTGTCGACGACCAGTTTGGCGCCGTGCGCCCTGGCGATCGCGGCGACGGCGGCGATATCGACCAGTTCGATCGTCGGATTGGTCGGCGTCTCGAGGAAGATGAGCTTGGTGTTCTTCTGCATGGCGCGCTCGAAATTCACCGGGTCGCGCCCGTCGACCAGCGTCGAGGCGACGCCGAAGCGCGGCATCAGGTCTTCGACCACGTAGCGGCAGCCGCCGAACAGGGCGCGGGCCGCAACGATGTGATCGCCGGCACGCACCTGGCTCATCACCGCATTGGTGACCGCCGACATGCCGGTCGAGAAAGCACGCGCCGCCTCGGCGCCCTCGAGCAGCGCCATGCGGTTCTGGAACATGTCGACCGTCGGGTTGGCGAAACGCGAATAGTTGCGGCCTTCGATCCTGTGCAGGAACAGGTCCTCGGCGTATTGCGAGCTCGGATAGGCATAGCCCGAGTTCATGAATATGGCTTCGGAGGTCTCGTGGAACTCGCTGCGCAGCGACCCGCCATGCACGAGCTTGGTCTCGGGCGCCCAGTTGTTCGGATCGCCGAGGGGATGGTTCTTGAGGTTCGACACGTGACTGCTCCAAAACAAAAAACCGGCCCGCGAAGCGCGGCCGGTCGAGCACGGGTCCCTTTAGCAACTTGTTTTAAGTGGCTGCAATCAGACCGGCCAAATCACCACTGAAATGGGCTTTAGACCTGTTGTGAAACCGCGTCAATTGCCCCCTTCCAGGTGCCACCCCGCGAAAGCGGGGACCCGTTTCGCCGCTGGATCGAAACGCACGTTGGGTCCCCGCTTTCGCGGGGATGACACCCGGGGACGGACTGGCTAAGAGAGCCTGAGGAGGGCACTTTGGCACGAACCGAAAGCTGGTCACCCGGCGTTTTTCCGGCGCGCTATATCGAGCGGCTGCATGCGACCGGCGGCATTGTGGCGCCCGCGTTCGACGCGGACCAGGTGCAGCCGGCGAGCCTCGATCTCAGGCTCGGCGACACGGCCTATCGGGTGCGCTCGAGCTTCCTGCCGGGGCCCGAGCAGACGGTACATGAACGCATCCGCTCGCTCGAATTGCACCGGCTCGACTTGACCAATGGCGCGGTGCTGGAGCGGGGCTGCGTCTATCTTGTGCCGCTGCAGGAAAGCCTGGCGCTGCCGCCCGGGGTGAGCGCCGGCGCCAACCCCAAGAGCTCGACCGGCCGGCTCGACGTGTTCACGCGCGTCATCGGGGACCGCGCCCGCGGCTTCGACATATTGCCGGCGGGCTATGCGGGGCCGCTCTATCTCGAGATTTCGCCGCGCACCTTTCCGGTGCGGGTGCGCAAAGGCTCGCGCCTCAGCCAGATGCGCTTCCGCATGGGCAACAGCCGGCTGTCGCTCGACGAGCATCGTGCGCTGCACGCGGCCCAGACGCTGGTGTTCGATCCGAACGAAGCGGTGGGAGAAGGGGTCGCGCTGTCGATCGACCTCAAGGGTGAGGGCCGCGACGGCCTCATCGGCTTCCGGTCCAAGCGGCATACGGCCGTGATCGACATGGACATCAAGGATACGCTCGACGTCCTCGACTACTGGGAGCCGCTGATCAACCGCGGCAGCGACCAGTTCATCCTCGATCCCGACGAATTCTACATCCTCGTGAGCCGCGAGAGCGTGCACGTGCCACCGGCTTACGCTGCCGAGATGGTGCCGTTCGACCCGCTGGTCGGCGAGTTCCGCGTGCACTATGCCGGCTTCTTCGATCCGGGCTTCGGCCATTCCGGCGCCGGTGGCACCGGCAGCCGCGCGGTGCTCGAGGTGCGCAGCCGCGAGGTCCCGTTCCTGCTCGGCCACGGCCAGACCATCGGCCGGCTGATCTACGAGCGGCTGAGCGAAGCGCCGGACCGGCTCTACGGCACGGGGCTCGGCTCCAATTACCAAGCGCAGACGCTGAAGCTCAGCAAACACTTCCGCGCTTTTTCGCTCTAGGAAAACATCATGACCAAGACACCCGCCTACGCCGCGCTGTCGGCGACCACGCCGCTCACCCACTTCAGCATCGACCGCCGCGAGCCTGGCCCGCATGACGTCAAGATCGAGATCCTCTATTGCGGCGTCTGCCATTCGGACCTGCACACGGCGCGCAGCGAATGGGCGGGCACAAAATATCCGTGCGTCCCCGGACACGAGATCGTCGGGCGGGTCACCGCGGTCGGCGCGCAAGTGACCAAGGTGAAGGTCGGCGACCGCGCCGGCGTCGGCTGCATGGTCGACAGCTGCGGGGAGTGCGAGAGCTGCAAGGCCGGGCTCGAGCAATACTGCTATCCGGGCAATGTCGGCACCTACAACGGTCACGACAGGCACTCGGGCGGCCACACCTTCGGCGGCTATTCGGGTTCGATCACGGTCACCGAACACTTCGTGCTCACCATCCCCGACGCGCTGCCGCTCGATGCCGCGGCGCCGCTGCTCTGCGCCGGAATAACGCTCTATTCGCCGCTCAAGCACTGGGGTGCCGGGCCCGGCAAGCGCGTCGGCATCATCGGGCTCGGCGGCCTCGGCCACATGGGCGTGAAGCTGGCGCGGGCGATGGGCGCGCAGGTGGTGATGATCACCACTTCACCTGAGAAGGCCGCCGATGCGCAGAAGCTCGGCGCGCACGAGGTGATCCTCTCGACCGACAAGGCGCAGATGAAAGCGGCTGAGAAGACGCTGGACCTGCTGATGAACACGGTCTCGGCGGCGCACGACTACAACGCCTACCAGCGGCTGCTGCGCGTCGACGGCGCGCAGGTGCTGCTCGGCGTGCCGCCCACCGACATGCCGCCGCCGGCGGTGGGCCGGATGATCGGCAACCGCCTGACGCTCGCCGCTTCGACCATCGGCGGCATCGCCGAGACCCAGGAGATGCTGGAGTTCTGCGCCGCGCACGGGATCGTCTCGGACATCGAGACCATCCGCATGGACCAGATCAACGACGC
>JBQCIY010000093.1:0-14867 GCA_051953275.1 Devosia sp. | reverse complement strand
CGACGCTCCCAATAGACGATGCAGGGTCGCTACACAGGAGGTGTGGGCGACTATGTGAAACTCGTGCTGCTGCACCATCTGGCAAGGTGTATTCCTGAGTTGCGGGCAGCGAACAAGCGAACCACGCAAAGTCGCCTTTGAGAAACCCGAGGAATTCGGCTCTCAAATGGCGGCGATTCGCGCTCTCAGGGTGCGGTTCTTGCGATGCAATGCGGAGCTAAGTCTCGGACAAACCGCTGTAATAGCGTTCTTGCCAAATTCACTAGCAGAATCAACAGACTAGGTGGCGGAGAATAATAGATTCGAACTGTCAGTACAGTTACAGACAGTAACCGTCGGAAACTCCAACGCTATTTTGCGCCTGACCGAACTCTGAGACATCCTACTATCTGGTTGGACGATCTAGCGCCACGATGAAGATGATTGCGGTGGCGCATGAACCACTTCACGCAACTTCTTCGGGGGCGCTATGCACGAGCGGTTTAGTAATCTGATCGCGGCTGTCCCGCAGTCGGCAATCAAGCAAGTCGCAACCGGGGTCATCGGGACGCCGACCTTATCCAGCGACGTCAGAAGCGTCAGCGTTCTGACTGACTCTCACGCGGCGCGAGAAACCATCGCCGTGCTGAAAATCACCGGCACAGCTCTTGTGGCCTCGGCGGAGACTCGCAGTTGGTCGACCGTGGCAAAGCTTGTCGACCTCAGCCAGGAGCCGGATGGATGGACTAGATGGACTCGTCCGGAGATCGAGGAGGTGGTCTATCGAGAACGCTACTTCAGTGAGGATCTTGCGCGCTTCCGACCAGCCACGTGCTACCTGGTCTCGGAACTCGCCGATGGAGTGAAGATCTTCTGGCTAGAGGACCTCACGGACATTCGCCATCAACCGTTCTCTGTCAGCGAACTAGGCCAGATGGCAAGCCATCTGGGCGAATGGTCCGGAACCCATCTGTCGCCACCCCCGCTCAAGTTTGACTTGCCGATCGATATCTTTGCCACTCGTGGAAACTTGCCGGCCTCCGTGAAGGCATACGAGTTGTCGAAGACCCTCGAGCCTGATGCCTTTCGTCCCTATTATCGCGACGTACCTGTTGAAGTGCTCCACGAGTTGCGGTCGCTGCTCCGGGAGCAAAATGAGCGGGCTAAAGGACATCCACATGGACTGGCGTTCGGGGATTGCCAGGTTGGAAATCTCTTTCTCGGGGATGGTGAAACCGTCGCGGTCGACTGGACCAGCCTGGCGAGTGATCCGGTGGGCGCCGACGGTGGCGCGATGATCGGCTCCGCTTTTACCTGGGGGCCAGGAGTCGCCGAGATCGCCGAGAACGAGCGCTATCTGTTCTCAGAATACATGACAGGGCTGAAGGCAGGCGGTTGGCGTGGAAACGAAGGGGACCTGCGGCGAGGATACTTCTGCCAATTTGGGCACTATTTGCTGACGGGCATCGCCCTCATGCCCGTTCTGGTGGATCGCAACGTTTGGCCCAGGGCAGACCTCGAGAAGCGGTTTGGCGTGGCGTGGCAAGATTTGGCAGACCTCGTGGCGCCGATCACCGCACTCCTGCCGTCCTACGTGGCTGAACTCCGCGCCCTCGCCGAGTAGCTCCCGGTCCAGGCAACCGAACCACGCAAATCGCGCTTTGAGAAAGCGGCGGATTTGGTGTCTCAACCAGGCCCATTGTTCGCTCTCAAGGTGCCGCCGCCGCAACCAAATTCCGGCTAACGTACTGAGAGTTCGGATCTACTTCCGAGGCTTGGATTTTCCCTGCAAAATCAGGAGACTAGATGGCGGAGAGAAAGGGATTCGAACCCTTGAGACGGTTACCCGCCTACACACTTTCCAGGCGTGCGCCTTCGACCACTCGGCCATCTCTCCGCGCCCAGGCGGCGCCGGCGGCGAACCGGCGGCTGGCCTTTGCCGCACGACGCGGGGCAAGGGGCGGAACACCCTTCAAAGGCGCGGGCAATATACTCATCGCGGCTTTCACCGCAAGGCCGGGCAGCGGCGGCACGCGCGGCCTTGTGCGGGAGCGGATCGACATGCAAAAAGGACTGCAAATGTCGATGCTTGGCCGCCTCCCGGCCGGCACGCGGGCGCCAGAGCTGGTTGGATGCGGCTTCTCCTCAGGGTGATAGGCACGGTGCTGATCGCAGTGGCGGTCATCCTGCTGATCATCGACGGCACGAGGTCCCTCGCCGCCAACGCTCTCGTCTTTACCCCGCTCGGGGACACGTGGGCCAATCTCAACGCCGAGAGCCTGGACGCGCTCAAGCAGTTCTTCGCGACCCGGCTGTTTGGCGCCATGCTCGAAACAGTCGTCACCGCACTGCTCAATTGTCCCGGCTGGGCAGTGGTCGGTGTTCCCGGATTGCTGCTGGCCTGGGCGGGCCGCTCCCGCCGGGAGCGCGTGTTCATCCGGCAGGATCTGTTGTGAGCCTGCACAGCCGGACGGCATTCACGAGGTTCGTGACATCCCTTCCGGCCGTGACCATGGTCGAGCAATGGGGCAGCCACGTCGCCAAGGTCGGCGGCAAGGTCTTCGCGCTGCTCGGCAAGGAAAGCGGCGACATCGTCTTCAAGGTGACGGAGCTCAGCTTCGAGGGACTGACCCAGATCGAGGGCGTCGGGCAAGCGCCCTATTTCGCCAAGCGTGCCTGGGTATCGGTCGGGCGAAACGCCAACCTGCCGGAGGCCGACCTCAGGGCCTATGTCCGAGGCTCCCATAAGATGATTGCCGGAGGGCTCACGAGAAAGCTGCGCGCCGAACTGGGGCTCACGGAGCTTTGACGGCGTAGATCTCGAGCACGCTGCCGGGTGGCGTTTCGTTCACCAGCCAGTCGGGGAGCGCCTTTTCGGCATAGAGCGCGGCAAAACTGTCGGCGGTGCGCTCGACCCCGCCGGAAAGCTCCGACATCGCCGGACACACCACGACGAGGTGGATGTCGCGCTGCGCGAGGATGTTGCGGGCCTCGCCGATCGGTCCATCGAAGAAGTGGAACGTATCGAGCAGGCCCTGCTGGTTGCGGTGATAGGGGGCGCCGACCACGGAGTGCCGCGTGAACAGCAGCAGGTGGCTGCCGAGGTCGACCGGCGCCATGATCCGCTGGCGCGGCAGGCTCGCCAGACGCACGAACGCCGAGGGCTGCAGGCAGGCCCGGCGGTCGACCGCCGCATGGCTCAACGGCGCCGGCAGCGGCAACAGGGCCGCAAGGATCGCCATGGCAAGGCCGGCGGAGACAACGACGCTGCCGACCATGCCGAGTGCCGGCACAATGCCGGGCCGGGCCAGCAGCCGCCGCCAGCTCGCCGCGACCAGCGCGGCGCAGGCCGGCAGTGCCAGCGGCGTCACGATCCGTGCCGCCCGAATCTGGATCAACATGACGGCGACGCCAACGATGAGGAAGCCGGCAACGATCAACCAGGCTGCAACGTCGCGTTTGCGAACGATGTTCCAGCCGGCATAGACGAGTCCTGTGAGCACGGGGACCGTGACGCCGATCGGATAAACCGGGTCTTCGGCCAGGCTCTGCGCGAAGGTCTGCGATTCCGAGATGCGCGCCAGCCAGTTCTGCACCAGCCACGGGTCAAGCGCGGCGTAGGGGCCCCTGAGCAGCAATGGATCGAGCCAGAGCAGCAGGCCACCGGCAACGGCCGCCGCGGCCACTGCGGCAACCAGCCGCTGCATCGGCGTGCGGAGCCGCAGAAGCGGCAGCAGAACGAAGGCCACGGCGCACAGGATCGCCGCGACGACATAGACGATGGAGATGGCGTCGAGCCTGAGCTCGAACCAGCGCGGCGGCGCGACGCCCTGTGCGAGGCCGAGCGCCATCGTTACGGCGAAACTCAGCCCGAAGTCTCGCATCGCCGCCCCACGCTTTGGGTCGGCGACCCACATCAGGCCGAAGACGAGCACGGTAGCGGCGACGATCGGCAGGCCCTCGATGCCAATGCTGAGTGCGACAGCAGCAAAGAAGCCCGCGCCAAGCGCGAAGCGCGGCCGCTCGAGCGCAGCGATGGCACAGTAAAGGATGGCGAGGCTGCACAGGATCTGCGCCGAGTGATGATCGAAACGGCCGGGCGCGAATTCGCCCATCGTGATGAGCGAGACGATCGGCAGCAGCAGCGCGGCCCAAAGCGCCTCATGCCGGCCGAGGCGGAGCGCCAGCTTGGCGGAAAGCCAGAGCAGGACCGCCAGGAGCGCCAGCGGCCACACATAGGCGGCGAGGACGTCGGTCGTCGCTCCCGCGAACGGCCTGAGGAACAGGATCAGCGTCGCCTCGGGGACATCGATCAGACGCGACCAGTGGAGTTCGGCGCCGTAGGGGGTGTTGAGCCGATGCTGGACGAGGTCGTACCAGGGCTGGCCGGCGAGAAAGTCGTGCACCTCGTTGAGGCGCATGGCGTCGTCCGTGTCGAGGATCAGCGGCGTGGTCGCGGCGGTGAAGATCGCCTTGGCGATGTAGGCGCCGGCGCCCAGGATCCAGGCCACGACGAGGGGCCATCCCCCGACCCTGTCTCCGCGTGACGCCATGCCGATAACCCCGTGACGCCCGAGCTTCGCGCTTTGCCGTTAAGATCGGCTGAAGGCGTCGCGCAGCCGATTGACGCGCTGCGCAGCCCCCTCTTTACTCCCGCCATCGACTGGCGGCTCTTGGGGGACAACGATGATCGCCATCTTGCTGTATCTGATCGGGTTGATCTCGGTGGTCGTGACGGTGGTGCTGGTCGGCTACGACGGCCCGGGTATCTATGCCAGCCTGACGACGGCCTACAACAGCGGGTACGAGGCGGTGCTGCCGGCGCTGAGCCAGCTCGCAACGGCACATGCCTGGGCGCTGGCGCCGTTCCTCGGCGGGCTGCTCCTGATGGGCTTTGCCCGCATCATGATGCTGCTCGGCGCCATCCGCCATGGCCTCAAGGGCCCGGCCTGACAGCCAAAATAAAAGGGGCGCTTCCAGGGAAGCGCCCAAGTTATCAGGGGAGACGCAACAGGAGAGAAGGCCCGCCTCAGGCCGTGGGCTGCGGCACAATGCGGATGTAGGGCTTAGGCGCCTTCCATCCATTGGGGAATTTCTGCCTGGCGGCTTCGTCGTTGACTGACGAGGAGATGATCACATCTTCGCCCTGCTTCCAGTTGACCGGCGTCGACACGGAATGCTTGGCGGTGAGCTGCAGGCTGTCGATGGCCCGCAGGATCTCGTCGAAGTTGCGGCCGGTCGAGGCGGGGTACTCGATCTTGAGCTTCACCTTCTTGTCCGGCCCGATGACGAACACCGAACGCACGGTGAGCGCGTTGTCGGCATTGGGATGGATCATGTCGTATTTACGGGCCACCTCGCCCTTGGGGTCGGCAATCAGCGGGAAATTGAGCCTGGTGCCCTGGGTCTCCTCAATGTCTTTGGACCAGCCCTCGTGGTTCTTGAGCTCATCGACCGAAAGGCCGAGCACCACCACGCCGCGTTTGTCGAAATCCGGCTTGAGCTTGGCAGTATAGCCCAGTTCGGTCGTGCACACCGGCGTGTAATTCTTGGGATGCGAGAAGAGCACGGCCCATTTGCCATCGATGTAGTCGTAAAAATGAATGTGACCCTCGGTGGTTTCGGCTTCGAAATCCGGGGCGGCATCGCCAATCAGAATTGCCATCTGTAGTTCCCTTCCGGGCCCCGCGTCGGAGCCCACTCGCAAGTCCGGCAAATATCGGACGTCGGGGCCGCGCGAGGCAGGGCGGGTGGGAAAATATCTTTGTTTATTCCAGAGGATACGGACCAAGCCTTTCTGCCGGTCCCCGGTTCGCTGGCAAACCTGCGGCCGAAGCTAGCTCAGCCCTGCCACGGTCGCTTCGATGGCGAGGAACAGCAGCAGCGGCGCAAAAGCGAAAGCGAAGGCGACCCCCTGCCGCGCCCGTACCAGCCGGGCGATGAGGAAGAAGCTCACGAACGTCACCACACTCGCCATGATCGAGGCGAACAACGGGTCGTTGAAAAAAGCAAACAGCGCGAGCATGGCCTGGTCCATCCCTGAGGGATTCCAAGACGCGAGTCTTCCCCGCAAGGCTTTCGGCCAAATGATAGGCGGGACAGGGATTTGTTGAAAATTGCGGGATTCAGGGCCTTCGCATTGGACGCGGGACTTTGTCGCGCCACCAGAATGAGTGTCAAACCTTCAGATTACCCGCGGACTGGAACGTTTCTTTCCAAGCTAGCTTGCTCCTCAGCCAACAACATCCAACACGAGGAGACTATGAAGAAAGAACTTGTGATAGCGGCGGCCCTGCTCGTCGCAGGAAGCATTGCATCGGCGACCGTCCCAGGCTTCGCGCAATCCTCGAGTTCGGCGATGGACGGCTCGGCGATATCCTCGTTGATGTCATCCTCCGAAGATTGCTCTTCAATGTCTTCGCTGGATAGCTCGATGATGTCGAGCGACATGTCGTCATCTTCGATGATGACCGGCTGCTCGTCGATGTCGTCGATGGACTCGAGCATGATGGGCACGTCGTCGTCATCGGCGATGTAACCAAAGGGGGCGGGTCTGCTCCCGCCCTTCTTCAGCTGGGCTTGCCGTTGGTCCAGGTCACGTCGAGCCCATTGAGCGGTACCGTCGACAGCGACATCTTGCCCGAGCCGAGCTGCAGTTCGCGCGCATGTGCCAGGTAGAGCAACGTATTATTCGCCTTGTCGTAGACGCGCGTGATGCGCAGCGACTTGAAGATCAGGCTGGTCTGCTTCTTGAAAATCTCGTCGCCACCCGGCGACATCGAAATTTTGCCGATGGTGACGGGACCCGTGGCCGCGCAATCGATCGCCGAATAGGACGGATCCTCGAACCAGTTGCCCTGCTGCAACCGGTCGATCAGGCTGCGGTTGAAGTAAGCCACATGGCAGACCACGCCCTTGACGTCCGGGTCTTCGACCGCGTCGATGGCAATGTCGTTGCCCGTCCAGTCGACGGAGATCTTCGACACGCTTTGCGCATTGTCCTTGCCGCAGGCGGCGAGCAGGACGACGAGCAGGACGGTGCCCGCGACGCGGGCGGCATTAGCGAGCATGGCGGGTTCCCTCGACAGAGCCATCAGACCGCGGTGATGTGGGGGCAGGGCGGGCCGAGGTCAATAGCGCCCGAGGCGCCGCTCGATGAAGCGGACCAGCAGTGACAGCGAGATCGTCATCGTCAGATACAGGAAGGCGACGACATTGTAGGTTTCGAAGAATTTGAAGGTCGCGGCTGAGTAGACCTTGCCGAGCTGGGTGATATCGGCGACGCCGAGCGAGGAGACCAGCGCCGAATCCTTGATCATCGAGACGAAGTCGTTCCCCAGCGGTGGCAGGATGATGCGAAACGCCTGCGGCGCGACGATTTTGCGAAAGATCTGCCGCGGGCTGAGGCCAAGCGCCCGCGCCGCCTCGACCTGTCCCTCAGGCACGGCCTGGATGCCGGCGCGGAACACCTCGCTGAGGAAGGCCGAATAGCAGATCATCAGCGCGATGATGGCGCGCCAGGTGAGGTCGAAATTGCGGACGGTCAGCGGCGGCATCAGGCCGATCGTCTGCAGCGGATGCGTCAGCCAGTTGGCGGCGACGATGGTTGCCGGGGCCCCCACGAAGGCAATGTAGAACAGGAACACCAGGATCGGGATGCCGCGGACGAGCTCGACGTAGAAGGTCGCGACCTGCACCAGGACCGGCTGGCGCGACGTTCGCAACAGCGCCAACAGCAAGCCGAGCACCGCCGCGAGCGCAAAGGCGACGAGACTCACCCAGATGGTGGTGAGCATCCCGCCGGAGAGGGCGCGGAAGATGTCGGCATAGCCTTCGCTGCTGACGATGGCCCAGGTGGTGAGCACACCGAGCAGCGCCAGGGCAAGCAGCCAAAAGGGGAAATCGGCGAGGCGCCGCCGGGTACGTTCGGACATCGCACAAGGCGCGCCCGCGATCGCAATGATCGCGGACGCAAAGCTCGTCAGTGGGCGGCGTTATATTCGAAGAACCACTTGCGGTTCAGTGCGTCGAGCGTGCCGTCCGCCTTCATGCTGGCGAGCGCTGCGTTGACCGGCGCGACCAGGTCCGACCCTGGCTTGAAGATGAAGCCGAACTGGTCCGAGCCGATCGGATCGCCGACCGTCTGGAACACGCCCGGATCGGCCGCGAGGTAGCCCTGCACAGAGGCCTGGTCCATCAGCACCATATCGACGTCGCCGGCCTTCAGCGCCTGTACCGAGGCGCCGAACGTATCAAACAGCTTGATGCGGCTGTCGTCGGGCTTGTCGCCGTCCTTGAGATTGGGGTTGAGCAGGTCCTCGGAGGCGTAGAAGCCGGACGTGCCCGACTGCGCCCCGACCAGCAGGTCGGTGTTGGTCACCAGGTCGCCCGGCTGCGTAATGCGCTTTTCATCCTTGCGGACCAGCATGTATTCCTTGTTGTCCATGTACGGATCGGAGAAGTCGACCTGCTTCTTGCGATCGTCGGTGATCGAGATGCCGTCCATGCCGATGTCGTACTGGCCGTCATGCACTGCCTGGATCATCGGGTCCCAGGCCATGGTGTTCCAAACGATCTTGGCGTTGAGCCGCTTGCCGATCTCGTTGACCGCGTCGTACTCCCAGCCGATGCCCTGACCGGTCTTGGGATCGGCGAAGTTGAGCGGCGTATAGGCATTTTCGGTGACCGCCTGGATGGTCCGGCCCTTGAGGTCGGGCAGGGCGGTCGCCGCGACGGCGGAACTCACCATCAGCGCAGCAATGACGGTCGCGGCAAGCGCGGAAACGGCGGATTTCATTTGCGGGTCTCCCTGGATGCGCCCGCGCTTCATTCCCGGCGCCGGCTTCGGCCGCACACTAGACCGGTGGCTGCTTTTGGCTCAACCCCGGCCGAAGGCGGGCATCCGGCCGCTGCCGGGTGCTACTCTGCGGTTTCACCGGCCGCCGCCGGTCCATGCTTGCGGTCGATGTGGCCGAGGTCGCGCCCGGGATCGATGCGGTCGCGCACCATCTGCTTGAGTTGCTTGACATCGGGGAAGCCGCCGTCGCGCTTCCGCTCCCAGATGAGGTCGCCATCGAGATGGATCTCGAAGATGCCGCCCGTGCCGGGTCGCAGGGCGACCTCGCCCATTTCGAGCGAGAAGGTGGAGAGCAGCTCCTGTGCCATCCAGGCGGCACGCAGCAGCCAGTTGCACTGGGTACAATAGGTGATGCTGAGGTGCGGCTTGCCGGTCATACGGTCGGATCGCCCCAACTCGACATGAAGTGCTGCGGCAGGATCAGAACGTCCTCACTCGATTTGTCGCGGGTCAGCATTGCAGTCGTCGCGTTGACTCGCTGCGCGAGCAGCCGCGCGATCTGCCACAGCCAGTCCGGGTGGCTGTGCAGCACCTCGATCGCATTGTCGATGACGAAGTAATCGACCTCAGTGATCGCCTGTACGGTCGCGCTTTGCGGCATGTCGAGCAGCACGCTCATTTCGCCGATCACCGCACCGGGGGTCTTGATGGTGGTGACATGCTTGCCGTCACGCACCACTTCGAGCTGGCCGTCCTTGAGGACGTAGAGCTGGCCGGTCTTGCCGCCCTGCTCGATGAGCGCCATTCCTGGCGCGATCCAGTCGCGTCTGAGCCAGGGATCGGGCAGGGCCGGCCTCCATAGGAAAGGGCCGGACCTTAATGGTCCGGCCCCTCGATCCTAGCCGATCGTAGCGTGGAGTTCTATTGGACCCAGACCACGGTGCGCGATCCCATGTCGACCAGCGCCGGCTTGCCGCCGATATAGACGTAGCCGTAGCCGTCATAGTCCGGAACTGCATGCAGCTTCACGTTGGAGGCAAGCTTGAAGCCCGGGGCCACCTCACCCGACACGGTGATCGAGGTCGACGGGTGCGCCTTGACGTAGGCAACCGCCTTGTTGTTCACCGTAAATCCCGGCGAGTAGACGACTTCGCCGCTGGCGCGGTCAACGATCCACACGCGGTTGTTGGCGTAGAAATAAGCGTGGTCCGGATCGCCCTTGATGTCATGCAGGTGAATGCGGGTGCCGACCTTGTAGCCGACGCCGATGTCACCATTGATGTGGACCTGCTCGACCGGATGCGTGCCGACATAGGTCACGTCCGCCTGGTCGACCGCGGTGCCGACTGCCGCACCCGAGAAGCCGCCGATGACGGCGCCGATCGGGCCGCCGAAGAGGAATCCGAGGGTCGCCCCGGTCGTGGCGCCGGCCGCCGGAGCGAGGTCGGTGCGGACGGTCTGGGCATAGGCAGGAAGAGCGGCGCCCAGGCTCAGCAGAGCGGCGCCGGCGAGAATGATCTTGCGCATGGGATTTATCCTTTTCGTGAGGGTTGGCTTGTCCACCTCCGCCCCGCTAACGACCGGCCCGGACCAAGGTTCCGAGCTGATTTGACCCGAATTTGTCGCGGCCGCCGTTTGCCGTTATAGAGGCGCCCGCGCCGGTCCGCTTGCCGGTTGCAGCAACATTGTGCCGGTCCGATGCCGGCAAGGAGCAATCCACAAATGACCGATACAATGGTCCTCGGCCGGCCGGCCGAGATCCCAACCGACCCGACGACGGCGCAGCTCGATCGCGTTCCCAATCCGCACGCCGACACCGACTATGTGATCCGTTTCACGGTGCCGGAATTCACGGCGCTCTGCCCGATTACCGGCCAGCCGGACTTCGCCCACCTTGTCATCGACTACGTCGCCGACAAGTGGATCATCGAGAGCAAGTCACTCAAGCTCTTCATGTTCTCGTTCCGCAACCACGGCTCGTTCCACGAAGCGACGACCGTGATGATCGGCAAGCGCCTCGTCGACGCGCTCGACCCGCGCTGGCTGCGGATCGGCGGCTACTGGTATCCCCGCGGCGGCATCCCGATCGACGTGTTCTGGCAGACCGGCGAACCGCCTGGCGGAATCTGGCTGCCGGACCCCGGCGTGCAGCCGTATCGTGGACGCGACTAGGCAAAGCGGGTGGCACCGGGGCGGTTGCAATCGGTCGATGTCTATCGCGGGCTCGCGCTGCTCGCGATGGCCGCGTACCACCTGTGCTGGGACCTCAACTATTATGGCCTAATCGACGTCGGCATCGGCATCGATCCAGTGTGGATCACGCTGCAGCGTTCGATCCTCACTGCTTTCCTGCTGTTGGCGGGAGCCGGTCTGACCCTCGGTCATGCCAACGGCATCAACTGGCGGGCCTTCTGGCGGCGTGAGGTCGTCCTGATTGCAGCCGCTGCTGCCGTAAGCATTGGAACGTGGCTTCTGTTTCAGAGTGCCTTTGCGTGGTTCGGCGTATTGCACCTGATCGCACTGGCCTCGCTGCTAGCGTTGCCCTTCGTCGTCGCGCCACTCTGGGCCGGAATCCTCGTCGCGATCACGGTTCTGGCGCTGCCGGCGATCTATTCCAGCGATCTGTTCGATCCGCTCTGGTTCGACTGGCTTGGTTTCTTCAGGGTGACGCCCGAAACTGCCGACCTTGTGCCGCTGTTCCCCTGGCTGGGAGTCGTGCTGATCGGCGTGCTCGGCATGCGACTCTTGCGGGAACGGGCGGCCTTCACCTGGTCGAGCGGCAATCGCGCGGTAAGGGCGCTGGCGCTGCTGGGGCGCTGGAGCCTGCTGTTTTATCTGGTGCACCAGCCGGTATTGTTCGGCATCGTCACGCCCATTGCCAATTGGATGAACACATCCGAGCAGGCCAAGCTCACGAGCTTCACCCAGAGCTGCCTCAAGAGCTGCAGCGAGACCCGCGGCAAGGCCGAAGGCGTGGGAGCCTCGGAGTTCTGCACCAACTATTGCACCTGCGCGCTCGACATGACCGTGCGCGACAACTTGTGGAACGCGCCGACCGACAAGCTCAAATCGATGAGCAGCCTCTGCACCGCCATGAGCGAGTAGCGTTTCTTCGTGGTCACCGAAGAGCAGGCCGGCGTGCCGGCCTGCTCTAGGGCTTCTTTTCGACATGGCCGCCGAAGCCGAAGCGCATGGCGCTCAGCATTTTTTCGGCGAAATTGTGCGACTGCCGCGAACGAAAGCGCGTGTAGAGCGAGGCGGTGAGCACCTCGGCCGGCACTGATTCCTCGATCGCCGCCTCCACCGTCCAGCGGCCTTCTCCCGAATCCTCAACGTAGCCGGAAAAGCCCCCGAGGCTGGGATCCTTGGCGAGCGCCTCGGCGGCGAGATCGAGCAGCCAGGAGGAGACCACCGAGCCGCGGCGCCACACCTCGGCGATGTCGGCGAGCTTCAGGTCGTAGCGCTCACCCGGCGGCAACAGATCGGCATTCTTACCCTGCAGGACGTTGAACCCTTCCCCATAGGCCTGCATCATCCCGTACTCGATGCCGTTGTGGACCATCTTGACGAAATGCCCCGCCCCGGCCGGTCCGGCATGGATGTAGCCTTGCTCGGCCCGCGGGTCGTGGCTTTCCCGATCGGGTGTGCGCGGGATGTCGCCGATGCCCGGCGCCAGGGTCGCAAAGATCGGATCGAGGTGTCGCACCTGCTCCTCGGGTCCGCCGATCATCATGCAGTAGCCGCGCGTCAGCCCCCAGACTCCGCCCGAAGTCCCCACGTCGATATAATGGATGCCGGACTTCGCGAGCTCTCCCGCGCGGCGGATATCGTCCTTGTAGTAGGTGTTGCCCCCATCGATGACGATGTCTCCAGCTGAAAGGATGGAGGCCAGATGCGCGATCGTGCCCTCGGTGATCTTGCCCGCCGGGAGCATGACCCAAACGGCGCGGGGCGCGCTGAGTTGGCCGACCACCGCTTCGAGCGACTCCGCCGGTGCGGCGCCGTCGGAACCGAGCTCGGCACGGGCCGCCGCATCGATGTCGTATACGACGGTCTGATGCCCACCTCGCATGAGGCGGCGCGAGATGTTGGCGCCCATACGGCCGAGTCCGATAATTCCGATCTGCATACTTGCCTCCTTGGGTGCGTTGGGCGTGTCATAGCACAACAACGCCGGAGGATTTTATGACGCTGCGGGCCCTGCTGTTCGACGTCTATGGCACGCTGCTCGACGTGCATGGCCTGACTGGCGCGCTGGAGGCCGTGGCACCCGGACAAGGGGGCACATTGAGCGCGCTGTGGCGGCAGAAGCAGATCGACTATACGCGGCTGCGGACCATGTCGGACCGCTATGTCCCATTCGACCAGGTCACTGCCGATGCGCTCGATGCTGCAGCCGAGCGGTTGGGCGTGCACCTGACCGCACCGCAGCGGCGAGTCCTGCTGGCAGCTTACGACACCCTCATGCCGCACCCCGATACCCTGGCTGGGCTCGAGGCCCTCGCTGCCGCCGGATTACCGCTCGGTGTCCTCTCGAACGGCACGCCCGCGATGCTGCGAAGCGCGCTCGCTGCCGCCGGACTCACCTCGCTGCTGCCGACGGTGCTTAGCGTCGATTCGGCCGGTGCCTACAAGACGGCGGCTGCGGCCTACCAGCTTGGTCCCGAGGCATTCTCGCTGCCCGCGGGCGAAATCGGATTCGTCAGCTCGAATGCCTGGGACGCCGCCGGCGCGACCTGGTTCGGCTATCGGGTCTTCTGGGTCAACCGGGACCGGCAGCCGATGGAACGGCTGGGCGTCACTCCCGAGGCAACCGGGCGCAGCCTGGCCGACGTCGCCGCCTGGGTCGTGGCCAACCGCGGCTGAAACTGTGCCAGCGGCCTATTCGTGGGTCCGGGCGACACCGGGTTTCGGCGAGGCATTGAGAGCGCCGAGGATGCGAGAGAGCATACCTTGTTCGCTCGCTTTGCCCGCATGCTCCTTGTGCAACTCGACGAGAAGGGCGCTCGTCGCGTCCAGCCGGGCGCAGGCGAGGGTGGCCACCTCGAGAGCGACCAGCGGCGTGCGCTCCATGAAGACGACCGCATTGTCGATGACGCGCACTACGCTCGGACTCTCGGCACGCACCGTGGCGCTGTGGCTGGTGCCGAGAAGGACGCTCATTTCGCCGATCAGCGCGCCGGGAGCGGTGATGGTCGCGAGGGCAACGCCGCCACGCTCTACCGTGAGGCGGCCCGATTGCAGGATGTACATGTCGCCCGAGGCCTCGTCCCCCGCCTCGATCAGGAGCTCCCCCGCGGCGAGCGAGCGGGTCGGCAATCCCCTGGTGAGTGTGAGCAGGCTGGCCATGGTCTCCCCCGCTGGTCTGGCGAAAGCTAACCGAGCGCGCGAAGTGGGGGAAGGGGGCGCTGGACGAGCGAGCGGCGACCGGCATAGTTGCGGCATGGCTGAAACCACCCCCTTCCCCTGGCCGGAGGAGCGTATCGCGCATTACACCGCGCACCGCGCCCTGGCCCCGCTGACGATCGACGGCCGGCTCGATGAGCCCAGTTGGCGGCTGGCGCCGCGCTCGCCGCGGTTTGTGGATTTGATCAGCGGCAAGCCGACGATCCACGACACGCGGGCGGCGGTGCTGTGGGACGACGAGTATCTGTACATCGGCTTCTGGGTGGAGGAGCCGTTCGTGGAGGCGAGGCTCACCGAGCGGGACGCGCTGATCTGGACCGAGAACGACGTCGAAGTGTTCGTGGCCGGGCAGGACGCCTATTACGAGCTCGAGCTCAATGCGCTGGGCACGGTGTACGAGGCGCTGTTCGTGTGGGAGGACGCCTATGCGCGCGGCGGCTACGACAGGCTGCCGGGGCTCGCGCGCGACGCCGAGGGGGCAAAGCCGTGGAACGGCGTCGGCTTCACGACGCATCCGCGCGGCCCGCGGCTCGGCTTCTTCACGTGGGACCTGCCGGGGCTGCGGGCGGCGGCGCAGGTCGACGGCACGCTCAACGACAACGCCGACCGCGACCGCGGCTGGACGGCGGAGATCGCGCTGCCCTGGTCGAGCCTGGCGCTGCTCGCCCAGGGCGACGGCCGCGCA
>JBQCIY010000092.1:0-39559 GCA_051953275.1 Devosia sp. | reverse complement strand
CCGAAGCCTGGGGCGCGTGCGGTTGCCGCCGGCCGATGCCGGCGCCCGGCCGTGCCGTTCGGAAAACTCGGCGCCGCGGGACGCGATGCGTCTCAATAAAATAGCTTCGAGGCGAATTGCGTCTCGCGGCCCGTACCCCATCCCCTGAAACCGGGTCGCCGGAGGCATGCGCTCGCCCAAAATTCTTCATCCCGCATTGTCGATTCCGGTTCGCCCCGCTCGTCGTCCGGGTGAAGGCGCCGGGAGCCGGCGCCGCCAGCAACGGAGACAACTCATGCGCAAGGTCACAGCCGGTCTGTTCCACTCGGTCGATGGCGTCGTCGAGGCACCCTACAATTTCCAGTTCGACTCGTTCGACGATGAACTCGGAGCCGAACTCGGCAAGGTGATGGCCTCGACCGACGCAGTCATCCTCGGGCGCCTCGGCTATCTCGACTGGGCCGGCTACTGGCCGCAAACCAAGGAGGATGCGGGCTTCGCCCAATTCATCAACAGCGTGCCGAAATACGTCGCCTCCCGCACCCTCAAGGGCAAGCTCACCTGGACCAATGCCGAGCTGATTTCGGGCGATGTTGTCGAGTTCGTGCGGGCGCTCAGGCAGCAGCCGGGCAAGGACATCGCGGTAATGGCCTCGACGAGCCTGCTCCGGCACCTGTTCTTTGCCGGCGTCGTCGACGAGCTGACGCTGATCACCCACCCGGTCGTCGCCGGCAAGGGCCGGCACCTGTTCGAGCCCGGCGACCCCACCACCCGCCTCGAGCTCAAGCGCGCCACGGTGACGAGCAAGGGCAATGTGCTGCAGACCTATGGGCTCCGAGCCTAATCCCTCCGTTCCGTCATCCGCGGGCCTGGCCCGCGGACCCAGCCGGACGTGCAACCCTCTGTGCGGGTTCAGCCGCCCCCTAACTGCCTCAGCGGTAAGAGATAATTTACCGCGAAAGCAGACTCTCATGGGCACGTGCTCCCGGCGGACGTCTGACTGCCGGGGACCCTTTCGGTACCCATATTTGGCGCCGCCTCGGCTCGCCGCTCGGAATCTGTTCATGCGTCTCCTGATCGGCATCGCCATCATCGTCGTCAGCGTCATTGGCGGCTATGTCGCGCAGGGCGGCCATTTCGAGGTGCTGGTGCAGCCCTTCGAAGCCCTGATCATCATCGGCGCCGCCTTCGGGGCCTTCGTCATCGGCAATACCGGGCCGGTGCTGAAGCAGTCGCTCAAGATCTTCGGCACGCTGTTCAAGGGGCCGCGCTACAACAAGCAGGCCTATGTCGATCTGCTCGGCCTGCAGTTCACCATCTTCAAGCTGGTGCAGCAGAAGGGCGTTCTGGCACTCGAGGAACATATCGAGCATCCCGAGGAGTCGCGGCTCTTCCAGGCATTCCCGAGCTTTGCGAAAAACCATCACGCGGTCGAGTTCATGTGCGACTACCTGCGCATGGTGACGCTGGGCACGCGCGTTCCGCACGAGATGGAAGCGCTGATGGACGAAGAGCTCGAAACCCATCACCAGGAGAGCACCCGTATCGTTTCGGCCATCCAGGCGCTGGCCGACGGCACGCCGGCGCTCGGCATCGTCGCGGCGGTGCTCGGCGTGATCCACACCATGGGCTCGATCAGCGAGCCGCCGGATGTGCTCGGCCACATGATCGGCGGCGCCCTCGTCGGCACCTTCCTGGGCGTGTTCTGCGCCTACGGCTTCTTCGGGCCGATGGCGCAGTCGCTGCGCACCATCTACGAGGCCGAGGCCAAATATCTGGGCTCGATCAAGGTCGGGCTGCTCGCCCATATCTCGGGCTACGCGCCGGCCATCGCCATCGAGTTCGCGCGCAAGGGCCTCATGTCGGAGGTCCGGCCGACGTTCAACGAGATCGACGAAGCGACCGCCGACTGGCAGCTCGCGGCCTAGCGGAGGCAGACCAGGATGCCCGCCGAGAGCCCGTTCGTCATCAAGAAGGTCAAAAAGACCGAGCATCCGCATCACGGCGGCGCCTGGAAGATCGCCTACGCCGACTTCGTGACCGCGATGATGGCATTCTTCCTGCTGTTGTGGCTGATCAGCATGACGACGCCCGAGCAGAAAAAGGGCATCGCCGACTATTTCGCGCCGCCCAATGTCAGCGAGAGCAACAGCGGCGCCGGGGGCGTGCTGGCTGGAACGGCGCTCGACAACGACAACCAGGCCAAGCTCCAGGGCTCTCCCACCGAGGCCAAGGCGTTTACGGCACCCTCGAACGACCATCCCGGCCCGCTGCTTTCGGTCAAGGGCGGCAGCGACGCGGTCATGGGGCCGCCGGACGATTCCAAGAGCACCTCGAAGGTCGATATCAACTCGAAGTTCGACCAGCAGTTCAAGGCGGCGGCCGAGAGCATCCGGCAGGCCTGGCAGGCGATGCCGCAGGTGACCGACATCGCGCAGAACCTCAGGATCGACCAGACCAAGGACGGGCTAAACATCAAGATCATGGACCAGGATGGTCGCCGGATGTTCCCGGAGGGCTCGAAGTTCCCGGTCGAGGCGGTGCGGCAGGCGATCTCGGCGCTGGCGCCGATCCTGCAGAAGCTGCCCAACCAGATCCAGATTTCGGGCCATACCGCGAGCGGCGGCAAGGCCGGCACGGCGGGCTACGGCCCGTGGGAGCTGTCGATGGATCGCGCTGATTCGGTGCGCCAGATCCTCGGTGAGTTCGGGCTCAGCGATGATCACGTCAGCTCGGTCACCGGCCGCTCCTCGGCCGACCCGCTGTTCCCGAACGATCCGTACCTCTCCGGCAACGAGCGGGTCGAGATCACCGTCCTCTATTCGGCGCCGCCGGTCCCGCCTAATCTGTCGCCCTAACCAGGAGGCAGCAGATGCGCGTTGTGGTGGTCGGAGCCCATGGGCGCACCGGCATCAAAATCGTCGAGCAGTTGATCGCCGCCGGCGACGGCGTCGTTGCCACGATCCGCGATCCCAGGCAGATGGCCGACATGGTCAAACGCGGCGCCGAGACGGTGATCCTCGATCTCGAGGCCTCGACCGGCCCCGACTTCGCGACGCAGTTCAAGGGCGCCGACGCTGTGGTGTTCGCGGCCGGCTCAGGCACGGGCGAAAGCAGCGAGATCGACTCCAAGGGTGTGCGCAAGACCTTGCGGGCGGCCGAGAAGGTGGGGGTCAGGCGCTATGTCGCCATCTCCTCGATCGGCGCCTCGACCGGCATGCGGCTCAGCGGCGACTGGGCCACCGACGAGATGAAGGACTACTACAAGCACAAGCGCCTCGCCGGCAAAGCCATCATGAACTCTGGCCTCGACTGGACGATCGTTGAGCCGGGCGAACTGACCGACGGCAAGGGCACCGGCAAGGTGACGCTGAGCCTTGAAGCGATCCCGCCAAGATCGGTGTCGCGCGCCGACGTGGCGGCGGTGGTTGTGGCGGCGCTCAAGGCGCCGAAAACAGTGCACAAGGCGCTGCAGCTGACCTCCGGCAAGACTGCGATCGCGGATGCGATCAAGGCGCTCGGCAAATGAGCGATCACGGCCACGGTCATCCGCCCGACGAGCCGCGCTGGAAGCATGACGGCGTCCGCGTGATCAAGGGCGATCAGCTCGATCCCAACACGGCGCAGACCCCCGGCATGCTGCGGCAGGCCGCGATCAATGCGGCCCGCGTCGGGGCGCAGACGATCTGGGCCGGCACGGGGCGGATCGAGCCCGACGCCAAAACCGGTGTGCACCACCACGGCGCACTCGAAAGCGTCATCTACGTGGTCTCCGGTCACGCGCGCATGCGCTGGGGCGACCATCTCGAATTCGTCGCCGAGGCGTATCCGGGCGATTTCATCTTCGTGCCGCCCTATGTGCCGCACCAGGAGATCAACGCCGATCCGGGCGAGCCGCTGCAATGCGTGCTGGTGCGCTCGGACAACGAAGCGGTGGTGGTGAACCTGCCCGACGTCGAGCCGGTCGAAAAGCCGGAGTCCGTGTACTGGGTCGATCCCATCCACAAGCCCGGCGGGTAAGCGGCAGCAAAGCCACACCGCTCAAAAAAGCCGGCGGCCGTCGTTGACCTGTGGCCGCCGCGTCCTATCTCCACCGGGCGCGATTTTTTCGCGCCCTCGTGTCGATTCCGGCGAGCTCCGCCCGTCGAGTTGGCAAGACCCGGTACGGCGTGCGCCTGCTGACAGCATCTGTCACGAGGCGAGCTCAAGGTAGCGGCATCGGATGATCGACAGGAGATTGAGATGACCGCTTGCCACCGATATTACTTAAGTGTAGTCTTAAGTAACGTCGCAATGCCCAGCGACAATTCGCATCGCTTTTCGCTTTCCCCGCTCGGTGGCTTTGCTATACCGCGCGCCCCTCACTGCGCCCTGAGCGCCAAGGAGACAGCATGACCTCCGAGACGATTTCCTCCGCAGAAGACCGCATCGCGGCCGCGCAGCATCCCGACAATGCGGCGCGCAACAGCCTCGTCATCAACCTGCTGCTCGCCTCTGCCTTCGTGGTGATGCTCAACGAGACCATCATGAACGTCGCCATCCCGACGATTCGCGATGCTTTTGGCACCACGCCGAGTGCCGCGCAGTGGCTCGCAACGGCTTTCCTTCTGACGATGGCGGTGGTGATTCCGATCAGCGGCTTCCTGCTGCAGCGGTTCAGCACCCGCACGATCTTCATGCTGGCCCTGTCGCTGTTTTCCGCCGGCACGGCTCTGGCCATCTTTGCGCCGACGCTCGAAGTGCTGGTGTTCTGCCGCGTCGTCCAGGCGTCGGGTACCGCGGTGATGATGCCGCTCCTGATGACGACGGTGATGCAGCTGGTGCCGCCGCAGAATCGCGGCCGGATGATGGGCAATATCTCAGTGGTGATGTCGCTCGCGCCGGCCGCCGGCCCGGTCGTCGGTGGGCTGATCATCAGCTACCTGCCGTGGCACTACATCTTCATACTGGTGCTGCCGATCGCGCTCATCGCGCTGACCCTGGGCGCCCGCCGCATGGTCAATGTCACCGAGCCGCACAAGGCGTCGCTCGACGTGCTGTCGGTGATTCTCTCGGCCTTCGCCTTCGGCGGCCTGGTCTACGGCCTCAGCGGCCTCGGCACCGTCGATGCCGCAACCGACCAGACCCCGACCTGGATTGCGCTCGGGGTGGGTGTGGCCGCGATGGTCGTCTTCATCTGGCGCCAGATCAGCCTGCAGAGGACGGGCTCGCCGCTGCTCGATCTGAGGACCTTCAAGTCCTACAACTTCACGGTCGCCAATGTGATGTTCGTCATCGGCATGGCATCGATGTTCGGCAGCCTGAACCTCTTGCCCTACTACCTGCAGAATGTGCTCAAGCTCGAGCCGGTCTATATCGGCCTGATCCTGCTGCCGGGCGGGCTGTGGATGGCGATCCTCGGGCCGTTCGTCGGCCGGCTCTACGACAAGGTCGGGCCGAAACCGCTGATCATTCCGGCGATGATGGTGATCTCGGCCGTGCTGTGGGCGATGACGCTGCTCGGCACTACCACCTGGTGGCCGCTGATCCTCGTCGGCTACCTGATCATGTGCACTGGCTTCTCGTTCCTGTTCGGGCCGTTGTTCACGCTGAGCCTGGGCTCGATCCAGCCGCAGTACTACTCGCACGGCTCGGCGCTGCTCGGCTCGATCCAACAGGTCGCCGGTGCCGCCGGTGTTGCACTGCTCATCGCGGTGATGGCGAGCCGGGCGCAGTCGCTGGGCGGCATCGACAATGTCGAGGCCTTGGCGGCCGGCATCAGAACGGCGTTCCTGGTCGGCGCGATCATCTCGCTGGCGGCGGTGGTGACGACTTTCTTCATCCGCAAGCCGGATCCGGCACCGCAAGGCGGCTGGGGCGGCGGCCACTGAGAGCCCACGCGGAGCAATTCAAGGCGCGGGAGCGATCTCGCGCCTTTTCCATTTGTCGCCGAGCGCTTTCTCGATCGCTTCGGCACATTGCTCCGGCGTCAGCCTCGAGGTGTCGACTTCGAGGTCGTATCGTTTCCCCGCATGCACCGTGTCCTGCCAGCGCTGGACAGGCGGGGGAACGGCATCGCCGCCAGCATAGTATCCGGTGGAGTCGGTGTTGCGCCGGGCCATGATCATCTCGATCGGGCAGTGGACGCCGACCCACAGCACCGGCAGGTCTGCCAGTCTGTCGCGCGCCATCTGCAAGAGGCCCAGCGGCCGGCTGTAGTCGTCGTGCAGCCCGATGTCGCTGACGACGTCGAGGCCGTTGCGGGCGAAGGCGGCGAGCGCGTCGAACAGCGCCGCATAGGCGCGCTGCACGAAATCCTCGAGATCAGGGCGTTCGCCACCGGGCCGGAGGCCAATGCCGGGGAGCAGATGTTTCGGGGTCATGGCCATCATGGCGTCGACGCCGAACACCAGCCAATCGCCTCTCGCCTGCAGCGCGTGCGCAATCGAG
The DNA here is from genome assembly GCA_051953275.1 of Devosia sp. Lineage (GTDB taxonomy): Bacteria > Pseudomonadota > Alphaproteobacteria > Rhizobiales > Devosiaceae > Devosia_A. Next base: position 33,151 of record JBQCIY010000092.1, on the reverse strand, counting down.
CTCTTGCCGGCGCGCGGTGCGCCGTTGAGCAGGACGATGCGACCGGTCATCTCAGCGACGGCGGCGATAGGTCCACCAGAGCGCGAGGAGGCCGACGATCAGCACCACGATGCCGATATAGAGCCACTGGCTCTGTCCCGACATGACGCTGCCGGCGAGGACGTTGCTGCCCTGCAGGATCCACACCCCGCCCAGCAGGATGAGGATGATGCCGATGATGGTTCCGGCGATGCGCATGATTGAAGCCCTCCGTCGAGTGCAACGCCGGTGGCGCCGCTTTCATCCGCCCGCTATTTGGCGGCCTTGGCCATCTCGATCGAGTTGAGGATCACCCGGCGGGCGTCCGCGGCGTCGCCTACATGCGAGATTTTCGCCCACTTGCCGGGTTCGAGGTCCTTGTAGTGGGTGAAGAAGTGCTTCACCCGCTCGACCTGGATGTCCTGGATGTCGCCGATGTCGTGCACCTTGTCGTACATGGCGGTGAGCTTGTGCACGGGCACGGCAAGGATCTTTTCGTCCTGGCCGCCGTCGTCTTCCATGAACAGCACGCCGATGGGTCGGCTGCGCACCACGGCGCCGGGCACCAGCGGGCGCGAGTTCATCACCAGCACATCGAGGGGGTCGCCGTCGCCGCACAGCGTGTGCGGAATGAAGCCGTAGTTTCCGGGGTAGCGCATCGGCGTATAGAGGAAGCGGTCGACGAACAGGGCGCCGGAGGCCTTGTCGATCTCGTATTTGATCGGCTCGCCGCCGAGCGGCACCTCGATGATCACATTGAGGTCGTCGGGCGGGTTCTTGCCGATAGCAATAGCGTCGATGTTCATGAGGTCCGGGCCGAGGATTTTGGAAGGCCCCGGGTTTTGGCTCAGGAGTGTGGCACAATGCAAGCGCCGCCGCGGCAAGGCAGGTCTGCGGGATGGTTCAGGTGCGAGCCATCTGTTTGCGCAGGGTCGTGCGGTCGCGGGCGGAAACGCCGATCAGCTCGGCGATGCGCCAGACCATGTTGTCTTCGAGCTCATGGTTCTTTTTGTCGGCAAAGACCACCTGCCACATCATGCGGATGATGTCGGTCTTCTGCTTTTCCTCGAGGGCCGAGATGGGCGCGGTGAAGTGGTAGAAATCGACTGCATCCTTGTCGCGCTCGGTGGCGTCGGCGATCAGCTGGTCGACCTCGGTTTCGTCGAGGTCGTAATAGTCCATCAGCGCGCCGCGGACTGCGGTTCTTTCGTCGTCGGTGACTTGTCCGTCGACGGCGGAAAGGTGAACGAGCAGGGCGGCGACGGCCAGCTTGGGGTCGTTGCGGAAAACGGACGGTTCGGGCTGGGAAAACAGGCGGACGAGGGCATCGAGCATGGCAGGAGACATAATGCGCGAGCGGCCAAATCCGGAAGCCTCGGTGACGCCCTCACACACTGTTGACCATGAACCGCGGATTTTCGGTCACATCGGCGAAAAGGGCCATCCCGTGAAGGTCTCGGCTTGACTCTGCAACCGAGTCTGATGTTCTCTGTTTGTTCTCTTCGGCTGGAACACAGGGAGCCCTCCCCATGCTGGGCAACAAAAGCGCCGCGCTCGAAACGCTGCGGCAGCAAATCACCGCGATCGAGACCAATCCGGCTCTCAGGGACGCCGAGGCTCCGGCGATTCCCGGCGGTTTTCTCGCCGCGCCGCGCGGCAGCCTGCATGAGGTTTTTGCCGACAGCCTGATCGGCGCCGGCCCGGCGCTCGGCTTTGCCTTCGCTCAGGCCAAATCTCTGCTCGATCCGGCACGGCCGGCTGTTCTGTACCTGCAGCTGCAATCCGACGCGCTCGAAACGGGGCTGCCTTACGGCCTCGGCCTCAAGCGGTTCGGGCTTCCGGCCGAGCAGGTTGTCTTCGTGCGGCCGCAGACGATCATCGAACTCCTATGGGCGGTCGAGGAGGCTGTCGCCTGCAAGGCGGTGGCGGCGGTCGTCGCCGACATCGGGCATGCGCACAAGGCGCTCGATTTCACCGCCTCACGGCGGATGAGCCTCAGGACGGCCGCCTCCGGCGCTTCCGTCTTTCTGGTCCGCTATGCACGGGACCGGGAAGCGAGCGCCGCAAAATTCCGCTGGAAGATCATCCCTGAGCTCAGCAGGTCGCCACCCTTCGACGAACGGGCCCCAGGGCCGCCGCGATGGCGGGTGGTGCTCGAGAAAGGCAGCCTGGGCAAGCGCCGAAAGGCGGCTCCGGACGGGGAAGAATATCTGGTCGACTGGTCGGAAAATGGGTTCGTTCTGGCAGACATCGAGAGCAGAAACGGAGTTGCCGCTGTTCCGCGGCGGCCGGCGCTATCTCATGCTGCATCTGCCGCGCTGGGCGACCGATTGTCTGAAGCGGGCTGAGCCGGCGCTGGCGCAATCGGACAAGCCGCTGGTGCTGTGGGAGAAGCAGCGTGGCGCCATGCGGGTCGCCGCGCTCGACCAGCGGGCGACGGCGGAGGGCCTGAGCGTCGGCCAGTCGCTTTCCGATGCCCGGGCGCTCGTCCCGAATCTCGACGCGCGCGAGATCGACCGGGCTTTCACCGAACAGGTGTTTGCCGACTTTGCGGACTGGCATTCCAATGCTTCGCCGATCGTCTCGGTGGTGACCGATCATGCCCCCTACGGCGATCTCTGCCTCGACATCACCGGGGTGAGTCACCTGTTTTCGGGCGAGCGCGCAATGCTGGCGCAGCTCTCCAGCCGCCTCGAGTCGCTGGGCTATGCGGTGGACGGCGCCATTGCCTCGACCATCGGCGCCGCCTGGGCATTGGCACATTTTGCACCCGGCCAGGTGCTCGCCGAAGGTGAGGAGGGGAGGGCGCTGAGCCACATGCCAGTCTCGGCATTGCGGCTCGAAGCCGCACAAATCGACGGCCTCATCCAGCTTGGGCTGAAGCGCATCGGTCAGCTCTACGAACGCGACCGCTCGAGCATGCAGGCCCGCCTCGGTGCATCGTTCCTGCTGCGGCTCGACCAGGCGCTCGGCTGGGCGGAGGAGAAACTGACCCCGCGCCTGCCGCTGGCGGAGCATTTCGCCGAGCATCGCTTCGCCGACCCGATCGGGCTCATGGACGATGTTCTGATGTGCACGCACGATCTCGCCGTACAGTTGTCGCTGCGGCTCGAGCGGCAGGGTATCGGCGCGCAGGCCTTTCACCTGTTCCTCTATCGTGTCGACCACAAGGTCATGACGCTCTCGGTCAATGCGGCGCGGGCCACCCGCGATGCCCGGCACATCAGCCGGTTGTTCGCCTATCGCGCCGAGCGGCTGGGCGGCGAGTACGACGCAGGCTTCGGCATCGATATGATCCGGCTCGCGGCGAGCTCGGTGAGCCCATTGGAGGCAACGCAGGTCGGCGCCTTCGGCATCGATGACGGGGCCGCGACGCTCGACCATCTCTATGACCGCATGGCGAGCCGGCTCGGGCCGCTGGCCGTCGTGCAATCGCGTCCGGTCAACACGCACATCCCCGAGCGTGCGGTGAAGCTGGTGCCGGCTCTGGTGGCTGCAGCCGAACCGGTGGTGACGGCGCCTCCGGTGCGGGCGCCGCGTCCGCTGCGCTTGCTGCCGCAGCCCGAGCCGATCAATGTCATCGCCGAGGTGCCCGACGCACCGCCGGCCAGCATGGTCTGGCGCCGCGTCACCTACCGTTTCGTCAAGGCGTCCGGACCCGAACGTATCGCCGCCGAGTGGCGAAACGCCGGCCAGGCGCTGAAACTCACTGCCGATACTGCCGAGACTGCCAAGGCCGCCGAAGCGCCGGATGACTATTACGAAGAAGGCGAGCTGTCGCGCGACTACTACGTCGCGGAGGACGATGGTGGGCGCCGCTTCTGGCTGTTCCGCCTGGGGCTGCTCGGCATCGCCAGGGAACCGCGCTGGTACATGCATGGGTTCTTCGCATGAGCAGTGCCGAAGAGGGCTACATCGAGCTGGTCTCGACCTCGAACTTTTCGTTCCTGCGCGGCGGGTCCCACCCGGAGGAACTGGCGATGGCGTCCAATGTCCTGGGCCTCGACGGTTTTGGACTCACCGATCGCAACAGCTTTGCCGGCGTGGTGCGGGCCTACGTGGCGTTGCGCGATGCCGAGCCGCGGCCGCGCCCGGATTTCCGCTATCTGGTGGGGACGCGCCTCTGCTTTGCCGATGGCACGCCGGACATTGTCGCCTATCCGACGGACCGCGATGCCTATGGCCGTCTGTGCAAGCTCCTCAGCATTGCCAACCTCCGTAAGGAGAGCGACAAGGGGGCGCCCATCCTGAAGCTCGGCGACCTCGCTCCCATGCTGTCGCGGTCCACGGTCGTGAACCTCACTGCCGAGGACTTCACCCTCGGCCAACTCTTCATCCTGATGCCGGACGAGGACAACTGGGAGCGTACTGAAACAACGCTCCAGGCGCTCGCCACCAAAGCGCCGGGCCGGGTCTGGATCGGCGCGGCCTGTCGCTTCGGCGGCGATGATCGGGCGCGGCTCAATCGCATCGCCGATCTCAGCCGGCGCCAGCATGTGCCGATGCTCGCGACCAACGACGTGCTCTATCACGAGCCCGGCCGGCGTGTGCTGCAGGATGTCGTGACTTGTATCCGCGAGCACATGACCATCGATGACGCCGGTCGCCTCCTCGAGGTCAATGCGGAGCGGCACGTCAAGACGCCCGAAGAGATGCGCCGCCTGTTCCGCGAGCATCCCGAGGCGATCACTGAAACCGTGCGTTTTGCCCGCCGCATCCGGTTCAGCCTCGACCAGCTCAAATACAACTACCCCACCGAGCAGATTGCCGACGAAACGACGCAGGAAACGCTCGAGCGGCTGACCTGGGAGGGTGCCGAGAGGCGCTTCCACGGCAACGTCCCCGATGCGGTCAAGCGCACGATCTGGTCCGAGCTCTGCCTCATCGCCTACAAGGGCTACGCGCCCTATTTCCTCACCGTGCATGACATCGTCATGCACGCCCGCTACGAGCTCAAAATCCTTTGCCAGGGGCGGGGGTCGGCAGCCAATTCGGTGGTCTGCTTCTGCCTCGAAATCACCGAGGTGAATCCGACCAAGGTCGATCTCGTCTTCGGGCGGTTCCTCTCCACCGAGCGCGACGAGCCGCCCGACATCGATGTCGATTTTGAACACGAGCGGCGCGAGGAGGTGATGGCCTATGTCTATGCCAAGTATGGCGGCAATCACACCGGACTCACCGCCAACGTCATCTGCTATCGCTCGCGCGGCGCGCTGCGCGAAGTCGCCAAGGTCTTCGGCCTCTCCGACGACATGATTTCGGCGATCAACCAGTTGCACTGGGGCTGGGGCAGCGAGGTCAGCGCCGACGAGATGCGCGGCCTCGGGCTCGATCCGACCGAGCGCACGCTTGGCATGGTGCTCGAATGTGCCCGGGAGCTGCACGGCTTCCCGCGGCATCTGAGCCAGCATGTGGGCGGCTTCGTCATCACGCGCGACGAGCTCGACCGGCTGGTGCCGATCGGCAAGTCGGCGATGGAGACGCGCGCCATCATCGAGTGGAACAAGGACGATATCGACGCGCTCGGCATCCTCAAGGTCGATATTCTGGCGCTCGGCATGCTCACCTGCCTCAGGCGTGCGTTCGATCTCATGAAGACGCACTACGACCACGAGGTCCGCATGACCGAGCTGCAGGCCGAGGCGCACGATGCACCCGAGATCACGCGGCCGGTGTTCGAGATGACGCACCGCGCCGATACGATCGGCGTGTTCCAGATCGAAAGCCGCGCGCAGATGTCGATGCTGCCGCGGCTCAAGCCCAACAACTTCTATGACTTTGTCATCGAGGTGGCGATCGTGCGGCCCGGACCGATCCAGGGCGGCATGGTGCATCCCTATCTCAAGCGCCGGCTGGGCCAGGAGAAGGTCAGCTATCCTTCCAGGGAGCTCGAGGCTGTGCTGGGCAAAACCATGGGCGTTCCATTGTTCCAGGAGCAGGCGATGCAGATTGCCGTCATCGGTGCTGGCTTCTCGCCGGGAGAAGCCGATCGTCTCCGCCGCTCGATGGCGACGTTCAAGCGTACCGGCGGCGTCACCGCGTTCCGTGAGAAGTTCATCGCCGGCATGCTTGTGAAAAACTATCCCAAGGACTTTGCGGAATCCTGTTTCAAGCAGATCGAAGGGTTTGGTTCCTACGGTTTTCCCGAGAGTCACGCGGCCTCTTTTGCGCTCCTCGTTTATGTGTCCTGCTGGCTCAAGTGCCACTATCCGGATGTCTTCCTCACGGCGCTACTCAACAGCCAGCCCATGGGCTTTTATGCGCCGGCGCAGCTCATCCGCGACGCCATCGAGCATGGCGTCGAGGTGCGGCCGGTCGATATCAATCGCTCGGACTACGAGACTTCGCTCGAGGATGGTCCGAAGGCCGGCCCGCGGGCATGGAACCAGCATCGCGAGATGCGCGAGCAGATCTGGTCGGACAAGGCCGTCCGCCTCGGCTTTTCGCAGATTTCCGGCCTCAAGCAAGCGCACGCCCAAACTCTGATCGACCAGCGGGGCTCGGGATATGGATCGATCCACGATCTCTGGGTCCGGACGGGGCTGCCGATCGCCACGCTCGAACGGCTCGCCGAAGCCGACGCTTTCCAGTCGCTGGGCCTCAATCGGCGCAAAGCCTTGTGGCTGGTGCGCGGCCTCAAGGGCAGCGATGGCGCGGACTCGCTGCAGCTGTTCCGGCAGGCCGGTCGTCCGACGGTCGAAGGCGAGGCTGATCCCGAGCTGCCGCTGATGCGGCACAGCGAGAATGTCATCCACGATTATAGAACGATGTCCTTTTCGCTGAAGGCGCATCCGATGAGCTTCATGCGCCAGGGTCTCGAGCGGCGCGGCATCGTGCGCTGCGCCGATCTGGCGCGGCACCGCAACGGCGATCGCGTCGAGGTCGCGGGGCTGGTCCTCGTCCGGCAGCGGCCGGGGACGGCGAGCGGCATCGTCTTTGCGACCATCGAGGACGAAACCGGCATCGCCAACATCGTCATCTGGTCGAAAGTGTTCGAGGCGGAGCGGCGCACCATCCTCGCGTCGCGCGCCATGGGCGTGCGCGGCCGGTTGCAGGTCGAGGGCCTCGTGGTCCACGTCGTCGCCGAGCAGTTCACCGATCTCACAGGCGAGCTGACGGCCCTCGCCAGTGGCCGCTCCCTGGGAGACAGGGTGCTGGCCCGGGCCGACGAGGGAACGCTCGATGTCACGCCGGCGCACGATCTGCCGCGTCTCAAGCAGGAGGAGGCCGCGGAACGGCAGGCCCGTGCGGCCATGCCGAAGGGCCGAAACTTCAAGTGACGAGCTTGTCGATCGCCTCGGCCAGCGCGACATCCTTGCCGGTCACTCCACCCTCAGAGTGGGTGCTCAGCCGGATCGAGACCTTGTTGTACACATTGGACCATTCCGGATGGTGGTCGGCCGCCTGTGCCAGCAGCGCCACCCGCGCCATGAAGCCGAACGCTTCGGAAAAGTCCTTGAACTTGAACTCCCGTTCGATGGCGCCGCCGTCTGCACTTGCCCGCCAGCCGCCGAGGCGCTGCAGCGCCGTCTGCCGTTCGCTCTCGGTGAGCACCGTCATTGTCGTTCTCCCCTCTGCTCTCGACTCTGCGCTGTTCCACCGGCACTATCGTCAAGATGGCGGACGATCTTGGCAAAATTCTCGAGCAGGCAACGCAGTCCTGGCACAAAAGGCTGCGCGAGGCCCTTGCCGGGCAGAGCCCGCCCGCCCTGGGGGCCGGCGCCGCCATCCTCGAGCAGCTCGCCGCCGGAGCCTTGTCGCAAACCGAGCTCACTGCGCGCCTGGGCCTCAGCAAGCAGGCGGTGCAGCAATCGCTCGACGCCCTCGAGAAAAATGGTCTCGTCGCGCGCGTGCCGGACGCGGCCGACCGGCGGATCAGGCACGTCCAGCTGACGGCGGCAGGCCAAACCGCCGCCGAGGCCCGAAAACGGGCGCAAGCCACGCTGGAAGACCATGCCAGGGCCGTTCTCGGCAAGAAGGAGCTCAAACGCCTGCGCAAGTCGCTGCGCGTTCTCACCCAGCCGTGACCAAGCCCATTTCGACCCATTGCAGCGGACTTGGCAGCAAATTCGCGTCAATTTGCCCAACGCTCCATAAACCATCGGCCGCGATTCGGCCGATCAAGCCCGGGATTCCGGCCATTTCCCTCACATTGTCGCGGCTCGAAATGCGGCATTAACGGCTTTACCGGCATCATCCTTCGTCAACTGACCCTGGTGTTCATGTTCGAGCCGGCCAGCAAATCCATGCCTGCCATCGATTATGTGTCGATGGTCCGAGCCGTCTATGGCGACCGGCGCGCCATGCTGCTGGCCGTGCTCGGTTGCGCGGTGGGTTCCGGCGCCTCGGCCGTCAAGACCGGCTCTCCCCTGCTCTGGGGCATCACCGGTCTCTTCATCTTCATCGCCATCGGCCGCTATATCGCGATCACCCAGTTCATCGCGGCCAAGGTCGGCCCGACCGACGTGGTCGAGGCCGAGAAATGGGAGGTCCGCGCCACCTACTGGGCCACGGCCATGGCCCTCAATTGCGGCCTCTGGTGCGTGATCAGCTTCCTGTTCACCAACGACCCGTTCGCCGAGCTGATCAGCATGACCACCACGGTTGCCTGCATGGTGGGCATCGTAACGCGCAATTTTGGGCTGGTGCGGATGCTCAACATCCAGCTCACCATCGCCGTGGCGCTGCTCTGCGGCAGCCTACTGTTCAAGGGCGACTTCTACTATCCGATCCTGGGCGTGCTGCTGCTGCCGATGCTGGTGTCGTTCCGATTTCTCGCGGCCGACGTGCGCAATGTCCTGCTCAGCGCCGTGCATGCCCGCGTCGACGCCAACCGGTTGGCGGTCGAGCTCGATACCGCGCTCGACACCATGCATCACGGCCTCGCCATGCTCACCGCCGACGGCCTGATCGCTGTCGTCAACGGCGAAGCCGAGGAGGTGTTCGACAGCTTCGTGCCCGGCAGCTGGATGGGGCGCTCGTTCAACGCGCTGATCGCGCAGGCAGCGAGTCGCGGCGCGATCCCGCAGCGCTCGGCCGAAGAGCTGCAGCAGGTCGTGGGCGGCGCCCGCAGCGGCAAGGTCGTGCTGAAGCTCGCCAACGCCCGTCATACCGAGGTTACGGTGAGCTCGCGCGACGACAAGGTCGTGCTGCTGTTCGAAGATATCACCGAGCGGGTGCGGTCCGAAGAACGGATCAACTTCATGGCGCACTACGACGCGCTGACGGGCCTGCCCAATCGTGGCTATTTTGCCCAGCAGGTTGCCGCCGATCTCGATCGCCGCCGCAGCAGGCAGGCGAACGACACCGCCATGCTGATGATCGTCGACATCGATGACTTCAAGCATGTCAACGATACCGCCGGCCATCTCGTCGGGGACCGACTGCTGGTCGAAGCCGCCGAACGGCTGAAGCGCGCGCTCGGGATCAATAGCCTCGTGGCGCGGCTGGGTGGCGACGAGTTCATCATCTATCGCTCCGGCACCATCTCGACGGCCGACGCCGAGGACGATGCCGACGCGATCCTCGCCGCCTTCCGCGCGCCGTTCTCGATCATGGGCGAGAGCCTTTCCACCAATGTCTCGGTGGGCATGGTGGCGTCGACCGAAGCCGATGCCAACCTCGACGGACTGATGACCAAGGCCGATCTCGCGCTCTACAAGGCCAAGGGCAACGGCAAGGCGCAGTTCCAGCTGTTCCGCGACGAAATGGATACCGCCTACCGCTATCGGCAGCGGCTCAAAACCGAGCTCAAGGCGGCCGTCGAGGCCGGCGGGCTGACTCTTGCCTTCCAGCCGCTGATCGATCTCAAGACTCGCAAGGTCGTTGCCTGCGAGGCCTTGGCGCGCTGGACGCATCCGACGCTCGGCACGATACCGCCGGGCCTGTTCATTCCGATTGCCGAGGAATCGGGGCTCATTTCCGACATCACGCGCTGGGCCCTGCGGACGGCCACGGCGGAATGCATGAACTGGCCGAACGACATTTCAGTTTCAGTCAACGTCTCGGCGCGCGACTTCCGCAACGGCGACGTCGAGAACATGGTGCTGACGGCGCTCGCCGCGGCCGGCCTGCCGCCGCGCCGGCTCGAGGTCGAAGTCACCGAAACAGCCCTGATCGAAGAGCGCGAAAACGCGACCAAGATTCTCTCGGCGCTTGGCAAGCGCGGCGTCGGCATCGCCCTCGACGATTTCGGCACCGGCTACTCGTCGCTGAGCTACCTGCAGGCGCTGCCCTTCACCAAGCTCAAGGTCGACCGCAGCTTCGTGATGGACATCACCTCGAATGCCCGTTCGCTAAAACTGCTTTCCAACGTGGCGCAGCTCGGCAAGGACATCAACCTCACCGTGACGGCTGAGGGGGTCGAGACCGAGGAACAGCTGGCGCTGATTCAGGCTCACACCAAAGTCGACCAGATCCAGGGCTATCTGTTCGGCGTGCCGCTGCCGAAACGCGAGATCGCCGAACTGATCGAGCGGATGGAGGGCGCGAGCGCCCAGCCCGCCGAGGCGCGTATCCGCAATCTTGGTTAATTCGCGTTAAGATCTTCGTATCCTTGAGGTTTTTTGCCACGAGCGACGCCAGAACGGCGTTCTTGCAGCGCTGGTGTGCGTTTGCCGCAGTTCAATTATCCTTAAGAAAGGGTTACAACTCACACTCAGGTTTTGGGGATTGAGTGATGAGTGTGGCCGCTCAGAACCAGCTGGCTCCGGTGTCGAGTTTTGCCGGAACGCTGATTGATATTTTGGATCGTGTTGAATACCGACGTGTGCAGCCGTCCGACCTGGAAGATCAGGTCTATAAGCTGCGTTATGACGCCTATCGCCGCGAGAACTTCATTCCGTTCAACAGTCTTGGATTGCTGCGGGACGAGTTCGACGACTACGACGTCTATCCCAATTCATGGAACTTCGGCGTTTATATCGACGGCACCTTGGCGTCTTCGCTGCGGATCCATCACGTTACGGCCGAACATCCACGGTCTCCGGCGAACACACTGTTCGCCGATGTCCTGAAGCCACTGCTCGAGCAGGGCGCGACGTTCGTCGATCCGACGCGCTTTACCGTCGACTTCGAGATGAGCCTCGCCTATCCGGCGCTGCCCTTCCTGACGCTGCGGCTGGCGGTGATGGCGACGCGGCACTTCCGCGCCACCTATGGCCTGCACTGCGTCCGGCCGGAGCACGGGGCGTTCTACAAGCGTGTCCTCAGCTCGAGCCTGATGTGCCCGGCACGGGAATATCCGGGTGTCGGCTTCCCGATGGAGCTATGGGGTACCAGGGCGCAGGAAGTCTATGAAAAGACGCTGCGCCGCTACCCGTTTTTCGACTCGACAGACGAAGAGCGGCGCCAGATTTTTGCGCCGCCCTATCAGATGCCGATCTGGGTACACCCGTCGGTGCGGGCGGCCCAGGACGAAGCCGACTACTGAGCCGTCAGGCGGCGCGCTTGACCGAGCGATGCGCCTGCACGGGCTTGCGCGGCGATCGGGCGGCGGTGCGCAGGTGCGGCAGCTTAACGCCGAGGGCCTTGGCCACGGCGACTTCGAGCATATGGTCGATATCGGACTTGCGCATGATCTGACGTTCCTTCCTGTGATCCGGAACGTCGACGCAGCTCAGCTGTAGCCGGCCTGACAAATCGCAGGCGGCGCGCAAGGCTGGCGACGCGATCCGGTGATGTTGACGAAAGAACGCCGGATGGATCGGAGAAGTTGCGTTGGTGCCGGTTCGAGTCCGTCAGCTGGCGGCCCGGAGCGCCGCAAGCCGTTGCGCGCCACGGAAGATCGAGCGCTGCACGCCTTCGTCGTCGGGCGCATAAACGATCGCCTGACGCTCGCCGTCGTCGAAGGCGCGAGCCTTGCTGATGGCCTCGATCTTGGCCATGTCGACGTCTTCGTAGGGACCGTCCGAGCGGCCCTCGAAATCGACCCACCAGGCGTCCGCGCTGCGGACAACGATAAACCAGGCCGTCTTCATCAGCGGCATCCCCGCAACTGGCTGCGATCTGGCGACGAGAGGTCCGACGATCCTCGCTCCCACGGCCCGCCAGCCGCGGCACGGAGCGAATCGGCTGCTGTTCGCGTCGCCCAGACCGTGTGGCCGCCGGGTGTGGCAGATGCAAGGCTGGACCCTTGGGCTCCACAGCCAAACTGCCGGCTCTCGTCCTTCCGGCCCATTACTGCGATGTAAGCTTCGCGACAGGCTCACGCAAAGCCACGCCGCCATCAGTAGCCGGAGCCCCGATCCTCATCTCCATAGGAAGGGGCAATCGATCCTCGTGGCGAGCCGAGCCTGTCTCGTCCGCGTCGAGAGGGACGGAGGCTTCGCGCCTCCGTTCTTTTTGAGGAACGGGCGGACGGCCACGGTCGCAACAGGCTGCTCCACCCCAGAAGGACCGGGGCGAGCGTTACCCCGGTCCTTCGCTTCTCGTGTTCCTGGCTCTCTCGATTCTGTGACGGGATCGGTTGGCGCCTGCGCAACGTTGCTTGCTGCGAGGGTAACGCGCGGCGAGAGCGCCGCATCCAGCATCAGCGATCGTCGCGGGCGAGCGAAGATTTGCCCGGAGACACAAAATGACCCTTGTCCATCGTTCGCTCGTCTTCGCCTGTTCGGCCGCCTTGGCCGGTCTTTGCGCCGGCACCGCCTTCGCCGACGAACAATGTACCAGCCTCGATACCGTGGTGCATGATTTCGAGGCCAAAGGCGCCAATGTCCTGATCATCCCCAGCGACAGGCTGCAGGCCGTGGTCCAGGACACCTCGCTGTATACCGGCGACAGCTATCAGGATGTGACGCGCGGCTTCATGGCACAAGGACCGGGCGGCGTGGTGCTGGGCCTCGAGATCGGCGGTTGCCTGCTCGACCCGATCATCCACAGTCCGCCGCAACGTCAGATCTAGCGAGAGAAGGGACTGGTGCCGCTTGCGTGACTCGAACACGCGACCCCATCATTACGAATGATGTGCTCTACCAACTGAGCTAAAGCGGCGCACCGCCGGGCGCGCCCGGAGCGGGGGTCTTTTACTGAGCGGCGGTTGGCGGCGCAAGCGAAGTTTCGGGGGGCGGAACCGGCAAACTGCCGGCCAGCGGCAGCGGCTCGGTCCGGTTGGTTGCAGCCTGCGCGAGTGGCACCCGCCATTCGAAGGCATCGAGTTCGCCGGTCACCGGCGACGTCGGCTCCCAGTCGTCCGACGTGATCCCGTCGGCCACCCAGACCGGATCGCGCGGTGCCCGCACCGCGCGGGCGAGCCATTCGCGGGCGCGGCCCTGGTCGGCGTTCTGGCCTTCCTCGATCTCCGCCATCAGCAGGCAGACGGCTTGAGTGGGGTCCTTGTCCAGATATTCGGCGAGTGCGCTGCGGGCGGTGGCCCAGTCGAACGCATCGACCGCGGCATGGGCGAGCACGATCGCTGCCTGACGGTTGCTGGGGGGCAAGTCGATCAACTCGCGCACGCGTTTCAAGCGGTCGACGGCCGAGGCGCCGGTCTGGGCGTTGGCGTAGAGTACCGCAAGGTGCGGGTGCGAGGTCGCACGCCACACCCGGCGCAGCAGGCTCATGGCCCGCCGCGCCTCGCCGCGGTTGGACTGGATGCGGGCGGCGATCAGCGCTGCCGGTACGAAATCGGGCACCAGCTTCAAGGCGACCAGTGCGTGGTCGAGCGCGGTTGGCGGATCGCTCTCGGCCAGCTGGCGGGCGAGTGCCGTTTCGAGCACCGCCTGCCGGCGCCGCTTGAGCATCTTTTCTTCACGGGTCACGGCGGTCTCGGCGGCGGTCCGGGCGAGCGCCTCGTCCCACTTGCCGCGGCGCGTCAGATCGTCGAGCACGGCGTCGGATGCCCAGCGGGTCTGTGGCGCCAGCGCCGAGGCCTTTTGCGCAAAACTCAAGGCAGCATCGGCGCGGCCCTGGGTGCGCGCCTGCTCGTAGAGACCGGCAAGTGCGGCGACCGCGGTCTTCTTGTTAGAGATCAGCGCCCGGTAGTGCTCGCGCGCCGATTGCATGTCTCCCAGCGCCAGATCAGAACGAGCTTCCAGAAGCTGTGCCGCGTGGTTGCGCGGCAGATTGCTGCGCGCTTCGCGCGCCAGAACCCGGGCCCGGTTCGGGTCGCCGGCCTGCAGCGCCACGAAGCCGTCGCTGAGCGCGGCGACGCCCAGGTCGCGGCGGCGGTCGCGGTTGAGCTTGGCGAAATAGCGCGGCGCGTCGAGGATGCGGCGCAGCACGCTCCAGAAGATGATCACCGCGGCGAGGCCGGCCGCGATCAGGAACGCCGCCATGCCGAGCCGCGGCTGCATCTTGTAGCCGGCGACTTCGATCAGCGCCGTGCCGGGCAGGCTCACCAGCCAGGCGATGACGGCCGTGACGATGAGCGAAAAGACGATCCAGGTCGCAAGCCGGATCACGGGGTGGTCTCCGCCGCCGCGAGGCCCTTGCTGCGCAGGTCGACCACCAGCTGGTCGGCGGCAGCGTGCGCATCGATATCGGGTGCCACGGGAGCCGCGGCCTGCTGCATCGGAGTGGGCAGCTGCGCGAGCAGGGCCTTGGCGGCAGCATAGTCATGCCGGTTCATCGCCCCCTCGAGCCGCGAGACCACGGCTTCCGGATCGCTGCCGGCTTCTTCGCTCGCCGGCCGAACCGCGAGCAACGATTTGGCCCAATCGACCGCATTCTGGGCCCAGTCCCCGGAACTGTGGTCGCGCGCAGCAAGAATTTCGGGCAGTGTCGCCTCGAATTTGAGGTCGAGCGCATCCGGGCGGCTGAGGCCGGTCGCTGCGGCATTCTTCAGCTCCGGCGGCACCGACAGGTCGGGCATCACCACCGCGAGAGCGCTGAGCTCGCCGGCAAACGGGCGGCCGGTCGCGAAGGCGCTTTCGAGCCCGCTCAACAGCAGCGGCAGCTTCATCGCCGGCCCGACCTCCTTGGGCAGCGCGGCGTTGATGTGATCGGCCAGCGCCTTGCGCTCGGCGTCGAGATCGGTGCGCAGCGCCGTCAGCGTCTGGTCGACGCCGCCCAGGCGTGAGGTGACGCTCGCGACCGCGGTCTGCAGGTCGCTGATGTTCTGCGCGATGGCCGCGGCGTCGCCGCCCGAGGCGCCCGCAGCCATGGCATCGACCTGCGCCTTGAGGGTCTTGAGCTGCTCGTTGAGCGGGCCGAGGTCGACCGCCGGTTGCGCTGGCGGGATCGCGGCCTTGAGGTCGGCGACCTGCTTGTTGACCGTTGTCATGTCGCCATCGAGCTGGGTGATCGTTGCATCGAGGCTCACCTGCGTCTTCTTCGTGGTGTCCTCGAGTGTGCCCACGGCATCAGTCAGCGTGGTGAGCTTGTCGCCCTGCGCACTCACCGCCTGGGTAAGGTCCGGGGGCAGCGCGGGCAGGTGGCTCGGCAGCGGCACCACAGTCGCGAGCAGGTAGGTGAGGAGCGTGCCCAGCACCGCGCCGCCGACGCCGACCGCCGCGAGCAGCGCCCAGTTTGCCTCACGCAGATCGAGCGGCGGCCGCGTCGAGGCCGGGCGCTCGCTCGTATCGTTGGCGGCGCTGCGCGTCTCGCTGTCGGGGCGCGCGCCGGTGCGGGCGGTGAGGTCGATCACCGGTGGCTTGACGGGGCCGGTCGAGCGGTCAGCCATCGCTAAATCCTTCCTTCGGCCATCATGCCCTGTTTTCCGTCGCGGGCAAACGACAGCGCGAGGCTCATCATGGCCTCCTCGCTCGGGTGGTCGGCCAGCGACACCCGCACGAAATGGGCGCTTATCAGCGGTTCGGCAATGTGTTCGGAGAGGCAGAGCATCCTGAGCCGGGGCGAAGCGTCGACGTCACGGACCAGGCCGATGAAGGTTTCGGCCGTCCGCCGCGAATAGAACAACGCACCGTCTATGGCATCGGCTGCGAGATCGGCGCGCAGGCGCGCACTGAATTCGTTTGCCGGGCGCATGGCATAGACCGGGGTGGTGATCACCATCACACCATGGGGCGCCAGCGCCTTGGCAAGATCGCCCGATTGCTGCTGCGCCGCCGGGTGGAACACCGGGCCGCGGACCCCAGCCTTGGCCAGCAGGGCGACGAGGTCGCCGAGACTGCCCTTTGCACTGGTGACGCTGGCAAAGCCGTAGCCGCGCGCGACTGCCGCGGTGCGGTCGCCCACGGCATAGACGGGCAGGCCGAGGAAGCGCGGCAACTCGCCGCGTTCATCCAGGGCTCGCAATGCGTTGGCGCTGGTGATGGCCATGGCGGCGAAGCCGGCCGCTTCGGGCAGTCCGGTCGCAAGGGTCTGGGCGATCAAGAGGGGTTCGATCACGGCTTCGATGTCCAGGGCATTGAGCCGGGCTGCGGTCTCGCTCGCATCGGGTTCGGGCCGTGTCACGAGCAGTCTGACCATCGCTTCGGTTATGCCGGGAACAGTTTGAAGAAGTCTGAACCCGCCTTGTCGCGGAGGATTTGGCCCAGTTCGTGGCCGAGCCTGGCCGGCTCGGCGGCAGCACCCGAAAGCTCGCCGAAAATGGCGATCTGCCCGTCGGGGGAGAGGATTTCACCCTTGAGGCGCAGGGTCTCGCCCTCGATCCGGGTGACGGCCCCGATCGCCGTTCGGCAGGAGCCGTCGAGCGCCCCGAGCAGCGCCCGCTCCGCCAATACCGCGGTCGCCGTCGGCCCGTGGTTCAGTGGCGCGATGAGATCGGCGGTGCGCTGGTCGGCGTTCCGGATCTCCAGGCCGATGGCCCCTTGTGCCGGTGCGGGCGGAAAGCGCTCCGGATCGAGATACGATGTTATCTCGTGCTGCCGCCCGAGCCGGTTCAGCCCCGCCACAGCGAGCAGCGTGGCGTCGGCGATCCCGTCCTCGAGCTTGCGCAGTCGGGTGTCGACATTGCCCCGGAAGGGCACGATTTCGAGATCCGGACGGGCCCGCAGCATCTGGGCGGCGCGCCGCAGGGAGGACGAGCCGAGCTTGGCGCCTCGCGGCAGGTCGTCGAGCGACCTGGCCTTGAGCGAGACGAAGGCGTCGCGGATATCCTCGCGTTCGAGGAAGGCCGCGAGCCTCAGCCCGGTGGGAAGCGTGGTCGCCATGTCCTTGGACGAATGGACGCCGATGTCGACCTCGTTGGTATCGAGCGCCGCCTCGATCTCCTTGGAAAACAGGCCTTTGCCGCCCACTTCGCTGAGCGGCGCGTCCTTGAGGGTGTCGCCCGAGGTGGTGATCGGGTGGATCTCAATGCGCTCCGGATCGACGCCGTGCGCCTCGGCCAGCAGCCGCTGCACCAGTCGTGCCTGCACCATGGCGAGCGCCGAGCCGCGGGTTCCGATGCGCAGAAAGGGCGAAGATTGCAAAGCCGGGCGGTCCCCTATAGCGAGTTGGGCACGCCTTAAACTGGAGCGAAAGCAGGCGCAATGCGGCTTCTGGGCATCGAAACGAGCTGCGACGAGACGGCGGCGGGGATCGTTGCGCGCGACGCGTCCGGGACCGGCCGCATCCTCAGCAACGTCGTTTACAGCCAGCTCACCGAACACGCGCCCTATGGCGGCGTGGTGCCTGAGCTCGCCGCCCGCGCCCATGTCAGCCGTCTCGACCACATCGTCGCCCGTGCGGCGGCCGAGGCCGGGCTGCGGCTGAGCGACGTCGACGGCATCGCCGCCACCGCCGGACCCGGTCTCATCGGCGGTGTGCTGGTGGGGCTCACCACCGCCAAGGCACTGGCGGCAGCGCTCGGCAAGCCCCTGATCGCGGTCAACCATCTCGAGGCGCACGCGCTCACGGCGCGGCTGACCGATGGCCTGCAGTTCCCCTACCTGCTGCTGCTGGTCTCGGGCGGTCACAGCCAGTTCGTGCTGGTCCGCGGCGTCGGGCAGTACGAGCGGTGGGGCACCACCATCGACGACGCGCTCGGCGAGGCCTTCGACAAGGTCGCCAAGCTGCTGGGCCTGGGCGTGCCGGGTGGTCCCGAGGTGGAAAAACTGGCGAGCGCCGGCGATCCCCGGCGCTTCGATTTCCCGCGGCCGCTGCTCAACCAGGATCGGCTGGATTTTTCCTTCTCAGGCCTCAAGACCGCGGTCCGGCTCGCCGCCGAAGCCATTGCGCCGCTCACCGATCAGGATGCCGCCGACATCTGCGCCTCGTTCCAGCACGCGGTGACCGAGATCGTCAGCACCCGCGCGCGCGCCGCCCTGGCGCGTTTTGCGGCGCAGATGCCGGACACCCGGCCGGTGCTCGTGGTCGCCGGCGGCGTCGCCGCGAACCAGGCGATCGGCGGCGGACTTCGTGCCGTCGCGGCGGAAGCGGGCGCGCAGCTCGTCGTTCCACCAATCCCGCTGTGCACCGACAACGGTGTCATGGTCGCCTGGGCCGGGGCCGAGCGGCTGGCGCTGGGCGACACCGACGGCTTCGATATCGCGGCAAAAGCCCGCTGGCCGCTCGATTCGCCCGATATGGGGCTGGGCCATGGCCATTGAGCGGGTGGCGGTCATCGGCGCCGGCGAATGGGGCACGGCGCTGGCGCAGGCCGCCGCCACCGCCGGCCGTCAGGTTACGCTGATCGGCCGCGATCCCGACGCGCTGGCCGAAATCAACGTCGCCCACACCAACCGCAAGCATCTGGGGCTCATCAAGCTCTCGCACCGCATCTCGGCCACCAGCCGCTACAGCGGCGCCGATCTCCTGATCCTTGCAGTGCCGGCACAGGCGACGCGTGGGGTCCTCATGACGCTTGGTCATCTCGGCGAGCCGGTCGTTCTCACGGCCAAGGGGCTCGAGCACACCACGCTCATGCGGCAGAGCGAGATCCTGGCCGAGCTTGCACCCAGCGCCGTGCCGTATGTTCTTTCGGGCCCGAGCTTTGCGACCGACGTTGCTGCGGGCCGTCCGACGGCTGTCACGCTTGCTGGCGACGACGATATCGCGACGGAAGCGATCGCCGCGGCGCTCGCCGGACCGAGCTTCCGCCTCTATGCGGCGGGCGACATCCCGGGCGTCGAGCTCTGCGGTGCACTCAAGAATGTCTACGCGCTGGCGGCCGGTGCCGTCGAAGGCGCCAAGCTCGGCGCCTCGGCGCGGGCCGGCCTGATTTCCCGGGCTTTCGCCGAGTTGGGCCGGATCGTGCCGGCGCTGGGCGGCCGCGCAGAAACGCTCACCGGCCTTGCCGGCCTCGGCGATCTGACCTTGAGCTGCACCTCGCCGCAGTCGCGCAACTATCAACATGGCGTCGCGCTCGGCAGCAAGACGCTGGAGCCGCGCACCCTCGCGGAGGGCGTGTTCACCGCCCCCGTGGCGAAGGCTCTGGCGCAGCGCGCCGGCGTCGAGGCGCCGCTGATCGATGCGGTCAATCAGCTGTTGTCTGGCACGGTATCGATCGAACGCATCGTTGCGGGGCTGATGTCGCGCCCCCTCAAACGGGAGAACTAGAATGCTGTTTGCCCTGGTCGCCCTCGACCGCCCCAATGCCGTCGAGGACAGGTTGCGGGTGCGTCCCGACCATCTCGAGTTCCTCGACAATCTCGGCGATAGCCTGCAGCTCGCGGGGCCGTTCCTCAACGACAAGGGCGAGAGTGTCGGCTCGATCGTCATCATCGAGTCCGAGAGCCTCGACACGGCGCGCGCCGCCTTCAACCGCGATCCCTATATCGAGGCAGGGCTGTTCGATATGGTGATGGTCAAGCCGTGGAAGACGGTCGTCAACAAGATGCGCGCCTGAAGCAGCGTTCCAGGGAGAGAAACGATGGCCTACTGGCTGATGAAGTCCGAGCCGGACGTTTTCAGTTTCACCGACCTCACCAACAAGCCGGTCGAGGAGTGGCACGGCGTGCGCAATTTCACGGCGCGCAACAACATGAAGCTGATGAAGATCGGCGATCTCGCCTTCTTTTACCATTCCAATATCGGCAAGGAGATCGTGGGTATCATGCGCGTCGTCAAGCTCGCGCATCCGGACTCGACCGCCGAGCCCAACGCCAGCGGCAAGGTGGTCTGGGAGTGCGTCGACGTTGTCGCCGACCGGCCGCTGCCCAAGGCGGTGACGCTCGAACAGATCAAGCACACGCCGGGCCTCGAGAACATGGCGCTGGTCAAGCTCTCCCGCCTCTCGGTGCAACCGGTGACGCCGGCGGAGTGGGCGATCGTGTGCAAGCTGGGCGGGCTCAAACCGGTGCCGTGATTGAAGTTTGGCCCAGGCCGGATTATTGTGACCAGAATTCTGGTCAAATAGGAGGCGCGAATGACTGCTTTTGGCGTTGCAGATGCAAAGACGAAGTTTTCCTCACTGGTCGAGCGCGCGGCGGCCGGCGAAGAGATCACGATCACCAAGCATGGCAAGCCGCTAGTCAAGATGGTCAGGGCAACGACCCATGATCCCGTCGCAGCTCTGAAGGCTTTCGAAGAGCTTCGGAGGTTGCGCAAGGGCACCACGCTGGGTGGTCTTGACTGGAAGTCCCTGCGGGACGAGGGCCGGATGTGACGCTGGTCATCGATGCTTCGGTCGCGCTGACTTGGTGCTTCGATGACGAGAGCGCTATGGTGACGGAGGCGATCGGCCGCCGTGTTGCCCTGGAGACGGCAGTTGTGCCGGGGATTTTTCACCTCGAGCTTGCCAACGCCCTGCTTGTCGGGGAGCGCAGGAAGCGGATAACCGCGGCTGAAGTGTCCGGCAGTCTCGAACGCATCAACCGGATGGGGATCGAGGTCGACGAAGACACGGCCGCCAATGCTTGGACCGCGACGCTGGATCTCGCGCGAGCCGAGCGCCTCACCAGCTACGACGCATCCTACCTCGAACTTGCGTTGCGCCTCGGAGCCGACCTCGCCACGCTCGATGCTGATCTTGCCACCGCTGCACGCCGGCGCGGCGTCACGGTGCTGCCCTAGAAGTCGCTGGTCAGGCCCTTGATTTCCCAGTCGCCGTAACGCGCCGGATCGAGCCCGCCCCGGCCGCCCTTTTCCGTGGGCTGCGCCGCCATTTTCGCGTCGATCTCGCGGCGCCGCGCCTCGGCTTCGGCGAGCGCCCGGCGGGCCGCGTCGGGGAGCGGCTTCGCCGCCGGCTTGTCGGTCTGGTCCATGCTTCCCATCTTACCGGTCAGTGTTTCAGCGTGTCGAGACGTCGATGGCCAATCTGCTCAGAACCGGTGTCCTGATTGCGGCGCTCACGGCGCTGTTCATGGTGGTGGGCTATTTCATCGGCGGCCAGGCGGGCATGCTGATTGCGCTGCTGGTCGCCATCGGCACCAATTTCTTCGCCTACTGGAATGCCGACCGCATGGTGCTTTCGATGCAGAATGCGCACGAGGTCGACCCGCGGCAAATGCCGGAGCTGCACCGGATGGTGGCGACGCTGGCCGGCCGCGCCGGCCTGCCCACGCCGCGGCTCTACATCATCGATACCGATCAGCCCAATGCCTTCGCTACCGGCCGCAATCCGCAGAACGCGGCGGTCGCGGTCTCGTCGGGCCTGTTGCGCATCCTCAACGAGGACGAGCTCGCCGGCGTCATCAGCCATGAGCTCACGCACGTGAAGAACCGCGACACGCTGACCATGACCATCACCGCGACGTTGGCCGGCGCCATTTCGATGCTGGCGCAGTTCGGGTTGTTCTTCGGCGGCGGCAATCGGCGCGACAATCCGCTCGGCGGGGTCGGAGCGTTGCTGATGGTGTTTCTTGCGCCGCTCGCCGCGGGGCTCGTGCAGATGGCGATCAGCCGTACCCGCGAATACGCCGCCGATCGGGGCGGCGCCGAGATTTCCGGCGAGCCGCTGGCGCTCGCCTCGGCGCTGCAGAAAATCTCAGGGATCGCGCCGCGCACGGTCAATGTCGCGGCCGAGCGGTCGCCGGCGATGGCGCATATGTACATCTTCAATCCGCTGCGCGGCGCCGGCATGGACAATCTGTTCGCCACCCACCCCTCGGTCGAAAACCGCATCACGCAGCTGCAGCAGATCGCGGGCGAGATGGGGCGCGCTGCACCCTCCGCGCCGCCGGTTGGCGCCCATTTCGCGGATAGGGCGGCCGCCACCGGCTGGCGCGTGCCGCAATTTACCGATAGCGAGGAGCCGCATCAGCGCGGACCCTGGGGCTAAGGCTTGGCGAAATCGAAGGAAGCAGCGGGCTTGAGGCTGCGGCTGATGGCGGCAGACCGGCTGCAGGCGGTGCTCAAGGGCGCGAGCTTTTCGCCGTTTACCGCCGCCGAGATCGCCGATCCGCGCGACCGGGCGCTGGGCAACCGCCTGGTCACCACGGCGCTCCGCTACAACGGACCGATCTCCAGGCTCATCGATACGCTGCTGGAGCGTGGTCTGCCGAAAAAGTCCGGACGATTCGAGCCGATCCTGCGGCTGAGCCTGGGCCAGCTCCTGTTCCTGCCCGATCTGGGCGATCATTCGGCGCTGTTCCTCGCCGGCGAGGCGATGCGGGCCGATCCCGGGAGCCAGCACCTGGTCAAGCTGATGAACGGCGTGTTGCGCGAAGCCCAGCGCCGGCGCGATAGTGTCGTGCTCGATGCGGCGGCGCTGTTTCCGGCCTCGCTGCTCGCGGCCTGGCGCACGTCCTATGGCGATGCGGCCGTAGAGGCATTCGGCCGGGCGCTCCGCGATGGCGCGCCGCTCGACCTGACGCTCAAGGCCGGTGACCCCGGACTCGGCGCCTCGCCCGTGCTCGCCGATACGGTCCGCCTCGTCGACCGCGACCGGGCCGTCGACCAGCTTCCCGGCTATGCCGAGGGTGCCTTCTGGGTGCAGGACGCCGCCGCCGCGATCCCGGCGCGGCTCCTCCGGCTCGAGGCGGGCGCCCGGGTGCTCGACCTCTGCGCCGCCCCGGGTGGCAAGACCGCACAGCTCATCAAGGCAGGCTACGACGTCACCGCCGTCGACCGCGACCCAGCCCGCATCGACCGTCTCCGGCAAAACCTCGAGCGGCTCGACTACACCGCCGGGATCGTCACGGCCGACGCTGCCGATTACGTCCCGGAGGCGCCGTTCGACGGCGTCCTGCTCGATGCGCCGTGCTCGGCCACCGGCACGTTCCGCCGGCATCCGGACGTCGTCTGGCACCGCGATTCCGCCGATATCGCCAGCCGCCCGGCCCTACAGCAAAAGCTCATCCTGAAGGCGCGCGACTGTCTCAGGCCGGGCGGCGTTCTGATCTATTGCGTCTGTTCGCTCGAGCCGCAGGAGGGCGAGCAGCAGGCCGTCTGGGCACTGTCGCAAGGCCTCGACCTGTTGCCCATAGATGCCACGGAGCTTGACGGATGGGCCGCTGCCGTGACCAAAGACGGCGTCGTGCGGACCCACCCGGGCCTGACCGTTCCTGGGGAAAAGGGCGGCACGCTGGACGGGTTCTTCGTTGCGCGCTTCCGGCGCCGCTGAATATTGTGCGTGATCGGGCACGGCCCGGTGTCGGGCGGGTGCCCGTGGGGTGTGAGAGGACCGGTTGGCAAACCCGATAGCGTTCCTTGCGCGCCGCAGTGCGAAACGGCTGGCCGACTTCGCGGTCAGCAATCCGTTGATCCGCTGGGTGTGGACCGGGCCTGGCAACGAAGACTACGCCAACGCGCTGAGTGAATTTCGCCCCACCGACCGCGAATCCGCGCTCGAAATGATGCAGGGGCGTTACCTGCTGGCGTCCAAGCTCGTCGACACCAACGGCGTCTCGCCGTTCGCCGTCGAGATGGTGCACGACGACTGGTTCAACGACCTCCAGGCCTTCGCCTGGCTCCGGCATTTTCGTGATGCCCGCACTGACGAGGAACGCGGCTTTGCACGCTCCCTCACGCTCGACTGGATCGAGCGCGATGGCCGCTTCGACCGGACGGTCTGGGGCCTGTCGCTGACGGCGCAGCGCGTTCTCAACTGGCTGAGGCATTTCGGCATACTGGTAGAGGGCGCCAATGCCGAGGACGCGGCGCTCATCGCCCGCTCGCTCGGCACGCAAATCCAGTCGCTCAAGCTCAGGGCGCCGTTCGCCGAACATCCGGTCGACCAGTTGATGGCGGCGATGGCGCTGCTCGGCGTGTCGATCTGCAACCAGGACCGCGATGCCGAGATCTCGGCGCGCCTGCGCACGGTCACCAGCCTGCTCGACAAGCAGATCGATGAGGACGGCTTGCATCGTTCGCGCTCGGCCAAGGTCCAGCTCATGCTGATGGTCGAGCTCACGACGCTGCGCCAGGCGCTGCTGCGGCAGTCCGACACCTACCGCAACGAGCTCAGCGAGCTGCTCGACGCCATGCATGTGGCGCTCGACGCCATCTCGCTGGGCACGGGCGAGGCGGCCTATTTCAACGGCACGGGACAGATGGCGCACGACATCATCGTGTCGGTGCAGGCGCAGAATCCGGCGCGCGCCCGCACCACCGGCACGGCCGGCGGCTACGGCCGGCTGATCTGGGGCCGGTCGATCGTCGTGGCCGATTCCGGCCTCGTCCCGGCGCCCGCTTTTGCCCGCCACATGCATGCGAGCGCATTGGCGTTCGAGTTCAGCCACGGCCGCGACCTCGTGGTGTGCAATTGCGGGCCGGCCCCGGCGGATATGGAACAGAGCGAACTGCTGTTCCGGCAGGGCATCGCTCATTCGGCGCCCACCATCAATGCCCTCTCGGCGGCCGCCATTCCGACCCGCGGACCGCTCAAGAACCATGTGGTCCAGATCGGGCGCGATCCCGAGATTAGCGCCGATGACGCCGATCACTCACTGGTGATGCGCACGCACGGCTATGCCGACCGCTTCGGTGTCGTGCTGGAGCGGCGGCTGACCCTGCTCGCCGAAGGCAATTCGCTGGTCGGGCAGGAGCGCATGCTCAAGGCGCGCGGCCGCATGTCAGGCGCCTGCGCCATCCGCTTCCATCTCGCGCATCAGACGCAGGTCAGCCAGGCCGGCGACATGCTGAAGCTCAAGCTCAATTCCGGCGCGGTCTGGAACTTCCTCTGGGACGGCGCCGACATGCGGGTGGAGGACAGCGTTCGGCAGTCAGCCTATTTCGGCTTCCACCGCACCCGCCAGATCGTGCTCGACGTGCTGGTCGGCGAGGTCCAGGAAGTGAGCTGGATCTTCACCCTCGACGAAGGCTGACGCGGCAACCACTTTCCATCGCTGCGCATTTCTGCGATAGGTCCGGCCGTTCGCGCGACTGGCGAGACAAGATGGGCCACCATCGGGGAACGCGAACCTGAGCCGCCGCTCGCCTGGGCACCCCTCAAACCCCACGGGAGCCTCATGTCCAGTCCGTCCGCGATCGTCCCCATCAAGCGTGCCCTGCTCAGCGTCTTCGACAAGACCGGCATGGAAGATTTCGCCAGGGAGCTGGCGCGGCTCGGGGTCGAGCTGGTCTCGACGGGCGGGACGGCGAAGCTGATCGCCGGCACGGGCGCTGCGGTCCGCGACATCTCGGATCTCACCGGCTTTCCGGAAATGATGGACGGCCGGGTCAAGACGCTGCATCCCAAGGTGCATGGCGGCCTGCTCGCGGTGCGCGACAACCCCACGCACAAGGCGGCGATGGAGCAGCACCAGATCGGCGCCATCGACCTCGTGGTGGTCAACCTCTATCCGTTCGAGGCGACCATCGCGAAGGGCGCCGCCTACGACGAGACGATCGAGAACATCGATATCGGCGGCCCGGCGATGATCCGCTCGGCCGCCAAGAACCATGCCTATGTCACCGTCATCGTCGATCCAAACGATTACGAGCCCGTGCTCGAGGCGATCCGCCAGCAGGGCGGCGTCCCCTACGAAATGCGGCAGAAGCTCGCGGCCAAGGCCTATGCCCGCACCGCCGCCTACGACGCAGTCATCTCGGGCTGGTTCGCGCGCACGCTCGATTACAACGATGTTCCATATCGCACCTTTGGCGGGCAGCTGCGCGAGGTGATGCGCTACGGCGAGAACCCGCACCAGTGGGCGGCCTTCTACACCAGTGGCGACAACCGGCCTGGTGTGGCGACCGCGCGCCAGCTGCAGGGCAAGTCGCTGAGCTACAACAACCTAAACGACACCGACGCCGCGTTCGAACTCATCTCGGAGTTCGATCCGAAGGTGCCGGCGGTGGCGATCATCAAGCACGCCAATCCCTGCGGCGTCGCCACTGGCACATCGCTGCTCGACGCTTATCGCAAGGCCTATCGCTGCGATCCGGTCTCGGCCTTCGGCGGCATTGTCGCACTCAATGGCGAGATCGATGCGGCGGTGGCCGAAGAGATCACCAAGATCTTCACCGAAGTCATCGTGGCGCCGTCGGCAACCGACGAGGCACAGAAGATCATCGCCATGAAGAAGAACCTCAGGCTCCTCGTTACCGGTTCGCTGGCGGATCCGCGCGCCCCGGGCCTGACCTTCAAGTCGCTGAGCGGTGGAATGCTGGTCCAAAGTCGGGACAACGGCCGGGTTGACGATCTCGAGCTCAAGGTCGTCACCAAAAAGCAGCCGACCGCAACCGAGCTGCGCGACCTCAAGCTTGCGATGACCGTCGCCAAGCACGTCAAGTCCAACGCCGTGATCTACGTCAAGGACGGTGCGACCGTCGGCATCGGCGCGGGGCAGATGAGCCGCGTCGATTCCTCCCGCATCGCGCATCGCAAGTCCGTCGATGCCGCCGAGCAGGCGGGGCTTGAGGGCGCCCTCACCAAGGGGTCGGTGGTCGCCTCCGACGCCTTCTTCCCGTTCCCCGACGGCATGCTGGCGGCGGTCGACGCCGGCGCCACGGCGGTGATCCAGCCGGGCGGCTCGGTCAACGACCAGGCGGTGATCGATGCCGCCGACGCGCGCGGCGTCGCGATGGTGTTCACGGGCATGCGCCACTTCCGGCATTAGGCCGGGTGCAGCACCTTCAGTCCGAGGTGCCGCTCGAAATGATCGAAGTCGCGATCCTGATGCAAAAGCTCGTAGCCGTGGGCGATGCAGAAGGTCGCGATGATCAGGTCCACGGTCTTGGATACGGTAATGCCGCGCGACCGTAGCCGCCTGTAGTGGCTTGCACCCTCGACCGCCAGTGCCGGGTTCAGCATGGGCATGATCCCATGCTGTTCAAATCCGGCACGGAATGTCGCGGCCTGCCGGTCGTTGGAGGCTCCACGCAGAACTTCCAGCGCCACGACGTCGCCAACGACAACTCCCGTGTCGAGAGCGAACGAGCGCAGCCAGGTCACCTGGGGCGAAATGGCGCCCCGGAAGTGGTTGATCCAGACCGAGCTGTCCGGAACGATCATTTCTTCGGATCGTACGCCCAGCCATCTTCGCCGAAGGCCCGGTCGCGGCGCATTTCCTCGAGATCGCCTTCCCATCCGATCCCGGCGGTCTCGGCGATGAAGCGTTTGAGCCTCATGTTCCGCGTGTATTGGCGCATGGCCTCTTCAACTGCGTCCTTTTTGGTGGTTTTGCCGCTCAGTTCCATGGTGGCGGCCATGAGGTCGTCGTCGATATCGATGTTGGTGCGCATCGTCGGAACCTCCGATGTGTATGATTTCTCTAGAACATACACATCGCTCCGCCCAGCTTCAAGCTGATCGCGCCAGATCGGACAACAGCCCCGCGGCCACGGACAGCCGCGACACCGTCAATTCGCCCTTGGTGAGATTGCCCACGGCGGCCGCAACGCGCTCGACGGCGTCGGGCCGCTCCTGGCGCCAGGCGGCGAGGCGGGTCGCGACTTCGCCGCGGCCGAAGCCGAGCACGTCGGCGGTCAAATCGCGCTGGGCCCGCATGAGATTGGCCAGCGCCCGGTCGAGCGCCATGCGGTCGAAGCGGTCGGCGAGCACGATGCGGCTACCCTTGTCGACGATTTCGGGCAGGCCGAAGGCCTCGAGCACGCCGAAGAACGCGCCGGCCGCGGCCGCCACCGGCGATTCGGTGCGGTCGGCGACGAGCGCAATGTCGGTGGCAAAGCTCAGCGCGCTGAGCTCGGCGATGCGGCGGGCGATCCCGGCAGGCGCGCCGCCTGAGGTGAACGCTTCGGCGCGTCCGGCGATTGTGCGCTCCACCGAGGGCGGCACGAGGGTGCCGAGCAGCCCCGACACATCGGTCACCCCCTGGGCGTAGCTCAGCACCAGGTCCTCGAGCGGCCTGGTCCAGTCGGCATTGCGCAGCAGCCACAGCGTTTCGCGTTCGAGCAGCGCCTGCAGATCGGCGTAGAGCGCGAGCTGCGTGCCGCCGGCGACCTGGCCATCGAGCCCGTCGATCTCGCTGTAAAGCCGTTCCAGTCCGTAGGCATCGCGGGCGAGCGTGAAGGCCGCGGCGACCTGGCCGGGGTCGGCCGAGGTCGCCGCCATCATCTTGACCACGAAGGCCGGGCCGCCGCGGTTGATCATGGCGTTGGCGATCACCGTGGCGATCACCTCGCGGCGCAGCCGGTGCGTGGTGACGGCATCGGGGAAGCGGTCGACCAGCCGGGGCGGAAAGTATTTGAACAGCTCGTGGCCGAGATAGGGATCGTCGGGCGCCGAGCCCTCGAGCAGGTCGGCGTTGAGCGAGTTCTTGGCATAAGCGAGGATGGTCGCGAGCTCCGGCCGCGTCAGTGCCTTGCCCGCCAGCGCCCGGGCATCGAGCGTCGCGTCGTCGGGCAGCGCCTCGACGTCGCGGCTGAGTTCCCCGCGCGCCTCGAGGCTCTCGATCAGCGCCCGGTGGTCGGGCAGGGCGCTGAGGCCGGCGCGTTCGGCCAGCGACAGCGCCAGCGGCTGCAGGTAGTTGTTGCGCAGGCACAGCGCCGCCACCTGGTCCGTCATCTCGCCGAGGAAGGCGTTGCGGCCGTCGATGTCGAGCTGGTGCGCCCGCAGCACCGAATTCATCGCGATCTTGACGTTGACCTCGATGTCGGAGGCGTTGACGCCGGCCGAATTGTCGATGGCGTCGGTGTCGATGCGGCCGCCCTTGAGCGCGTACTCGACGCGGCCTTTCTGCGTCACGGCGAGGTTGGCGCCTTCGCCCACCACCTTGGCGCGAATGTCGCGGCCGGTGATGCGAATCGCGTCGTTGGCCCGGTCGCCGGCCTGCGTGTCGGTCTCGCCCGACCCCCGCACATAGGTGCCGATGCCGCCGAACCAGAGCAGATCCACGTCGGCCCTGAGGATCGCGGTCATCACCTCCTGCGGCGTTACCGGTTCGGCGCCGAGCCCCAGCGCGGTGCGCGCTTCGGCGGAGAGCGGCACGGTCTTGAGGCTGCGCGAATAGACGCCGCCGCCCTTGCTCAGCACGTCCTTGTTGTAGTCCTGCCAGCTCGAGCGCGGCAGCTCGAACAGCCGCTGCCGCTCGGCCAGCGATTTCTTCGGCTCCGGATCGGGGTCGATGAAGATGTCGCGGTGGTCGAAAGCCGCGACCAGCCGGGTCTCAGGCGACAGCAGCATGCCGTTGCCGAACACGTCGCCACTCATGTCGCCGACGCCCACCACGGTGAACGGGGTGGTCTGGATGTCGCGGTCCAGTTCGCGGAAGTGCCGCTTCACCGCCTCCCAGGCGCCCCTGGCGGTGATGCCCATCTTCTTGTGGTCGTAGCCGTGCGAGCCGCCCGAGGCGAAGGCATCGCCCAGCCAGTAGCCGCGCTCGATGGCAATGGCGTTGGCCGTATCCGAGAAGGTCGCGGTGCCCTTGTCGGCGGCGACCACCAGATAGGGGTCGTCGCCGTCGCGCCGCCGCACGTCGGGGGGCGGCAGCACCACGTCGCCCTCGAGATTGTCGGTCACGTCGAGCAGGGTCTGGACGAAGATCTTGTAGCAGGCGGTGCCTTCGGCCAGCACCGTCTCGCGGTCGGCGCCCACCGGCATCATCTTCGGCACGAAGGCGCCCTTGGCCCCCACCGGCACGATGATGGCGTTCTTGACCTGCTGCGCCTTCACCAGCCCCAGCACTTCGGTGCGGAAATCCTCCGGCCGGTCGCTCCAGCGCAAGCCGCCGCGGGCAATCGCCCCGAAGCGCAGGTGCAGGCCTTCGACGCGCGGCGAATAGACGAAGATCTCGCGGAACGGCCGCGGCTCCGGCAGGCTCTCGACCTTGCTGCAGTCGAACTTGATGGCAAGCGCCGGCCGGCGGCGTCCCGCCGCATCGCGCTGGAATGCGTTGGTCCGCACCGCGGCATCGACGAGGTTGAGCACGCGGCGGATGATGCGGTCTTCGTCGAGCGACTGCGTCGCCTCGAGCGCCGCGGCAATGGCCTCGTGGGCTTCGGCGGCGCTGCGCTCGCGATTGCCCGAGTAGTTCATGTCGAGCTGGCTGTGGAACAGCTTGACCAGCGCCGTTGCCACGTCCGGGTGCGCATTGAAGGTCTGCGCCAGGTAGGCGCGCGACCAGGTGACGCCCACCTGGCGCAGATAGCGCACCAGCGCCCGCACAATGCTGACATCGCTCCAGTCGAGCCCGGCGCGCAGCGTGAGCTGGTTGAGTCCATCGCTCTCCGCATCGGTCTGCCACACCGCCAGAATGGCGTTCTCGATCAGCGGTGCGCGCGCGGCGAAGTCGGCGGGCCGCGCCCCCAGCACGTCGAGCACCATGTCGTGGATGAAGCACGGCTCGCCGGTCCTGGGCTCGACCGTATAGGTGCGCTCGTCGATGACGCGGAAGCCGAAATTTTCGAGCATCGGCACGCGGTCGCTGAGGGGGATCGGCCGGCCCCGGTGATAGACCTTGAGCGCATAGGCGCCGTCGCCCTCGGTGCGCGCGCTGAGCTTCAATGCCAGCGAGGTGTCGCCGGCGAGCTTTTCGATCACTTCGATATCGGCCAGCGCGTCGGCGGCCGAGTTGCGCGCCTGGTAGGCGGCGGCGAAGGCGCTGCCCCAGTTGCTCACGTCGCGGTCGCCGGCGACGGCGCGCAGCCGGTCGGCGAAGGTCAGGATAATGTCGTTGACGTGGTCTTCGAGCTCGTTGCGGGTCGGACGCGGCGTCGGCCCGCCGTTGCGGCCGATGATGAAGTGGACGCGGACCAGCTCGCCTTCGGGAAAGTGCGGGTAGTACGCCGAGATGCGGCCGGCATAGGCCTCGGCCAGGTAATCGCCGATGCGGGCGCGCGCCTCCGAGGTGTAGCGGTCGCGCGGCACGAAGACGAGGACCGAGACGAAATTGTCGAAGCGGTCGATGCGCGGCAGCACCCGCACCCGGGGCCGGTCGGCCAGAGTCGCGATCTCCTTGGCGAAGGCGAAGAGCTGGTCCTCGGAAATCTGGAACAGCTCGTCGCGCGGATAGGAGTCGAGCGCGGCGAGCAACGCCTTGGCCGAGTGGCTGCCGGGCGGATAGCCCCAGCGGCGCACCACCTCGCTCACCTTGCGGCGGATCAGCGGCACCTCCGAGTGCGGCGTCGCGAGCGCCATCGAGGTGAACAGGCCGATGATCCTGAGTTCTCCCGACACCTGGCCGTCGCGATAGAGCTTGGCCCCGACATAGTCCATGTGGGCGCGGCGGTGGACGCGCGTCTTCACGTTCGCCTTCGTGACCATCAGTGGGTCGGGGTCGGCCATGAAGGCGTCGTGCTGCGCCGTGGTCTCGACGTAGGCCGTGCCCTCGCGCAGGAAGTGGAAGTCCTTGTCTTCGAGCAGGCCAATGCCGGTGGTGACGAGCGGCACCAGTCGCGCTTCGGCGCCTTCGCCCTCGAGCCGGTATTCGCGCATGCCCAGGAAGGTGAAATTGTGCTCGGCCAGCCAGGCGAGGAATTCCTTGGCCTCGGCAATGGCCGGGGCCGGCGCCTTGGGCGGGCTCAGCTTCCATTCCTCGACCAGCCGGCGGACGCGCTCGAGCATGGTCCGCCAGGCCCGCGTCGCCCGGTAGACCTCGGTCAGCGTGCCGTCGATCTCGGCGATGATCGCGGCCTTCTGCTCCGGATCGGCAAGGGGCTCGATGTGCACGAGCAACAGGCTTTCGTTGATGCTGACCGACGCCTCCTCGTCGAGCACGCGGTGCGATTCCGGGTCGAGGTGCAGCACCGGATGCGACATGAAGCGGATGACGCCGCCCTTGGCGCGGATCGCCGCCAGCACGCTGTCGACGATGAACGGCATGTCGGCCGAAAACACCTCGATCAGTTCGGCCCGCATCACGTCGTCGGGCGGAAACTCGAAAATGACGTGGCTGCGGCCCTCGCGCTTGCCCAGCCGGGTATAGGTCTTGCGCAGCATCGCCTCGAGCACGGAGGGCGAGTAGCGGCTCAAATCGTCGGTTTCGGTGGCGTTGACCATCGCCAGCATGAAGCGGGCGAAGTTCGGCTCGCTGTCCTTGAGGGCGGCGGCCCGCTCCAGCATGCCGCGGCGGGTATCCAGGACCACATCCATGGCTGCCGCGGCCCCCTTCACCTGACAAATCGGCGTTGCCGACAGTGCGGCGCTTCGCTCCCATTGTCGAGTAGGCCGTAAGGGGCACAGCCGGCCGCCGACGGCCCTTTGCCGGCCGCTGCGGCTTGACCGCCCCCGCACCCGGGGCTTATGACGCCACATCGGGCCGCAATGGCCCGTTTTCCGTTCAAATCGCAGGACTTTTCGCCAAATGGGCCGCACGCTGTACGACAAAATCTGGGATGACCACCTGGTCGCGAACAACCCGGACGGCACGTCGCTCATTTATATCGACCGCCACCTCGTCCACGAGGTGACCAGCCCGCAGGCCTTCGAGGGCCTGAGGATGAACAAGCGCAAGGTCCGTGCTCCCGAGCGCACCCTGGCCGTGGTCGACCACAACGTCCCGACCACCGATCGCTCGCTGCCCAATCCAGACCCCGAGAGCGCCATCCAGATCGCGACGCTCGCCGAGAACACCCGCGATTTCGGCATCGAATACTACGATCCCTTCGACAAGCGGCAGGGCATCGTCCACATCGTCGGCCCCGAGCAGGGCTTTACGCTGCCGGGCATGACCATCGTGTGCGGCGACTCGCATACGTCCACGCATGGCGCCTTCGGCGCCCTGGCGCACGGCATCGGCACGTCCGAGGTCGAGCACGTGCTGGCCACGCAGACGCTGATCCAGCAGAAGGCCAAGAACATGCTGGTGCGCGTCGATGGCCAGCTGCCGCCGGGCGTCACCGCCAAGGACATCATCCTCGCCATCATCGGCGAGATCGGCACCGCCGGGGGCACCGGCCACGTCATCGAATATGCGGGGGAAGCCATCCGCTCGCTGTCGATGGAAGGCCGCATGACCATCTGCAACATGTCGATCGAAGGCGGCGCCCGCGCCGGCCTGATCGCGCCCGACGAGACCACCTTCGCCTA
>JBQCIY010000091.1:0-24154 GCA_051953275.1 Devosia sp. | reverse complement strand
GCGGCCGCGGGCGTCATCCCCTCGATGGCCTGGGCCTGCGCCAGGGTCTGCGGCCGCTGCAGCGCCAGCTTCTGCCGCAACTCGTTGGAAAGCCCCGGAATATCGGCATAGTCGATCCACGCCGGGATTGCGATCCCCTCGTCTCGCCGCATTGCCTCGACGTCCGCCTTCTGGCGGTCGAGATAGACCGCGTACTGCGCATCAATCGCCAGCTGCTCCAGCACCGCCGTTTCGATCAGTCCGATTTCCGGCCAGAGCGCCGTCACCTCCGCCGGCCCTACCTTGGGGTAAGCCAGCAGGTCGAAGGCACTGCGATGCTGCCCGTCGGCGTTGACCACGATCCCCGCCTCGCGCGCACGGCTCGGCGTAGTCCGCAGCGACTGGAGCAGCGTTCGACCCACATCAAGTGCCTTGACCTTCGCCTGGTAAGCCTCTTGACGAGTCGGTCCGACGAGCCCCTTTGCGATCCCCAACTCCGTCAGCCGCTGGTCGGCATTGTCGCTCCGCAGATGCAACCGGAACTCGGCGCGCGACGTGAACATGCGATACGGCTCGGCGACGCCGCGGGTAGTCAGGTCGTCGACCATCACCCCGATATAGGACTGCGTGCGCGACAGCACGATCGGTGCGCCGCCCTTGGCCGCCAATGCCGCGTTGGCGCCCGCCAGCAGGCCCTGCGCCGCCGCCTCCTCGTAGCCGGTCGTACCGTTGATCTGGCCTGCCAGGTACAGGGCCGGCAACCGCTTCAGCTGCAGCGTTGCCTTGAGCTCGCGCGGATCGACATAATCGTACTCGATTGCATAGCCGGGCCGCAGAATGCGGACGTTTTCCAGGCCGGGGAGCGTCTTGAGGAACTGCTCCTGCACTTCGGCCGGGAGCGAGGTCGAGAGGCCATTCGGATAGATCGTCGGATCATCCAGCCCCTCCGGCTCGAGGAAGATCTGGTGGCTGTCGCGATCCGCAAAACGCACCACCTTGTCCTCGATCGAGGGACAGTAGCGCGGGCCGCGAGACTGGATCCGGCCCGAATACATGGCGGAGCGATGCAGGTTGTCGGCAATGATGCGATGCGTTTCGGCGGTCGTGCGCGTGATATAGCAACTGATCTGCGGGGTCGTGATCTCAGTGGTCAGCACCGAGAATGGCTCCGGCGGGTCGTCGCCGGGCTGCTCCTCGAGTCCCGTAAAGTCGATCGACGTTCGATCGAGCCGGGCGGGAGTGCCGGTCTTCAGGCGGCCGAGCCGGAGGCCCAGCGCTTCCAGCCGCGTCGACAGGCCGAGCACCGGCTTTTCCCCGATGCGGCCGGCCGGAACCGTCTCCTCGCCGCGATGGATCACACCGCGCAGGAACGTCCCGGTCGTCAAGACGACAGACTTCGTCGAGAACGAGCGGCCGTCGAGCAGGATGACTCCTGTTATGTTGCCGTTCTCGACCACTAGGTCGTCGACCTCTCCCTCGATGATCGTGAGGTTGGGCTGCGCCGACAACGTCGCCTGCATGGCCTGGCGATAGAGCCTGCGGTCAGCCTGGGCCCGTGGGCCGCGGACCGCCGGCCCCTTGCGACGGTTCAGCACGCGGAACTGGATTCCAGCCGCATCGGCGACGCGGCCCATGACGCCGTCTAGCGCATCGATCTCGCGCACCAGATGGCCTTTGCCGAGGCCACCGATCGCTGGGTTACAGCTCATCTCGCCGATCGTCGCGAATTTGTGGGTGATCAGCGCCGTCGGCACGCCGATCCGGGCTGCGGCCGCCGCTGCCTCCGACCCGGCGTGCCCGCCGCCGACAATGATCACTGCGAAGTCGCTCATGCGCGCCGTCTAGCGCAATGTTTCACGTGAGTCACTTGCCGATACAGAAGGCCGCGAACAGCCGATCGAGCACCTGCTCCGTGTCAATGCGCCCGAGCAGCCGCTCGAGGGCCAGCGAGGCCTGCCGCAGATGCTCGGCTGCGATCTCGTCCGCCGCTCCTTCGGACAAGAAACTGTCCACAGCCGCCTGGGCCGATTGCAGCGCCTGGAGGTCGCGTTCGCGGCTGAGCAGGGCAGGGGCGCCGCCGCCGGCCGCATCGGCCGCGAAATCCTCCAGCGCAGCAAGCAGTTCGTCGATCCCGGCGTTCTCCCGGACCGAGAGAACATAACGTGCACGGAGCGCGCCTAGGTCGGACTTTGTCCCCACTGTCCACAACGGCTCCTGCACGGGCGGCTCGAGCGGATCGACGTCGGGCGCCAACAGCCAGAGGATCAGGTCGGCACGGGCAATCTCCGCCTCCGCCCGCCGCACGCCTTCTGCCTCAGCGCGGCTCTCGGTCGGGCGCAGGCCGGCCATGTCGACCAGCACGACGAGCCGGCCGCCGAGATCGAGCGCCACCTCGCGCACGTCGCGCGTCGTCCCCGGTTCATCCGAAACGATCGCCAGGTCCGACTTGCTCAGCGCATTGAGCAGCGATGACTTGCCCACATTGGGGGGCCCCGCCAGCGCCACGCGCAAACCCTCACGGACGATCCGGCCCCGGCCCACCGATTCGATCGCCTGGCGCAGTTCGCCCGACAGGCGTTCGACCGCGGCGAGTACCGACGCGGGCACGGCATCGGACACGTCACCTTCGTCCGCGAAGTCAAGACGGGCCTCGATCTCCGCGCGGGCATCGAGCAAGGTTTCGCGCCAGCCGGCAATCATGCCGGACAGGCCGCCACCCAGACGCGCAACGGCCTGCTGCCGCTGCGTCTCGGTTTCGGCCGCGATCAGGTCGCCCAGTCCTTCGACTTCGGTGAGATCCAGTTTGCCATTGAGAAAGGCGCGGCGCGTGAACTCGCCGGCTTCCGCAAGCCGCACACCCGGCAGGGTGCCAATCGATCGAATCAGCGTTCTAACCACCGCCGGCGAGCCGTGCACCTGCAGCTCCGCCGTGTCCTCGCCGGTAAAGGAATTTGGTCCGGGCATCCACGCGACCAGACCCGTGTCGATGCGCTCGCTGGACACCGCCAGCGGCACGAGCGTCAACCGTCGCGGCTCCGGCGTTTGTATAGAGAGGTATTCCAGAACATTGCTCGTTAGCGGTCCGGAAATCCGGATCACAGCGACGCCAGACGGTGGGGCGCCGGACGACAGCGCAACGATTGTGTCGCCGTCGGCGGCCACCCAACTGCCTCTAGGTATTCATGGAATCGAAGAAGTCGGAATTCGTCTTCGTCTGCCGGATCTTGTCCATGAGGAACTCCATGGCGTCGACCGTGCCCATCGGATTGAGGATGCGGCGCAGCACATACATCTTGCGCAGGATATCGGGCTCGACCAGCAACTCTTCCTTGCGGGTGCCCGACTTGGTGACGTCGAGCGCGGGGAAAATACGCTTGTCGGAAACCTTGCGGTCGAGGATGATTTCGGAGTTGCCGGTGCCCTTGAACTCTTCGAAGATCACTTCGTCCATGCGGCTACCGGTGTCGATCAGCGCGGTCGAAATGATGGTCAGCGAGCCGCCGTCCTCGATGTTGCGCGCCGCGCCGAAGAAGCGCTTGGGACGCTGCAGGGCATTGGCGTCGACGCCGCCGGTCAGCACCTTGCCGGAACTGGGCACCACCGTGTTGTAGGCCCGGCCCAGGCGGGTGATCGAATCGAGCAGGATCACCACGTCGCGCTTGTGCTCGACGAGACGCTTGGCCTTTTCGATCACCATTTCGGCGACCTGCACGTGGCGGCTCGCCGGCTCGTCGAAGGTCGAGGAGATGACCTCACCGCGCACCGAACGTTGCATGTCGGTGACTTCTTCCGGCCGCTCGTCGATCAGCAGCACGATCAGGTAGCATTCGGGGTGGTTGGTCGCGATCGACTGCGCGATGTTCTGCATCAAGACGGTCTTGCCGGTGCGCGGCGGTGCCACGATCAGGGCGCGCTGGCCTTTGCCGAGCGGGGCCACCAGGTCCATGATGCGGGCAGACTTGTCCTTGACCGTCGGATCGGGCAGCTCGAGCCGCAGCCGTTCGTCGGGATAAAGCGGCGTGAGGTTGTCGAAGTTGACCTTGTGCCGGACCTTTTCCGGGTCCTCGAAATTGATGGTTGCGACCTTGAGCAGCGCGAAATAGCGCTCGCCTTCCTTGGGCGAGCGGATCTCTCCCTCGACCGTGTCGCCGGTCCTGAGCGAAAAGCGGCGGATCTGGCTGGGCGAAACGTAGATGTCGTCGGGGCCCGGCAGATAGTTGGCGTCCGGGGAACGCAGGAAGCCGAAGCCGTCCGGCAGGACTTCGACCACGCCCTCGCCGGTAATTTCGATGTCGCGGTCCGCGAGCTGCTTCAGGATCGCGAACATCAGCTCCTGCTTGCGCATGGTCGAGGCGTTTTCGACCTCGTACTCCTCGGCGAAGGTGAGCAGTTCAGCAGGGGATTTGGCCTTGAGCTCGCTGAGCTTGAGTTTTTCCATGCGGCGGGGGACCCGAGAAGATTCAGACGATGTTGGGGAAGGCACCTCGCGCATTGTTCGCCGGGCGGCGAGCGCGTTGTCGGTGCGACGCGGCATGAGATAGCCAAAAGCCCCGTCGTGTTCAAGGGGAAGCTGAACACGACCCGGCGATTCACGTGAAACAGGCGGTGGGCGAGCGGGGACGCGCACAGGAAGCCCGGCATCGGGGCATCAGGAATATCTGCGTGTCAGCCTGCCCCAAGCGCACCCAGAGGACCGAACGACCTATGCTATCGTCGCCGCATTCCAGGAGGGTTCAATGGCAAGATTTTTCTACTTCGCCGGCGCGCTGTTCATAGCACTTGCGGGGGTGGTGCCACTTTGGCTTCGGCTTAACGCGGAAAGCACCTTCGGACTCGACATCAAAACGGCGGGGTTCATGATTGCCCAGGGGATGCTGGGGGGATCGATCCCAGGACTGGCACTGATCGGCATCGGCGCAATCCTGTCCCGCCTGGATGCAATCGTCGCCAACGGCCGCCGCGGCAACGAGACTTCGCCTGATACATGAGGCCGATGTCCAGGCATCCCACAAGGTCATGCCGGCACCGGACATACGGGCGATCTCGGCCGCTATCCCGATGGGCCGCCTGCGCCGGAACGGCAGCCGGAGCTCCTGTCGTTCCTGCCGTCAGACCAGCACTCCTCAGAACGGCCGGACGATCACCATGATGACGATGATGATGACGAGCACGAACGGCAGCTCGTTGACGACGCGCCAGAAACCCTGCGGCTTCTCGTTCCGGTCGGCCGCGAAGGCGCGAATCTGGCGGCCGTAGTAGCCGTGAATGGCCGTGAGCAGGATGACCGCGGCAGCCTTCACCCACGGCCAGCCCTGATGCCAGTCGACGATGCCGGGGGTGAACACCATGATGAGGCCGAACACAAAGGTCAGGATCATCGCGGGCCGGATGATGCCGCGATACAGCCGCCGCTCCATGATCTTGAACGTCTCGGACTGGATCGAGCCCTTTTCGGCCGCCGTGTGATAGACGAACAGCCGGGGCAGATACATCATGCCGGCGATCCAGGCGATCACCGAGATCACGTGCAGCGCCTTGACCCACGTCTCGGCGAATCCGATCCAATCCATCCTCAGCCCCCTTTGACGATCCGGATCAGCCGCTCGACGTTTTCGACCGGCGTCTGAGGCACTATCCCATGCCCCAGGTTGAAGATATGCGGCCGATTGGCAAAGCCCTCGATGATGGCCCGCGTCCGCTCCTCGAGCTGCGCGCCGCCCGCTACCAGCCGCAGCGGATCGAGGTTGCCCTGGACCGGCAGCGACCGGGGCAGGCCGGCATCGGCAAACCCGACCGGCATCGAATAGTCGAGGCCAAGGGCATTGACCCCGGTCTTTTCCGCATACTCGCCGATCATTCCGGCCGCACCGCGCGGAAAGCCGATGAACGCCGCATCCGGGATTTCGGCGCGGACGCCGGCGACGATCCGGCGGTTGGGCTCGATGACCTGGGTCCGGAACGACTCCTCGTCGAGGTTCAGCGCCCAGCTTTCGAACAACTGGACCACGTCGGCGCCGGCTTTGAATTGCGCCACGAGATACCGGATCGAGGCTTCAACCAAAATGTCGATCAACCGGGCGAAAGCTTCCGACTGCGTCAGCGCGAACAACCGCGCCTCCGCCTGATCGGTCGAGCCGTGCCCGGCGATCATGTAGGTCGCAACTGTCCACGGCGAGCCGCAAAAGCCGATCAGTGTCTTGTCCGGCGCCAAGGCCGACCTGACGCGGCTCATCGC
Organism: Devosia sp.; assembly: GCA_051953275.1. Taxonomy (GTDB): domain Bacteria; phylum Pseudomonadota; class Alphaproteobacteria; order Rhizobiales; family Devosiaceae; genus Devosia_A. The sequence continues at coordinate 17,940 of JBQCIY010000091.1, read as the reverse complement.
CTCCAGCACCGGCTGCAGATGATGAATCGCATTATCCGGCGTCAGCTTCCCGAGCCCCTCCGGGCTGATCGGCTCGAGCCGAGGACCTTCCCCACTCTCGAACCCAACGGTTTGGCCAAGGGCATCCGGAATGACGAGAATGTCCGAGAACAGGATCGCCGCATCGAGGTCGAACCGCCGGAGCGGCTGCAGCGTGACCTCGGCTGCAAGTTCCGGGGTGTAGCAAAGCTCGAGGAAGCTTCCGACCCTGGCCCGGGTCTCCCGGTATTCCGGCAGATAACGGCCGGCCTGCCGCATGATCCAGACCGGCGGGCGCGGCTGCCGCCGTCCACGGACCGCCTCGAGCAGCGGTTTGACCGCAGCGCTCACAGTCGGGATCCCGTTAAAGAGATAGATTCTTTTATCATCAGTATCATAGCCGTGTTTTGCAGGAATTCCTCGAGCGGGGCTAGCCGGGCACGGCGCCGGCCGCGATCCATGGAGTCGCATCCGCAAGCTGGGGACAGCCGGCAGTCGAAACTGAAGAACAGCCCGGGAGTCGCCTGCGTTAACGGATCGTTAACCATCTTGGGTCGGCTGGCCTGCCTGGGGATAAGGAGTCGATATCCCAGGTCCTCTGGAATCCTGTTATCCCCGATTCCGCCGTTAAGATTTTGTTAACCTCTGCCGAAGCGTCGCTGTGGACGGGCTTTCGGGGAGCGGGAGCAACCGCGATTTTGTCCGCCTGCCGCGGAGTTTCCACCGTCGGCGGCCGCCCTTCTATAATGACTCTGTGGATTGCTCTCGTCGTCCAAAAGGAGAGCCGCGACTCGCCCCGCCCACCGGGCAGGGATTGCGGGGCGGACTCGAAACTGTCACGGGAGTCGAGTCCATTTTGCCTCGTCGTGCTCCCGGAAGGATTCACGTGAAACGCGCTTTCGTCATCGGCCACCCGATCGCCCATTCGCGCTCGCCGCTGATCCACGGCTACTGGCTCAAGCGCTACGGCATCGAGGGCAGCTACGAGGCGATCGACGTGCCGCCCGCCGGGGTGCCGGACTTCTTTGCCCGGCTGAAGGCCGGCGCGTTTGTCGGCGGGAACGTCACAATCCCGCACAAGGAAATAGCATATGCCCTTTGCGACGAGCGCGACCCGCTGGCCGAGGAGATCGGCGCGGTCAACACCCTGGTGCTGAAGGGCGAAGAGGTGACCGGCTACAACACCGATTATCTGGGATTCCTCGGCAATCTCGACCAGAACGCGCCCGGCTGGGACCAGAACCTCGAGGACGTGGTCGTCCTCGGGGCAGGGGGCGCGTCGCGCGCCGTCCTCGTGGCACTCAAGTCGCGCAAGGTCGGACGCATCCACCTGCTCAACCGGACCATCGACAAGGCCGAGGCGCTGGCCATCGAGTTCGAGGGCAAGATCGAATGCGGCGGGCTGCACGAGTTTCCGATGCGCGCGCCGAACGCCAGACTCGTCGTCAACACCAGCTCAGTCGGCATGAAGGGGACGGCGTTCGAGGGCCTCGATTTGGCCCGACTGCCCGCCGACGCGGTGGTGACCGATCTTGTCTACGTGCCGCTCGTGACTCCGCTGCTCGAGGAGGCCAAGAGCCTTGGCCTCAAAGTCGTCGACGGCCTGGGCATGCTGCTGCATCAGGCAGTGCCCGGTTTCGAGGCCTGGTTCGGCACCAGGCCCGAGGTGACGACCGAGTTGCGCGCGCGGATCGAGGCGACGCTCTGATGCTGCGGCTGGGGCTCACCGGCTCGATCGCCTCCGGCAAGTCGACCGTGGGCAGGATGCTGGTCGAACTTGGCGTCCCGGTCATCGCCGCCGACGATGCCGTGCACGAGCTTTATCGCGGCGCGGCTGTCGGCCCGATCGAGGCGCTGTTTCCAGGAACCACGCACGACGGTGAGGTGGACCGGACGGCGCTCAGCCGGACGCTGCTCGAGGCGCCCGGCCGGCTGAAGGCGCTGGAAGCCATCGTCCACCCGATGGTCCGCGCCCGCATCCGCGCGTTTCTCGACGCGGCCGAACGGGACGGAGCGAGCCTCGCCGTCGCCGACATTCCGCTCCTGTTCGAGACCGGCGCCGACTACGGGCTCGACAAGGTGCTGGTGGTGATCGCGCCCGAAGCCGCGATCCGTGAGCGGGCATTGGCGCGCCCCGGCATGAGCGTGGAAAAACTCGAGGCCATCCTTGCCCGGCAGTTGCCGCAGGCTGAAAAACAGCAACGGGCCGACTATGTCATCGACACCGGCACCAGCCTCGACGAGACCCGCCGGCAGGTGGCCGACCTCGTCGGCCGCCTGCGCCAGGAATCCTGAATGAACCGCGAAATCGTGCTCGATACCGAAACCACCGGCCTCAACCCCCTGACCGGGGACCGGGTCGTCGAGATCGGTGGCGTCGAGCTCGTCAACCACATCCCGACCGGCCGGCATTTCCACAAATACATCAATCCCGACCGCCGGATGACCGAGGACGCCTTCCAGGTGCACGGGCTGAGCGACGAGTTCCTCGCCGACAAGCCGCGCTTCGCGGAGGTGGCGGACGAACTCCTGGAGTTTCTGGGCGACGGCACCGTCATCGCCCACAACGCGCCGTTCGACGTGCAATTCCTGAATTTCGAGCTCGAAAAGGCCAAACGCCCGACGCTGCGCAACCAGATCATCGACACGGTCGTCCTCGCCCGCGACAAGCACCCCGGCGCCCGGGTGAGCCTCGACGCGCTCTGCAAGCATTACGGCATCGACAATTCCCGGCGGACCCTGCACGGCGCGCTGCTCGACAGCGAGATCCTGGCCGACGTCTATCTCGAGCTGATCGGCGGTCGCCAGGTCGCGTTCGCGCTGGTCGAGGAGACGCGGGTGACCGTCACCGGTGGGGCGCTCGTCGCCCACGCCGCGCCGCAACGGCCGGCACCGCTTCCGCCGCGGCTCGACACCGAAGCAATGGCGGCGCACCTTGCCTTCATCAAGACGATGGGTGAGGCGGCGCTCTGGGGCTACTATAAGGACGAGGCGGCCTGACCGATTTCCTTAGACCTGGTCGAGTGGTTCCCGTTCCGGGGTCCGCGCCAGGAGGGCGCTCGCCGACCGCCTGACCTTGTCCAGCGCGCTCAGCAAATGCTGGAGCTCGAGCGGCGTGAGGGTCGCGGTAACGCTGGTCTCGATCCATTCACGCTCGGCTTCGACCGGCTGCTGCAGGGCGCGGCCGCGCTCGGTCAGCCAGAGGCGCACCAGCCGGTTGTCCTTGTCTTCGCGTCGCCGAGTCAGCAGCCCGGCTGACGCCATCCGGGTCGCCATCTTGACCACTGTCGGGGCGGTGACCTGCAATGCCGAGGCAAGCTCGCCCGGCGTCCGGCCGTCGCGCTCCCAAAGCAGAGCGAGCAGGTGGTCCTGACCCAGATGCAGACCATGGCGCTGCAGGGCGGTATCAGCCAGGGCCCTGAGGATTTTGTTGGTCTGGCCGTGCAGGTCGAGCAGCTCGGGCATCGGGTTCCTTCCCCCCTGGCAACGCGCCAAAACGATTGACGGCTAATCATTAGCCGGCTACATGTATTGTTAGACGGCAAACGAATCTGGACCAAGGCAATGATACTGATCACTGGCGCTACCGGAAACATCGGTGCGGCTCTCGTTCACCAACTCGATGCGCATGACGTCGCTCTGCGTGTCCTCGTCCGCGATCCTGTCCGGGCGGGCGGACTTCCAGAACGGATCGAGCGGGCGGTCGGCGATCTTACCGTGCCGGCGACGCTTGGGTCCGCCTTTGCCGGCGTCCAAAAGCTGTTCCTTCTGACCCAAGGTATCGGAACCGACCAAGCGGCCAACGCTATCGCGGCCGCCCATGCCGCAGGCGTCAGGCATATCGTCTTCATCTCGTCCTACTCCGTCCTGACCGAGCCACTACCGGCGATGGCGCGATGGCATCACGCGCGCGAAGCGTTGCTGGCGGCCAGTGGCATTCCATCGACGGTGCTGCGCCCCACCGGGTTCATGACAAATACGTTCGAGTGGCTACCGACCCTGGCCGAGGGCGGGTTTGTCATCGACGCGATCGGCCCCGGCCGGCTGGCGCCGATCGATCCGGCCGACATCGCGGCGGTAGCCGCCCACGTCCTCACCACCCCGGAACACGACGGCAAGGCCTATGCGCCAACCGGCGGAGAGTCGTTCACCATTGCCGAACAGGTCAATATCCTCGCCTCGGTCATCGGCCGGCCGATGACCATCCGTACGGCGGCCAGTCCCGAAGAAACCGTTCGCTCGCGCTTTCCGAACGGCGCCTCGCCGGAACTCGCCGCGGCGATCATCGAGGGTTTCCACCTCATGCGCGAGGATACTGTGGGTTTCCGCACCAGCGACGTCCGAAATCTGCTGGGGCGTGAGCCGGCAACCTTCGCGGACTGGTGCACCCGCAACGCGACGGTGTTTCAGCACGCCATCGACCAAGTGCGGTCGTAGACCAGGTGTTCCACAAGAACGAAAAGGCCGCCCCGATGGGCGGCCTTCTGATGGGGGTCGTAGAAATCTAGTTGGTGACCGTCGGAGTCGGCGCCGCGCCGCCATTGGGCGGGGTCGCCTGCGCGTCCTGCAGCGACTTGAGGTTCTGCAGGTAGATCGCCTGGAAGTCGACCGGCTCCATCATCAGCGGCGGGAAACCGCCCTGCTGGGTGATGGTCGCCAGCACCTGGCGCGCGAACGGGAAGATCAGCCGCGGACACTCGACGAGGAGGAGCGGTGCGAGCTGGGCCTCCGGAATGTTGCGCATCCGGAACACGCCGCCATAGACGAGCTCGACATTGAACAGGACGTTCTTTTCCCGCTCCGCCTTGGCGTTGAGGGTGATTTCGACGGCGTACAGATCGTCGGCCTGCTTCTTGACCCCCACATTGATGCCGACCGAAAAGTTCGGGTTCGGGCCCGCCAGCATGATCGAGGCCGGGGCGCCCGGGTTCTCGAAGCTCATGTCGCGGATGTACTGCCCGATCAGATTGAAGCTCGGGGGATTGCTGCTTGCCGCGGATTCGTCGGCCATACTCGGATACCTCGTCCAAAAAGGAGCGCGCGCGGACTAGCAGTTTTGCCGAATCGTCACAAGCAGGGGGCTTGCCGCGCGGCCTCAAGGGCCGCCGGCTGCGCTCAAGCAGCAACAGAACGCCGCGGCGGCTGCGCGCGTCAGCCGCGGCCGGTCTACCATTCGTGAACTGGTTTCAGGCTACGGCATTGCCTATATACAGCTCGTTGCGCGATCGGGACGTCCCCGCTCGCCAAAGCTCAGGCAGGACCATGGACGAATTCTTCGATATCCCGACCGTGCTGGTGATCGTCGTCGCCATTGTGGTGCTGTTCCGCCTGCGCTCGGTGCTGGGGACGCGCACCGGCAACGAACGCACGCCGCTGCAGCGCGCCCAGCAGAACCAGTCCCAGGCGCCCAAGCCGGCCAATGACGAAAAGCCGGCAGCCGTCCGCGCCACGGCGCTACCGCTTCCGCCAGCCGACGCGGAGCGTCGGGCCCTCAAGCTGACGGCGGAGATCGAGCAGCTGAGCCACGGTGACGAGCATGTCAAATCCGGCCTGCAGGCGATCGTCGATGCCGACCCGACCTTTGCGCCCAAGGCGTTCCTCGAGGGCGCCAAATCCGCCTATGAAATGATCGTCACCGCGTTTGCCACCGGCGATCGCAAGACACTCAAGAACCTCCTCGAAAAAGACGTCTATGACGGTTTCGAGCAGGCGATCGCCGCGCGGGAGGCCAAGGGCCACAAGATCGATTTCACCTTCGTCGGCCTGCCCAAGAGCGAGATCGCGGCGGCCGAGCTCGACAAGCGCGATTCGCGCGTCGCCGTGCAGTTCAACGCCGAAGTCGTCCAGGCGACCCGCGACAAGGACGGCGCCCTCGTTGAAGGCAACGCCGACCAGGTGCAGACCATCGCCGACGAATGGACCTTCGCGCGCAACATCAAGTCGCGCGACCCGAACTGGAAGCTGGTTGCGACCAACCAGTTGAGCTGAGGGGCGGGAAGATGCCCGCGCGGGGCGGACCGAAAGGACCAAAACCGCCAGTGCCCGATTTCCATCTCTGGACCGAAGTGACCGAGACGCTGCTGCCGCTGAAGCCGCGGCGGCGGATGCGGCTCAAGGGGCCCCTGCCGCTGCCCCCGGCGGTCTCGCCGTCGCCCAAAGCACCGAAGATCTTTGCTATGCCGGCATATCAATCTCCGGAAACGCCCGGCCGGCAGGAGCTTGGGGTGATCGAGCCACGGTTGAGGCAGAAGCTCGGTCGCGGCAGGATCACCATCGACGGCCGGCTCGATTTGCACGGCATGCGGCAGGACGAGGCCTATGGCGCCCTGACGCGGTTTCTTGCCGCGAGGGTTGCCCGCGGCGATCGCACGGTCCTGGTGATCACCGGCAAGGGTCTCAAGAAAGTGAACGGCGATCCCACCTCGATCGTCGAACGCGGGGTGCTGCGCACCATGCTGCCGCTCTGGCTGGGCTCGCCGGAACTGTTGCCGCTGGTCGCCGGTTGGGACCAGGCCGCACAGGCCCATGGCGGCGAGGGCGCGTGGTACGTCCGGCTCAGGCGGGAGCGCCGGCCATGACGCCGCTCGGCCAGAAGATGCGCGAGCTGAGGGCAAGCCGCGGCGTCACCCTCAAGCAAATGGCCTCGGCCCTCAACGTCTCGAGCGCCTATCTGAGCGCGCTCGAGCACGGCAAGCGTGGCAAGCCGACCTGGATCCTGCTGCAGCGCATCATCCACTATTTCAACGTCATCTGGGACGAGGCGGAGGAATTGCAGCGCCTCGCCGAAATGAGCGACCCGAAGGTCACGATCGATACCGGCGGCTTGAGCCCCGAAGCGACCGAGCTCGCCAACCGCCTGGCGCGGGACATCTCACGGCTGTCGGACGACGACCTGGCGGCGCTGCGGGCGGAGCTGATCAAGCGGGTAAAGTAGCCGCACGGTGCCAGCCTCGGTCAAACTCGCCGGAAAGCGCAATCCGGCCCTAACACCGGCTTAACCGTCCCACCGGATACTCCCGCGGATGGGCGCCCCAGCGAGACACCCCTATCTCGACCAGTTGCGCGGCGGCGCCATCCTCGCGGTCATCCTGCTGCATGTCGGCGGGATTTGTCCGGGCCTGCCGCAACCGGTGGTTGAGCTCCTCTATTCGGGCCAGTTCGGCGTCCAGCTGTTCTTCGTGGTGAGCGCCGTGACGCTGATGATGTCGTGGCACGCGCGCCAGGATGCAGCCACAAGCTTCTACCTGCGGCGGCTGTTCCGCATCCTGCCGATGTGGCTGCTCGCCGTCGCGGCATGGACGATCCTGCGCGGCATGGGACCGAGCGTCTGGGCACCGTCCGGACTTTCCCCGTTCGATATCGCCGCGGCCGCCCTGCTGCTCCATGGCTGGGTGCCCAACGCCATCAACGCGGTCGTGCCGGGAGGCTGGTCGATCGCAGCGGAAGCGACGTTCTACCTCGTCTTCCCGTTGTTCGCCGCCACCGTGACCAACGTTCCGCGTGCCATCGCGCTCGTTATTGCAGCGATCCTGCTGGAGCTGGTGTTGGAGCCGGCCGTCGCGCCCCTGCTCGCGGGGCTTCCGGTCTCGGTTCGAGCCAACTTCTTCTACTACTGGTTTCCCAACCAGGCGGTGGCCTTCGCCTTCGGCATCCTGGCCTATTTCGTTATCGGTACGGTGACCGGGCGACGCCGCGTCGGTGCAGCGCTCGCCACGGTAGCGGGGGCTCTGCTGATCGCGCTGCCGCTCACGACGTCCTGGGGCGGTGCAGCGGTTTATGGAGCAGTATTCTTCGTCCTGGTGGTCGGCGTCGCCGGCCTTCGGGGCTCGGCCCCGCTTCATCCATCGGTGCTCGGCTGGATGGGCGAGCGTTCCTACAGCGCCTACTTCTGGCAATTCCCCGCGATCTTGGGGGCCGGCCTGATCACGCTGCCCGATCCCATTGCGAATTTCTCGATTCGCACGCTGCTGGTCCTGCTGTTGACCTTTGCGGCGTCGCATCTGAGTTTCACGTTCATCGAACGTCCCGGCATCGCGATCGGCCGGCGTCTCGGCCGGCGTTCTCACAACACCTCACCGGCTCCGGATCGGGCGGGCGCGACGGCCACCCCGGCTAGACTGACGCCCTGATGACGGCGAGGAAGGCCTTGCCGTAGCGGCTGAGCTTGGCGGTGCCGATGCCGGGCAGGTCGACCATCTCATCGAGATCGTGCGGCTTGGCCATCGCCATGGCGCGCAACGTCGAGTCGTGGAAGATCACATAGGGCGGCACGCCCTGTTTTTTGGCGAGGCGACTGCGTTCGGCGCGCAGCGCATCGAACAGCGGCGCGGCATGCTCCGGCAGCTCCGCCGGCCGGCTCAGCGCCCGGCGCACGTCTGCCGCCCGTTTGGGCTGGTCCTTGCGCAGCGTGATCGTCTGTTCGTGCCGGAACACCGGGCGGGCCGCCTCTGTCAGGTGCAGCGCGCCGAAGCCGGCCGTGTCGACATGGATCAGGCCCATGGCCGTGAGCTGCCGGATGACCGACTGCCATCCCTTGGCGTCGAGCTCGTCACCCTTGCCGAAGACGGCTTGGGTATGGTGGCCGTTCGTCAGCACCTTTTCGGTCTCGCGGCCAACCAGCACGTCGGCAATGTGACCGGCCCCGAAGCGCTGGCCGGTGCGATAGATCGCGGCCAGCACCTTGATCGCGGCCTCGGTGCCGTCCCACGTGGCCGCCGGCGTGAGGCAGTTGTCGCAGCCGCCGCAGTTCCCTGGATGCGCTTCGCCGAAATGGCGGAGCACCGTCTGGCGGCGGCAGGCCGTGGTTTCGCACAGCGCGAGCAGAGCCTCCAGCTTGCCGCGCTCCAGCCGCTTGACCTCGTCGGGCGCCTCGCCCTCCTCGATCATCCGCCGCCGTTGCACGACGTCGGTAAGGCCGTAAGTCATGAACGCTTCCGATGGTTGTCCGTCGCGTCCGGCGCGGCCCGTCTCCTGGTAATAGGCCTCGATCGACGACGGCAGGTCCAGATGCGCGACATAGCGCACATCGGGTTTGTCGATACCCATGCCGAACGCCACGGTGGCGACGAGGCAGACCGACTCCTCCTTGAGGAAGGCATCCTGATTGCGCGCCCGAACGTGCGAGGGCAGGCCGGCGTGGTAGGGCAGCGCGGGCACATCGTGCTCCGTCAGCCACGCGGCGATCTTTTCGACCTTCTTGCGCGAGAGGCAATAAACGATGCCGCTCTCGCCACGGTGCCGCTCTAGAAAACCGAGCAGCTGTTTGGGTCCATTGCTGCGCTGGACGATCGAGTAGCTGATGTTGGGCCGGTCGAAGCTCGTCGAAAATAGCTTCGCGCCGTGCAGCCCGAGCCGCTCGATGATGTCAGCGCGCGTCAGCGGATCGGCTGTCGCGGTGAGCGCGATACGAGGCACGCCGGGAAACAGCTCGGTGATGCGGCTGAGCTCGCGATATTCCGGCCGGAAGTCGTGGCCCCACTGGCTCACGCAATGCGCTTCGTCGATGGCGAACAAAGCGATTGTAACGTCGCTCAACAGGTGCGCGAAACCGGGCGTCGTGAGCCGCTCCGGCGCGACATAGAGCAGATCGAGATCGCCGCGCGTGAGGGCGCGGCGCACCGCGGCCGCATGTTCCGGCGTCAGCGACGAGTTGAGGGCTTCGGCGCGGATGCCGTACTGGCGCAGCGCTTCGACCTGGTCGCGCATCAGCGCGATGAGCGGCGACACCACGATGCCGACGCCCGGCCGGCAGAGCGCCGGCACCTGATAGCAGATCGACTTGCCCGCGCCGGTCGGAAACAGCACCACCGCATCGCCCCCCTCGACGATGTGGTTGACCACCTCCTCCTGCAGCCCGCGAAAGCCGACATGGCCGAAGACCTGGTGGAGGATCTCACGCGGGTTTTTGACGAGGGGAAGAAGCAAGGCGGGTGGTCCTGAGTCGCTGGCGGCTCAATGAATCACGTGATGTTGAAGGAGGGCAAGCCGCAACCGCTATCTGCTGGCCCCCGCGTGAAGCCGGCCAATGACGGAATGGAGGCGTGGACCGACACCACAAAGCACAGCCGATGTAGAAGAGGCCGGGATTGTCCCCGGCCTCTCATGACTGAATCGCCGTTCCAGCCGTTACAGCACGAACCGGCTCAGATCCGTGTCGCCGGCCAGCTTGCCGACCCTGTCGGCGACGTAGGCCGCATCGATGGTGATAGTCTCGCCCTTCTTGTCGGGGGCCTCGAAGCTCAGCTGCTCGACGAGGCGCTCCATGATGGTCTGGAGCCGGCGAGCGCCGATGTTCTCGACGCTCGAGTTGACCTTCACGGCCGCGTCGGCAATCGCCTCGATGCCCTCCTTGGTGAAGTCGAGCGTCAGCCCCTCGGTCGCCATCAGCGCCACGTACTGCTTGATCAGCGACGCATCGGTATCCGAGAGGATGCCGATGAGGTCCTCCTTGCTCAGCGCCGACAGTTCGACGCGGATCGGCAGGCGCCCCTGCAGCTCCGGCAACAGGTCCGATGGCTTGCTCACATGGAACGCGCCGGACGCGATGAACAGGATATGGTCGGTCTTGACCGGCCCGTACTTGGTCGACACCGTCGTGCCTTCGATCAGCGGCAGCAGATCGCGCTGCACGCCTTCGCGGCTGGGACCGGAGTAACCGCGGTCGCCGCCCGCCACCTTGTCGATCTCGTCGATGAAGACGATGCCGTGGTTCTCGACGAGTTCCACCGCCTCGCGGGTGAGTTGGTCCTGGTCGAGCAGCTTGTCGGCCTCGTCGGCCATCAGCAGCGCATGGCTGTCCTTGACCTTCACCTTGCGCTTTTGCGGCCGGCCGCCGAGCGCCTTGCCGATCATGTCCTGGATGTTGATCACGTTGGGCTGGCCGGGGATCTCGAACATGCCGCCCTGTGGCGATTGTCCGGACACCTCGATCTCGATCTCGCGATCGTCGAGCTCGTTGTTGCGCAGCTTCTTGCGGAAACTATCCCGCGTCGCCGAGCCGGCGCTGGCTCCGACCAGGGCGTCGAGCACGCGCTCCTCGGCGCGTTCATGCGCCTGTGCCTTCACATCCTCGCGGCGAATATCGCGCAGCACCGAGATGCCGTTTTCGACGAGGTCGCGGATCATCTGCTCGACGTCGCGGCCGACATAGCCGACCTCGGTGAACTTGGTCGCCTCGACCTTGATGAACGGCGCCTGCGCCAACTTGGCGAGCCGCCGCGAAATCTCGGTCTTGCCGACGCCGGTCGGCCCGATCATCAGGATGTTCTTGGGCGTCACCTCGTGCCGGAGGTCGTCCGGCAGCTGCTGCCGGCGCCAGCGATTGCGCAGCGCTACGGCAACGGCACGCTTGGCGTCCTTCTGACCCACGATGTAGCGGTCGAGCTCGGCCACGATCTGCCGGGGGGAGAGATTTTCTGCCATCGATCCGCCTTTCCGGACGCCCGAGGTCGGCGCGTCGTCTGACCCGCCGATATCGAGCCCGCTGGCTCCGGCCGGGTTTGCTGGTTCATTGAGCATGTTTGTCCTTAGAGCTCGATACTCTCGAGCGTCACGTTCTCGTTGGTGTAGATGCAGATTTCGGCGGCGATCTTCATTGCCTTGCGGGCGATGGTCTCGGCGTCGAGATCGGTGTTGTCGGCAAGGGCCAACGCTGCGCTCTGCGCGTAGTTGCCGCCGGAGCCGATGGCGATCACGCCGTGGTCGGGGGTGAGCACGTCGCCGTTGCCGGTCAGCACCAGCGTGTCGGTCTTGTCGGCGACGATCATCATGGCCTCCAGATGGCGCAGGTACTTGTCGCTGCGCCAGTCCTTGGCGAGCTCGACGGCGGCCCGCATCAGCTGCTCGGGATACTGCTCAAGCTTCTTTTCGAGCCGCTCGAACAGCGTGAAGGCATCCGCGGTGGCGCCGGCGAAACCGCCGATCACCTTGTCGCCGGCCAGGCGGCGGACTTTGCGCGCATTGTGCTTCATCACCGTGTTGCCGACCGAGACCTGGCCGTCTCCGGCGATCACCACCTTGTTGCCCTTGCGCACCGAGACGATGGTCGTGCCGTGCCAGCCGGGAAAGTCGTTGTTCTGTGGCATTCAACACTCCAAAAGGATTTTTCCGTAGATAAGGCGCACTGGCCGGAATGCAATGATCGTCGTTTGACGATGAAGCGCAGCTCCCCACCGGGTCATTCCCGCGCAAGTGGGAACCTCTGTTTCCCAAGAGGCGGCGGGCGCGTAAACGGAGGTCCCCGCTTGCACGGGGATGACTCAGAGGATTTGGCATGCGTCGCGCGGATGTGAAACGGAAAACCAACGAGACCGATATCACCGTGTCGGTGAATCTTGACGGCACCGGTGCCTACGACATCGAAACGGGCATCGGCTTTCTCGACCACATGCTGGACCAGCTGAGCAAGCACTCGCTGATCGACATCAAGGTACGGGCCAAAGGCGACCTGCACATCGATTTTCATCACACCGCCGAGGATGTCGGCATCGCCCTGGGCGAAGCGATCAAGCGGGCGCTGGGCGACAAAAAGGGCATCCGCCGCTATGCCTCGGCCGATCTGGTGATGGACGAGGCCATGACCCGCGTGGCGCTCGACGTCAGCGGCCGGCCGTTCCTGGTCTGGAAGGTCGCGTTCAACCGCGACAAGGTCGGCGAGATGGACACTGAGCTGTTCCGCGAGTGGTTCCAGGCCTTTGCCGTGAACGCGGGGATCACGCTGCACGTTGAAACGCCCTACGGCGACAACAACCACCACATCGCCGAATCGGCGTTCAAGGCGCTGGCCCGGGCGCTCAGGAGCGCGGTCGAGATCGACCCGCGCGCCAAGGACGCGATCCCGAGCACCAAGGGCACGCTATAGCAGCCTGGCGCCTGCGCCCGGCGCGAGGCTTAGTGGAAGCCGTGGACGGCGCCGGCGAGGATGCCGGTCGCGGCCCAGAGCACCGCAAAAATGAACAGGCCGAGCGCCAGCCAGCCGATGAAGATGCCCTGGCTCGGCCGCGGACGGACCTCGGTGGTGCCATGGGTATCGGTCGGGGTGGCCATCGTCTTTGTCTCCATGCCCTGGCCGCCGAGCGCCTCGCTTCCATGCGCGGCTGATTTGCTCTAAGGCGGTGCCATGACCGTGTACTCTATCTTCGAAAAACCGCAAGGGAAGGCGGCAAAGAACCGCGCCGCGCTGCTGGTGCCGCCGGTCGCGGTGCCGGACCGTTTTTCGTGGCTCGCGGCGCTGCTGCCGCCCGTGTTTGCGGTGCTCAACGGTCTGGTCCTCTTGCTGGTGTTCTGGATCGCGCTGGCGGCAGGCCTGCTCTATGCCAGCCGCGTGATCGGCGCCGACGCCGCGTTCTGGCTCTATGTCGTCGTCGCGATCTTCCTCGGCTTCGAGGCCCCGGCGTTCCGCCGGGACGGGCTGCTCGCCCGCGGCTTCATCTGGCGCGGCGATGTGGTGGCGCGCGGCGAGGATATCGCGGCCCGCGATTACCTGCTGAAGACGGCCGGACAGCCGAAATGACCGGTACCGTCGCGATCATCGACTACGGCTCGGGCAACCTGCGCTCGGCCGCCAAGGCCTTCGAGCGCTCGGCGCGGGCGCTGCGCTCCGACGTCGAGATTTCCGTCACCTCCGATCCCGACGTGGTGCGCAAGGCCGACCGCATCGTGTTGCCGGGTGTCGGCGCGTTCGAAGACTGCATGAACGGCCTGATGGCGGTCCGCGGCATGCGCGCCGCCATGGAAGAGCGCGTGCTCAAGGGCGGCGTGCCCTTCCTCGGCATCTGCGTGGGCATGCAGCTGATGGCGACGGAGGGCCACGAGAAGGGCGTCTTCGCCGGCCTCAACTGGATCATGGGACCCGTGGTGCGGCTCGAGCCGCGTGGCGGACTCAAGGTGCCCCATATGGGCTGGAACACACTGCGGTTTACGCAGCCGCATCCGCTGCTCGCCAACATCCCCGACGGTGAAGACGGCCTGCACGCCTATTTCGTTCACTCCTATCATCTCGCCCCGACCGACGACCGGCAGCTCTTCGCTGTGGCCGACTACGGCCAGGAGGTAACGGCCTGTGTCGGTCGCGACAACCTGTTCGGAACGCAGTTCCACCCGGAAAAGAGCCAGACCCTCGGCCTGACGCTGATCGAGAATTTCCTGGAGTGGAAGCCGTGATCCTCTTTCCGGCGATCGATCTGAAGCAGGGCCAGGCGGTGCGCCTCAAGCTCGGCGACATGGCGCAGGCGACGGTGTTCAACGACAACCCTGCCGCACAGGCCAGGATCTTCGAGAAGCAGGGCTTCGAATATCTGCATGTGGTTGACCTCGACGGTGCGTTTGCCGGCGAGAGCCGTAACACCGCGGCGGTCGAGGCTATCCTCAAGGCTGTTAAGATGCCGGTGCAGCTAGGCGGTGGCATCCGTACGCTGCCGCACGTCGAGGGCTGGCTCGGCAAGGGCCTGAGCCGGGTGATCCTCGGCACCGTGGCACTGCGCGATCCAGAGCTGGTGACAGCCGCGGCACGGGCCTTTCCCGGCCGCATCGCGGTCGGCATCGACGCGCGCGGCGGCAAGGTCGCCGTCGAAGGCTGGGCCGAAACCTCGAGCCTGGACGTGATCGAGCTCGCCAAACGCTTCGAGGGCGTCGGCGTTTCGGCCATCATCTATACCGACATCGACCGCGATGGGGTGCTGGCCGGCATCAACTGGGACAGCACGCTGAAGCTCGCCCGCGCCATCACAATCCCGGTGGTGGCATCCGGCGGCCTCGCCTCGATGGCTGACATCGAACGGCTGAGCCGGCCCGAATGCCAAATCCTGCAGGGCGCTATTTCCGGTCGCGCCCTTTACGATGGCCGCATCGATCCCACAGCCGCTCTGGCACTGCTGAAGGGCGTGGCGGCATGACCCCCAAGACGAGCATCATCCCTAGCCTCGATGCGAAGGATCGCCCGCGCCGCCCGCAGCCGCGAAGCCGCGAGGACGCGCAGCCAAGACTGGCGGTCGTCCGATGACCCTCAAGACCCGCATCATTCCCTGCCTGGACGTGAAGGACGGCCGTGTGGTCAAGGGCGTGCAGTTCGTTGACCTGGTGGACGCCGGCGACCCGGTGGAGGCCGCAATGGCCTATGATGCCGCCGGCGCCGATGAGCTCTGCTTCCTCGACATCACAGCCAGCTCGGAAAACCGCGACACCATCTTCGACGTGGTAGCCCGTACCGCCGAGCAGTGCTTCATGCCGGTGACGGTGGGCGGCGGCGTCCGCACCATCGAAGACATCAGGAAGCTGCTCCTGAGCGGCGCCGACAAGGTGTCGATCAATACCGCGGCGGTCAACGACCCCGATTTCGTCGCGCGCGCCGCCGACAAATATGGCGACCAGTGCATCGTGGTCTCGGTCGATGCGCGGCGCCGGCAGACCGGCGCCCCGGGCGGCGCCAACCGCTCGGAATGGGAGATTTTCACCCATGGCGGCCGCAACCCGACTGGACTCGACGCGGTGGAATTCGCGGTGCGCATGGTGGCGCGCGGCGCCGGCGAGCTGCTCGTCACCTCGATGGATCGCGACGGGACCAAGAAGGGTTTCGACCTCGAGCTCACCAAATCGATCTCGGACGCGGTGCACGTCCCGGTGATCGCCTCTGGGGGCGTGGGTTCGCTCGACGATCTCGTCGACGGCGTGCGCATCGGGCGCGCCAATGCCGTGCTTGCGGCGTCGATCTTTCACTTCGGCACCTACACCATTGCCGAAGCCAAGGCGCACCTTGCCGAGCACGGTATCCCCATGCGGATGGATTGAAATGACATTCTCGCTGGACCAATTGAATGCCCGGATCGGCGAACGCGCCGGCGCCTCGCCTGAGGAAAGCTACACGGCAAAGCTGCTGCGGGACGGCGTCGACCGCTGTGCCCGCAAGTTCGGTGAAGAGGCGGTGGAGACGATCGTCTCGGCCGTCGCCAACGACAAAGCCGGCCTCACAGCCGAGGCCGCCGACGTGCTGTACCATCTGCTGGTCCTGCTTCGGGCCGCCGACATCTCGCTCGACGCGGTGATGGCCGAGCTCGAGCGCCGCACCGGCCAGTCCGGCCTTGCCGAAAAGGCATCGCGGCCGAAATGACCGGCAAGCCCAAACTCGAGCTCAATCCCTACCACCGATTTTCCAAAGCGGAATGGGCGCAGTATCGAGACGGCGAGCCGATGACGCTCAGCGCCGCCGATATCGAGCGGCTGCGTGCCCTGACCGACCCGATCTCGCTGGCCGAGGCCGAGGAAATCTATCTCCCGCTGACGCGCCTTATCTCCTTCTACGTCGAGGCGGCGCAGGCGGTGCACCGCGTCTCGACGCGCTTCCTCGGCACCGAGGACACCAAGGTGCCGTTCATCATCGGCGTCGCCGGCTCGGTAGCCTCCGGCAAGTCGACCACTTCGCGCATCCTGCGGGCGCTGCTGCAGCGCTGGCGCACCTCGCCCAAGGTCGACCTCGTCACCACCGACGGCTTCCTTTATTCGAACGCCGTTCTGGCGGAGCGCGGCCTCGCGGAGCGCAAGGGCTTTCCCGAGAGCTATGACCGCGCCCGCCTGCTGACGTTCCTTTCCGAAATGAAATCGGGCAAGGCTGGGGTGAAGGTCCCGGTCTATTCCCACCTGATCTACGACGTGCTGCCCGACCAGTTCACGACCATCGATCGGCCCGATATCCTGATCGTCGAAGGCCTCAACATCCTGCAGCCGGGCGAACTGCCCAAGACCGGCAAACCGATTCTATTCGCTTCCGACTTCATCGACTTTTCGATCTACATCGATGCCGACGAAGCGGACCTGCGCAACTGGTTCATGGTGCGCTTCCGGGCGCTGCGCGAGAGCGCCTTCACCGACCCCAAGAGTTTCTTCCGGCGTCTCGCCGAAATGCCGGCCGAAGAGGCCGAAGCCTTCGGCCTGGGCGCCTGGGACCAGATCAATCTGCCCAACCTGCGCGACAACATCCTGCCGACGCGCGGCCGCGCTGACCTGATCCTCCACAAGGCGTCCAATCACGCCGTGGACGAGGTGCAACTGCGGCGCGTCTGACACTGCCCGCATTCAAACTTGCGCGACTGAGCCGGTGAGCCGGCAAAGTTGATTGCGCCGCGTCTCCCGCCGGGCTACCCGCTGCGGAGGGAGATATTGTCATGACCACGTTCAATTCGACTTGGCGCTCCGCCCTGGCGGTGGCGTCGATCATCACGGCAACGGCCTTCGCCGGGCCGGCTCCTGCTTCTGCCGCTACACTGAGCGACGAGGTTAGCCATTTCAGTGCCTGCCTTGGCTGGCTGCTCAGCAATCCTGCGCTCCATGAAGCCAATTGCACCGCGGCCGGTCTTGCCGCCGGCGGCTCCGGGGGAGCTGCGGCAAAGGCCAATACACCAGGGTCCGCGACTCCCGATGGCGCGGGCGGCCAGACCGGTCTGCTCTCGGGCACGGGGGGTGCAGGCGGTGACGCCGGGCTGTTCGGGGCCGGGGGTACTGGTGGCGCCGGCGGTCACGGTGGCAGTGGCGGCAACGGCGGGATGCTGTTCGGAAATGGCGGTGCCGGTGGCAACGGTGGGTCCGGCGGGCAGGGCGGTGCGGCCGGAGCCGGTGGTGATGGCGGCGCCGGCGGTAATGGCGGCCAAGCGGGCAGCCTGGGCGGAAATGGTGGCGCGGGAGGCCAGGGCGGCAACGGCGGCAATGCCGGATTGTTCGGCAATGGCGGCGCCGGCGGCCAGGGTGGTACCGGCGGTCCCGCCAGCTGAGGCTTCGGCCGCTCCGCGATCAAACCTCGAGTTGGTGCTCGATTGCGAGCTCGCTGAGATCGCGGATCGGGCGCGCCCCGATATGCGAAATCACTTCGCTCGCCGCGAGGCACCCCGCGGCCAATGCGGTTCTGAGCTCGCGGCCGCGCGACAGCGCCAGCAGGAA
>JBQCIY010000090.1:0-21793 GCA_051953275.1 Devosia sp. | reverse complement strand
GTGGAGATCGTTGCGTCGGCCAACAAGGACAGCGAGATCCTGCGCGGCGAGGGCGATGCGCAACGCAGCGCGATTTTCGCGCAGGCGTATCAGCCGGATCCCGAGTTCTTCCAGTTCTACCGGTCGCTCGAATCGTACCGGAACGCGCTGAGTGGCAGCGGCACGACAATGGTGCTGAACCCGGACAGCGAGTTCTTCCAGTATTTCAAGGCGGACACGGCCAACGGCACGGTGCCGAAACCTGCCGCGCCCAACGGCATTCAGCCGCTTCCGGATACGACGCTGACGGTGCCCCAGCCGTCAGACACATTGCCGCCGGCCAATGTGGGAGCGCCGGACGCCACCCCGGCGGTGCCTCCGGTGACGCTCGAGCAGGCGACGCCGCCGTTGGCGAGTAGCAGTGCCGAGCCGAGCGCTGGTCCGCCGCCCGGTGCATCGAGCGCGCTGGTCACGCCATCCGTGCCGGGTGCGTCGAGCGCGATGCCGGCCGTGAACCCGGATGGCACGATCGTGGCGCCAAGCATAGAGTCGAGCGTACCCGCCTCCTCATCGGCGCCGTAGCTGCCCTTTTGCCGCCACCGCGCGATGTGAGATTTAAGGCCGAGGCTCGCCCCGGCCTTTATTTTCGTGAGCGCGGATTGCATGCACGGGGAGCGAAGTTATCTTCCCGTGCGGTGAGGTGAGGGACGGTAGATGAGCAGGCATCTTGCGTGGCTGATGGCGGCGGCACTGGTCCTGGCGTTGCCGCCGGCCGTGCTGGCCAAGGGACCCGAATCGGTGGCGCGACTGGCAGCGCAGCTGTCGCCGGCCGTGGTCAACATCGCCACGACGCAGCACATCGCGGCCGGGGAAGAGTACCCCACGGCGCCCGACGGCTCGCCGCTCAACCAGTTGTTCGACGACGCCAATCCGAACCAGGGCAAGGGGCCGCAGGCCGAAGAGGAGGCGCGCAGCCTCGGCTCGGGCTTCATCATCAAAGCCGACGGCACGATCGTCACCAACAACCACGTCATCGCGGGCGCCGATGAGATCGTGGTGATGCTGGCCGACGGCACGCGCCTGCCGGCCAAGGTGATCGGCGCGGACGACAAGGCGGATCTCGCTGTGCTCAAGGTCGTTGCGAGCCACCCTCTGCCGTTCGTCGAGTTCGGCGACAGCGACACGGCGCAGGTGGGCGACTGGGTGATGGCGATCGGCAATCCGTTCGGGCTCGGCGGCTCGGTGACGCTGGGGATCGTTTCGGCGCGCAACCGCGACATCCAGGAGGGGCCGTATGACGATTTCATCCAGACTGACGCCGCGATCCACCAGGGCAATTCGGGCGGGCCGCTGTTCGACATGGACGGCAAGGTGGTGGGGATCAACACTGCGATCATCGCGCGGGGCGGCGCGTCGCTCGGAATCGGATTCGCGGTGCCGGTGAATTTGGCGCGGCCGGTGGTTGAGCAGCTCGATGAATACGGCGAGACGCGGCGCGGCTGGCTCGGCGTCAACATCCAGGAGGTGACCCCGGATATCGCCGACAGCCTGGGGCGGCCCAACAGCGATGGCGCGCTGGTGGTGAGCGTCACCAAGACCGGCCCGGCCGACGGCATCATTAACGAGGGCGACCTGATCCTCGAGTTCAACGGCAAGCCGATCGAGAAGATGCGCGACCTGTCACGGCTGGTGGCGCAGGCGCCGGTGGGCAGCAAAGCGAGCCTGAAGCTGCTGCGCGCGGGCAAGGAATTGGACCTCGACATCACGCTGGGGCGGCTCGAGCAGGCAGATGCGATCGAGGCTTCGGCGAAGCAGCCGAAGGTGACGACGCCGGGCGACGATCCAGAGGAGCCGGTAGGCCCCCCGCCGGGGCTCAAGGACATGGTCGGTTTCGATCTCGCGCCGATCGATCCGGGGCTGCGCAAGACCTATGCGCTCGAGGCCGACGCCAAGGGACTGGTGATCACCGACGTGGTCAGCGGCTCGGGCGCGGAGGATGCCGGGCTGGTGAAGGGTTTGGTGATCAGCGAGGTCAACCAGCAGAAGATCGAGACGGTGGCAGACGTGATCGACAAGGTGAACGAGGCCAAGGAAGCCGGCCGGCCGGCAGTGCTGTTCAAGGTCAGCGATGCGACCGGCGGCAGCCGCTTCATCGCGGTGCGGCTCGCCAAGTAGTCAGCGGACAAACTCCTCGTCCGCGTAGCCCTGGAGATAGAGCAGGGCAGTGAGGTCGCCGTGGTCGATGCTGACCTGCGCCTCGGCAGCGACGACCGGCTTGGCGTGAAGCGCCACACCGAGGCCGGCGGCCTTGATCATGTCGAGGTCGTTGGCGCCATCGCCCACGGCGAGCGTTTCAGCCATCGGGATGTCGTGGAATGCGGCCAGCGTCAGCAGACGGCTGAGCTTGGCCTGCTTGCCCAGGATCGGCTCGGCAACGGTGCCAGCCAGCACCTCCCCGTCCAGCTCCAGGATGTTGGCCATCGCCTCATCAAAGCCGATCCGCTTGGCGATGTAATCGGCAAAGAAGGTGAAGCCACCCGAGACCAGCGAGGTAAACGCGCCATAGGCCTTCATGGTCTGCACCAAGGCACGGCCGCCCGGCGCGAAGGTGATTTGCTCGCGGCGAATTTCCTCCATGCGCTTGACCGGCAGGCCCTTGAGCAGCTTCACCCGCGTGCGCAGCGCCTGCTCGAAGTTGAGCTCGCCGTTCATGGCGCGGCGGGTGATGGCCGCGACCTCGTCCTTGATGCCGATGGCGGCGGCGAGCTCGTCGATACATTCCTGCTCGATCATGGTGGAGTCCATGTCGGCGATCAGCAGCTTCTTGCGGCGGTTCGCGAGGGGAACCTGGGCGATGTCGATGGGTTTGCCGGCGACGAGCTCGCGGGCCGCGTCAACGGCAGTTGCGAGGTCGGGCTTGACGAACTCGACCGCGATGCGCTGGTTGAGGATGTTGACCTCGCCGCCGACGGCCTTATGCACCGCGTTCGTCAGCGCGGTATCAATGGCGGGCTCGAGGGGATTGGCGATGAGGCAGAGGACCGACAAGGGCAGCTCGTGGGGCTAAAAAGCGCGGTTCTGATAGCGGGTCCCACCGCGAGCGGCAAGTCGGCGCTGGCGCTGCGGCTGGCGCGAGAGCGCGGCGGAGTCGTCGTCAACACCGATGCGCTGCAGGTCTATGCCGGGCTGCGGCTGCTGACGGCGCGGCCAGGCGACCCCGAGATGGCCGAGGTACCGCATCGGCTCTACGGAACGGTCGATCCGGCGGTGCGATTTTCGACCGGCGACTGGGCCCGCGCCGCCACCGCGGTCGCGGCTGAAACGGCAAGTGCGCCGTTGATCTTCGTGGGCGGAACGGGCCTCTATTTCGAGGCACTGACCAAAGGGTTCGCCGATGTGCCAGAGGTGCCGGCGGAGGCGATCGCCTGGGCGGAGGCGGAAGTCGCAGGTCTCGATCGCGAGGCGCGCGGGCGACTGATCGAGGCACGCGATCCGGCAATGGCCGCGCGGCTCAAAGCGCCGGACCCGCAGCGGGTGATCCGGGCGCTGGCGGTGCTCCGCGCGACGGGGCGGTCGCTCGCGACGTTCCAGGATGCGGCACAGCACGGGGTGCTCGAGGGCTGGACGCTGGAGCGGATGGTGCTCGATCCGGGGCGCGAGGTCTTGCGCGAACGGATCGCCGGGCGATTCGAGCAGATGCTGGAGCAGGGCGCCGAGACCGAGGTGCGCCAGGTGCTCCAACGCAAGCTCGATCCGACGCTGCCGGCGATGAAGGCAATCGGGCTGCGCGAAATCGGCGACTGGCTCAGTGGGCGGATCACCCGGGACGAGGCCATCGACCTTGCGGTGACGGCGACCCGACAGTTTGCCAAGCGGCAGCGCACCTGGTTTCGCAGCCGCATGGCGGACTGGGACCACCGCTTGGGCTAGACCGGGATTCTGGAGGTGAGGCCGAGCCGCTCGCGCATGGCGAAGCGGATGGTCAGCACAACACCGACGGCCGCAAGACCGGCGGCGAGTCCCATCCAGATGCCGACGCCGCGGAAGCCGAGCAGGAAGCCGAAGACGTAGCTCACCGGCAGGCCGACGAGCCAGTAGCCGACGAGCGCGATGACCAGCGGCACGCGCGTGTCGGAGAGCCCGCGCAACGCTGCGCTCATGGTCACCTGCGTGCCGTCGAAGAGCTGGAAGAAGCCGGCGACGATCAGATAGCTCACCGCGAGCTCGGCCGGCCGCAGGTTCAGCGGGTTCGACGGGTCGAGGAAGAGCGCGACGAGCGGGCCGGGGATCGCGAGGAAGCAAAGGCCCGTTCCGGCCATGAAGATCAGGGTCATCAGCAGCGCCATCCAGCCGGCGCGGCGAATGCCTTCGCGGTCGCGTTCGCCCAGGGCGACGCCGACGCGCACGGTGGCCGCCTGGCTGAGCCCGAGCGGCACCATGAAGGAGATCGACGCGAGCTGCAGCGCAATGGCGTGCGCCGCCACTTCGGCTTCGCCGAGCCAGCCCTGCAGCAGCGCGGCCGACGTAAACAGCAGGACTTCGGCGAGCCGCATGATGCCGATGGGCATGCCGATGCGGAAGAGCTCGCGGAAGCGGGGCCAATCGGGCCGGAGGAAATTGTGCAGGATGTGATAGCGGCGGTAGCGGCGGTGGAGCAGCGTATAGGCGACGGTGACGGCCAGCATGGCGAGGCTGGTGATGGTCGTTGCGATGCCCGCGCCGGCGAGCTCGAGGCGCGGGAAGCCCCAATTGCCGAAGATAAGTGCGTAGTCGCCCGCGGCGTTGACAAAGACGCCGGCGACAGTGATGGCGAGGATGATGCGGGTATTGCCGTGGGCGCTGAGGAAACTGCGGAAGATGATGATCTGCAGCGCCGGAAAGATCACCCACACGGCATAGTGGACGAAGGTCTCGGCCATGTCGGTGAGCTCAGCACTTTCGCCGAGCAGGCGGTAGATCGTACCGACGTTCCAGACGACGGGCAGCAGCACGATGCTGATCAGGACGCCGGCCCAGATGCCCTGGCGCAAGGTGCGGCGCACCGATCGGTAGTCGCGGGCGCCCAGAGCCTGCGCGACCATCGGCGCGACCGCTTCGACGATGCCCATGCCGAAGAGCTGGAGCGCCACGAAGAGGGCATTGGCGAGGGCGGCGGCGGCGAGGAATTTCGGTCCGAGCCAGCCGAGCATCACGACATCGGTGGTGTTGAGCGAAATCTGCGCCAGCTGCGCCACCATCAGCGGCCAGCCAAGCGTGAACAAGGCGCGGAACTCCGCCCCCCAACTCGCCGACGACAATGACCTGCGGGCGCCGGACACCGGCACCGCCGATTGATTGCTCATTTCGAAATCCACTCGCTGCCGCCGCTCTACCCGAGCGGCGGCGCAAAGGCCACCCATGACACGTCGACTCGGTTGCGCCATGTCGCCGGGGGGCGCATGCTGCGGGCATATTGAAGGCCCTCTTGCGGCGAGGGAGAGATGCTCAGCGTTATTGAGAAATTCATCGGACCGATCCGGCGCATCGCGAGCGACAACGACGCCCGGCTCGTCCTGAAGCAGATCGCGGAGCAGTTCGGCTTCCGCAGTGCGTTCCTGATCGAATATGAGCCGGATTTCCGGGCGGCGCGGCGGATCATCGACACCAATTCACAGCGCGCCCTCGGCTGGGCCGAATTGTTCCGGAGCAAGGGGTTCGCGCCGGGGGTCAAGGGCATCCGCTCGATGCTGGATCGCGACATGGTGGTGCGGCTCGAGCCTGAACGCTTCGAGTCCGACCATCCCTACAGGGCCTTCTGCCTCGCCAACGATCTCGGCGAGACGGTGGCCGTGCCGGTCAGCGAGGGACCGAGCATTGCGGGACTGGTGAGTTATTCCGGACATCCGGCGATGGGACGCTCCGACGAGGTGGCGCTGCAGCTGCTGAGCTTCAGCCTGTTCTCCGAGCTAAGGCACAAGGACAAGGCGCCGCCGGCGCAAGAGCCGCGCCTGCCGCCGCTGACTCCGCGGGAGCGCGAGGTGATGCGGCTGTCGGCGATCGGGCTGACCTCGGTGGAGATCGCCGATCAGCTCGGCATGTCGCCACGGACGGTCAACCAGCATGTCGACAACGTTGCCGACAAGCTGGGGACGAGGAACCGCACCCACACGATCGCCGAGTTGATGCGGCACGACATGCTGCATTGAAAAAGGGCGCCCGGAGGCGCCCTCGATGCTTACCACCACCAGCCGTGCATGGGCCGGGGATACCACGGTCGCACGTGATGGTAGGGGTACGGCGAGCCGAAGCCGAAGCTGAAGTTGACGTCCGGGCCTTCGTCATAGCGCGGGCCAACGTAGCCTCCGCCTCCCGCCAGGTAGGCGCAGCTCACCCAGCCGTTCGGGCCGGGCTTGTCAACGCGGCACCAGCCGCCGGACTGGCCGACGATCGAGACGTGCTCGCCCGGCGCAAGGGTGTCGACGACGCCGTAGCTCGTGCCTGGGCCGGTGCGCACGTTGACGCTGGTCGTCGCGGTGGCCGCGAAAGCCGCGCCCGCAGTCAGCAATGTCGCGACGGCGCCGATGCCGGCTGCCTTGAGGAGGTTGGACTTCAATGACATGTCAGTTCCTTTCTCGCCCCTTGTGAGCGCAAATGCCAAATCCCCGCACACCTATCCCGGATGTCGGGAATTTAATGCGCAGGGGCTCGGCAGAGTTCCGACTAAGCCGCGACGGAGCTCGAGCTACCGGCAGCGACGGCGGGCAGGTCGACCATTTCGTCGAGCTGGCAGAGCGCGTCCTTTAGGTCGTCGATGCTGACCGCCGGCCCGAAGTGGTAGCTGCGCAATGCCGGCATTCCGGCCACGGCATGGATATCGGAGGCCCAGTAGGCGAGAAGCTGCCGCTTGCGCGCCAGAGTCAGAACGGGATCGTGCACGATATCGCGCGGATGATCGAAGCCGATCAGGTCGCTGTCCGACACGAAGGCGTCGCCGGTGAGGGATCGGGTCAGGTCGAGGGTTGTCCTCATAGCTATATCCTCTGGTTGAGCAACATAGATACGGGGAGGGCATCCGAGCGCCGCTCCCGGACATGGTCAAGTGCCTGAGGCAATTCACCAATCCGCCATTTGGTTGCGGCGCTTGCGGGTGTCAAGGGCGGTGGGTGCTTGACATTCATAGCCAGACGGCTATTGATACGATCAATAGCCAGCGGGTTATTGATCGTGACGCAACACACACCGGACATGCTTTTCAAATCTCTGTCCGACCCGACCCGGCGGGCAATATTCGAGAGGCTTTGCCGGGAAGGGGAACAGACGGTGGCGGCGCTGACGGCGGAAGCGGGGATTTCGCAGCCCTCCGTGTCGAAGCACCTTGCGGTGCTGAAGCAGGCCGGCCTTGTGCTGGATCGCCACCAGGGGCGGCAGACGCACTATTCGGCGCAGCTCGCAGCGCTCACCCCCCTGATCGACTGGACCAAGGAGATGACGGGGTTCTGGGAAAGCCGGCTGGACGATCTCGAGGACCTGCTCAAGAGGATGGACCAGTGACCAATCCAGCCGGCGAAACCCGGACCGTCGTGGTGGAGCGCGAGGTTGCGCATCCGCCAGAGAAGTTGTGGCGCGCCTTGACGCAGCCGCACCTGATCGAGGAGTGGCTGATGAAGAACGACTTCAAGCCGGTCACCGGCCACAAGTTCAGGCTGAGCCGCGAGCCGAAACCCGACGTGAAGGTGGCCATCGACTGCGAAGTGCTGAAGGTCGAGCCCAACAGAACGCTGTCCTACAGCTGGGTGGCCTACGGGCTCGACAGCGTGGTGACCTTTACCCTGACGCCGACGGCGACCGGCACACATCTCAGGCTCGAGCAATCCGGATTCACGGCGGACCAGAAAGCCGCCTTCAAGGGCGCCAAAGCATCGTGGCCGCAGTTCCTTGCGGCGCTCGAGCGCGTGCTCCAGCAAGACGACAACGAAGGAGACAATGCATGAAGATCAAGCTCACCTCGGTCTATGTCGACGACCAGGACAAGGCGCTGCGGTTCTATACCGACGTGCTGGGCTTCACCAAGAAGGCGGACTTCAGCAACGGTCCGTTCCGGTGGCTGACGGTGGTCTCCCCGGACGAGCCGAACGGGACGGAGCTGCAGTTGGCAGCGAGCGACAATCCCGCCGGAAAAGCCTATCAGCGGGCGCTGTTCGCGCAGAACCAGCCGGCTCTGATGTTGTTCAGCGACGATATCAAAGCCGACTGCGATCGCATCACGGCGCGCGGTGGCAAGCTCACGATGCCGCCGACCGACGTTACCGCATCGACCATCGCGCAAGTCGAGGATGGGTGCGGCAACCTCGTCCAGATCACGCAGCTGAAGTGGTGAGACAAATGGCAAAGTCAGCAACTGCAGCGAAGATGTCCGGCGTCTTTTCCGCTGACGAACTGGCGGCGATGAAGGAGGCCGTAGCCGAGGCCAAGGCCGCCCGGAAAAAGGGCGCCAAGGTGGACGGCGAAGCCGACGTACTCGCAAAGATCGCCGAGATGGACGCGACCGACAAGGCGATCGCCGAACGCATCCATGCGATCGTCAAAGCCGCGGCGCCGCAGCTGTCGCCGAAGACCTGGTACGGCATGCCGGCTTATGCACTGGGCGAGAAGGTCGTGTGCTTCGTGCAGCCGGCGGCAAAGTTCAAGGCGCGGTATGTGACGCTGGGTTTCTCCGACCTGGCGAAGCTGGACGAGGGCAGCATGTGGCCCAACTCGTATGCGATCACCAGGCTCACCAAGGCGGACGAAGCCCGGATCGCAGCGCTGGTGAAGCAGGCGGCGCGCTGATGTCTGCCGGCGCGAAGCAGGGTTGACAGGCTTCGCGCCGCGGGCGTAGCTTCCCGCCAGTTTTTCTGGGAGCAGCTCGTGCGGAGCATTCTCGTAGTAGTGAGGCGCATCGGTCACGTGGGATAGATCCCGCGGGAAGGCTAGTGCGCGCAAAGGTCCCAAACGGGGCCTTTTTTATTGCCCGAAATTCTTCGGACGAATGACGTGACCGAGACTTGGTGAGGAAGGACTTGAGAATGGCCCAGCAGATGACGGGCGCGGAGATGGTGATCCAGGCGCTGACCGACCAGGGCGTCACCGATATCTTCGGCTATCCGGGCGGCGCAGTGCTGCCGATGTACGACGTGATCTTCCAGCAGGACAAGGTCCGTCACATCCTCGTCCGGCACGAGCAGGGCGCAACGCACATGGCGGAGGGCTACGCCCGCTCGACCGGCAAGGTCGGGGTGGTGCTGGTGACCTCCGGCCCAGGGGCGACCAACGCCGTTACGGGCCTCACCGACGCGCTGATGGACTCGATCCCGATGGTGTGCATCACCGGACAGGTGGCGACGCCGCTCATCGGCTCGGACGCGTTCCAGGAATGCGATACGGTCGGCATCACCCGCAGTTGCACCAAGCACAACTACCTGGTCAAGAACGTCAACGATCTGTCGCGCGTGCTGCATGAGGCGTTCTACATCGCGCGGAGCGGCCGGCCGGGTCCGGTGCTGATCGACATTCCCAAGGACGTGCAGTTCGCGCTCGGCACCTATTACGGGCCGACCGAGATCGAGACGACCCGGCACAAGAGCTATCATCCGCAGACGGAGGGCGACGCCCGGCTGATCGAGGCGGCCGTCGACCTGATGCTGCGTTCGGAGCGACCGGTGTTCTATACCGGCGGTGGCGTGGTCAACTCCGGGCCCGAGGCGAGCGAGTCGCTGCGCGAGCTGGCGGAGCTCACCGGCTTTCCGGTGACGTCGACGCTGATGGGGCTCGGGGCCTTCCCGGGATCGAGCAAGCAGTGGCTCGGCATGCTCGGCATGCATGGCTCGTACGAAGCCAACATGGCGATGCACGACTGCGACCTGATGATCAATATCGGGGCGCGGTTCGACGACCGCATCACCGGCAGGATCGATGCGTTCTCGCCCGGCAGCCGCAAGATTCACGTCGATATCGATCCGTCGTCGATCAACAAGAACGTGCGGATCGACCTGCCGATCATCGGCGACTGCGGGCAGGTGCTCAAGGAGATGGTGCGCGTCTGGCGCAGCAAGACCAACGAGTCCCGCGCCGAGGCCCTGGCGCCGTGGTGGAAAGAGATCGCGAGCTGGCGGAAGCGCAATTCTTTCGGCTTCCAGCAGACCGGTTCGGTGATCAAGCCGCAGTTCGCGATCCAGCGCCTCTATGAGGCGGTGAAGGGCCGGCAGGACGTGTACGTGACGACCGAGGTGGGCCAGCACCAGATGTGGGCGGCGCAGCACTTTCCGTTCGAGATGCCCAACCACTGGATGACGTCGGGTGGGCTGGGCACGATGGGCTACGGCCTGCCGGCGGCGATCGGCGTGCAGGTGGCGCATCCGGACGCGCTGGTGATCGACATCGCCGGCGAGGCCAGCGTGCAGATGACGATGCAGGAGATGTCGACCGCGGTGCAGTACGAGCTGCCGGTCAAGATCTTCATCCTCAACAACGAGCGCATGGGCATGGTGCGGCAGTGGCAGGAGCTGCTGCATGGCGGACGCTATTCGCACAGCTATTCGGAGTCGCTGCCCGACTTCGTGAAGCTGGCGGAGGCCTATGGCGGCCACGGCATCAAATGCGACGACGCGGCGGACCTCGATGCGGCGATCAAGGAGATGCTCGACTCGCCTAAGCCAGTGCTGTTCGATTGCCTGGTCGAAAAGCACGAGAACTGCCTGCCGATGATCCCCTCGGGCAAGCCGCACAACGAAATGATCCTGCCCGACTTCAAGGGCGACGTGGGCGAGGTGATCGACGCCAAGGGACGGGAGCTCGTCTGATGAACGCACACCTTCAACCGACCGGATCGGTCTATTTCCTCGCGCCCGAGACGCAGACGCCGGAGCGGCACACGCTGAGCGTTTTGGTCGACAACGAGCCGGGCATCCTCGCCCGGATCGCGGGGCTGTTTTCGGCCCGCGGGTTCAACATCGAAAGCCTCACGGTCTCGGAGACCGAGCACGAGAAGGGGTTGAGCCGCATCACGCTGGTCACGGTGGCGACGCCAAAAGTGCTGCTGCAGATCAAGCTGCAGCTCGAGCGGCTGGTGCCGGT
This sequence comes from Devosia sp., assembly GCA_051953275.1. Taxonomy (GTDB): domain Bacteria; phylum Pseudomonadota; class Alphaproteobacteria; order Rhizobiales; family Devosiaceae; genus Devosia_A. The sequence continues at coordinate 10,723 of JBQCIY010000090.1, read as the reverse complement.
GCACAAGGTGCACGACCTCACGGCCGAGGGGCGGGCGCTCGAGCGCGAGCTGGCGCTGGTGAAGGTCGCCGGCACGGGCGAGCCGAGGGCGGAGGCGCTGCGGCTGGCGGACGCCTATCGCGCGCAAATCGTCGATGCGACCACCGAGAGCTTCGTGTTCGAGATCACCGGCAAGCCATCCAAGATCGACAGCTTCATTGCGATCATGGTGCCGCTCGGCATGGTCGAAGTGGTGCGAACCGGACTTGCTGCGATTGGGCGTGGCGCCGAGGGGATGTAGCCGGCGCCGCCCCGTTGCAGGCTGGCAGACGAACCGCTAGCGTGGCCTCGGGGGCTTTCGATCCATGCTTGTTGCCAGCGCGCTGGCGCTTCTGGTTGTGGTCGTGGTGACGATCGGCGCGCTGCTGACGATCGACCTGCGCCGTACCGAACATCAGCACTGGCTCGATGCGCTGAAGACGTGGCAGGCCCTCATCGGCTCCGTGCTGGGGTTTCTCGGTGCGGCGGGCGTGCTGGTTCTGTCGACCGCGATCAGCCACGACAACGACCTGCAGAAGTCGGAACAGGCGGCGCATGCCATCGGTCTGGGCCTCGCCTACGAGGTGCAGGCGATGGGCGTCGGCCTCAAGGCAGGCTGGCAGATCGGTCACGAGGACCTGACGCTGAGCGATCCGGGGACCAAGTGCGTGGGGTACGCCACCACGCTGCAGGAAATGATGGTGTCGCAGACGCCGGTCTATAGCGCGGTGCTGCCGCGCATGGTCGATTTCGGCGACACCAACCTGCACGATTTCGTCACCTTCTATGCCCTCTACGCCAACCTGCTGCGGTCGCTGCCGAGCGCGATCTCGCAGTATTGCCCGGAAACGCCGCTGGCCACGGACTGGATGAACCTGATGGTGGGCCAAGTGGACAACATCATGGGCTACTACGCCGCCATCGCGAAGACCTACGGGATTGTCGGGCCGGACGCGGGCGTTCCGCCGCTACAGCCGTTGAGCGCCCCATCGGACGTCAGCAGTTCGGGGCAGCCGGCGGCCGCCGCGCCGTCGTCGGGCATCGCCAGCATGGAAACAGGCGGCTGACCGGCAAGCTGCGGCTTGGGACGAAGGCCGGCGCATGCTAGGGGGCGGTATGGCCAATCTCTCCGTCAATCTCAATGCCGTCGCCTATGTCCGCAACCGCCGGGACCTGCCGTGGCCGAGCGTCACCGAGATTGCGCGGCTCTGCCTGGGCGCCGGGGCCGACGGGATCACGGTGCATCCGCGGCCGGACGAGCGGCATATCCGCAAGACGGATGTGTTCGAACTGCTCGACCTGCTGCGCGACGAATGGCCGGACCGGGAGCTCAACATCGAGGGCTATCCCGACGAGGGCTTCCTCAAGCTGTGCGAGCTGGTGAAGCCCGACCAGGTGACGCTGGTTCCCGACGATCCGGAGCAATCGACCTCGGACCACGGCTGGGACATCGCGGCGCATGATACGATGCTGGCCGAGATCATCGAGCGGCTGCAGAACGGGGCGATGCGGGTGTCGCTCTTTGTCAACCCGGACCCGGCGATACCGGCGCTGGCGGCCGAGGTGGGTGCTGACCGGATCGAGCTCTTCACCGGCGCCTATGGCGACCCGCGCGGCGATACCGAGGCCCAGTTGAGCCGGCTGAAAGCGACGGCGGATGCGGCGCGCAAAGCCGGCCTGAGGGCGGCGCGCGGCGGATCGGGGCTCGGCGTGAACGCCGGCCACGACCTGACGCTCGACAACCTGCCGGCGCTGGTGAAGGCGATTCCCGATCTCGAGGAATGCTCGATCGGTCATGCGTTGACGGCGGACGCGCTGAAGTACGGATTTCCGGACACGGTGCGGCGTTACCTACGGGCGCTGACTGTTTCCTGATCGCGAACAATACGGCATCGAAGACCGAATGGTGGATGTGGAACTCATCCGCTCCCCCAGGCTTGCATCGGCAAAGGCCGATTTTGCTTTCGCTCACATCGATGTGCCTTGCGAACAGGCGGGTGTCGCAGTCACGGCGGTGTCAGCACGTGAGTGCGAAGTGCCTGCTTGCGGCTCTGTCGCGTAGGCACATATGAGGCCTCAGTTACAGTTTGTTACTGGAGAGCAATCAATGTCCAACAAGCCCAAGATCGCGGTGATCATTGGCAGCATTCGTCCCAACCGCAAGGGTGGCGACGTCGGCAAGTGGGTGGCCGAGCAGGCCAAGGCCTACGGCGCCTTCGATGTCGAGATCGTCGACCTCAAGGACTACCCGCTGCCGCTGTTCGATGCGCCCGCGTCGGATTTCTGGATGCCTACGCCCAACGAGACAGCTGCCAAATGGCAGGCCAAGCTCAGTGAGTTCGACGGCTATATCGTGGTGACCGCGGAGTACAACCGCTCGGTGCCGGGGGCGCTGAAGAACGCCATCGACTGGGCCTACAAGCCGTTCATCAAGAAGGCCGTGGCCTATGTCAGCTACGGGTCGGTCGGCGGCGCCCGCGCGGTCGAGCACCTGCGCAACATCATGACGGAGCTGCAGGCGGTTTCCGTTCGTCACGCCGTCCATATCGGCGGCTCGGAATTCGCCTCGGTGTTCATGGGGCAAAAGACCTGGGACGAAGTGCTGCCGACCTTTGCGCCGTTCACCAAGGAGCTCTTCGACAACCTGCTGTGGTGGACCAACGCCACGAAGGCAGCGCGCGCCACCGACGCCGCTGCCGCGAAAGCAGCCTGAACGAATTCGATATATTGCCTGGGAGCGGCTCCTTCTCTCCCGGACCAGAGCAGCGGCGCCTCACGGCGCCGCTCTTTGTTTGTCGGCGGCGATTCCCGCGACCGATGCACTGAGGAACGGGCGATTGCGAAGCGCATTCCTGCAAGAGGACAACCGCTAACCTGTCGCAGTCAACCCGGTTGAATGCGATTTTTGCCGGGTGTAGAGAGCCGCCCGCCTCATAAAGGGGCTATGAAGGCTAAATGACGCAAACCAGCGCACCCGGCGCTGCTTCGGCAGCCGGCGACGTTGCGACCTTTTCGGCCGGGCACGCCAACAAACATCTTCCCGCGCTCGTTCTCGGTGCCTTCGGTGTCGTGTATGGCGACATCGGGACCAGCCCAATCTACGCCTTCCGCCAGGCCTTTGCCGATCGCGGACAGGGGGGCGAGCTGACGAGCGACGTGCTCGGCCTGTTGTCGCTCATCGTCTGGGCGCTGACGATCACGGTCTCGATCAAGTATGTGTTTTTCGTCACCCGGGCCGACAACAAGGGCGAGGGCGGCACCCTGTCGCTCATGTCGCTGGTGCGCTCGACGCTGACTGCCAAACACGCGGGCCTGCTGGCCGCCGCCGGGGTGATCGGCGCAGCGCTGTTCTTCGGCGACGCCATCATCACCCCCGCGATCTCCGTGCTCTCGGCGGTCGAGGGTCTCGAGGTGGTGCAACCCTCGCTGACGGCGTGGGTGGTGCCGGTGACGGTGGTTCTCATCGTCGCACTGTTCTTCTTCCAGCGCTTCGGTACAGCGCGGGTCAGCACGATCTTCGGACCAGTGATGGTCGTGTGGTTCGTCACGCTGGGCGTTACCGGACTCCTGCATGTGCTCGGAAATCCAGGGGTCTTGTGGGCCGTCAATCCGGCCTATGGAATCTTGTTCCTGGCAAGGCACTGGGATACGGCTTTCGTCGTGATTGGCGCCATCTTCCTGTGCGTCACCGGCGCGGAAGGCCTGTACGCCGACCTAGGGCATTTCGGTCGCAGGCCGATCGTCATTGCCTGGTTCAGCCTGGTGTTTCCGTCCCTGTTGCTCAACTATTTCGGGCAGGGTGCCTATTTGATCGCAAATGGGCCCGGCGCGGCCGACAACCCGTTCTTCACAATGCAGCCGAACTGGTTCCAGCTGCCGTTCGTGATCCTCACGACGGCCGCGACGGTCATTGCGAGCCAGGCGGTGATCTCGGGCATGTTCAGCCTGGCGCAGCAGGCGGCGGCGCTGAATTTCCTGCCGCGGCTCACCGTGCTGCACACCTCCGAGACGCAGAGCGGGCAGATCTACGTGCCGCAGATCAACGGTATCCTTTTCGTGCTGGTCGTCTTGCTGGTGGTGTCATTCGGCAGCTCGGCGTCGCTCAGTTCGGCCTACGGCATTGCCGTCAGCGGCGTGATGCTGATGACTGCCTTGCTTCTGTCGTTGGTGATGTGGCGACAGTGGAACTGGAATCGGGTCGCCGTCGTCCTGGTGATGACGCCGTTCCTCATTGTCGACATCAGCTTTTTTGCCTCCAACGTTTTCAAGATCTTCGACGGCGGGTGGGTGCCGGTGCTGGTCGCCTGCTGCGCTGCGGCGATCATGACCATCTGGATCCAGGGCCGGAAGCGGCTCACCGAGAAGACGCGCCGCGACGAGGTGCCACTCGAGTTCCTGGTGGAGAATCTCGCCAAGAAGAAGCCGATGATCGTGCCTGGTACGGCGGTCTTCCTGACCTCCGATATCGCGGGAGCGCCCACGGCACTCCTGCACAGTCTCAAGCACTATAAAGTGCTGCACGAACACAACGTCATTCTGACGATCCAGACGGCGGAAACGCCGCGCGTGCCGGACGACGAGAAGGTCAAGATCGAAGCGTACAACGACCTGTTCTACCGCGTCGTGGTGACGTTCGGGTTCATCGAGACGCCGAATATCCCCAAGGCACTGGCGCTGGCGCGCAAGCTCGGCTGGAAGTTCGACATCATGTCGACCTCGTTCTTCCTGAGCCGCCGGTCGCTGAAGCCGTCGCCCAAGGGGCTGCCGGTGTGGTTCGACCGCATCTTCATTGCGCTCGCCAAGAACGCGACCGACGCCACCGAGTACTTCCACATCCCGACCGGGCGCGTGGTGGAGATCGGCACCCAGGTCCTGCTCTAGGCTGGGGGCCGTCACACCTGTTCCATTATCTGGCGCGTTATCGACCCCAGGCAGGGGGGCGATATTGGCTCCGCAATGAAGGAGTCGACAGCGGATGCAACATTCAGCCTGCTTTCAGGGAACATTTGAGAATGCGGTGATTGAGCATCGCAGCCATGCGCAATCGAGGATAGCTTCATCGGCGGTTGCCGATACTCTGTCCCCCCAAATGATCGGACGGGAGTGATCCGACAGATGATTTACGACGACTGGGGCCGCTGAGGCGACCAAGGACGCGTGACCGCCAGGGCCGGGCGCGTCGGTTGAAAAATCCAAACATCGTCCGGGCGGATGACGCTCGGCCATCAACTTCAAAAAAGGAGCGTTGTCATGAACGCCCAAATCGTTCGCGCCGCCATCGTGCTGGGGCTGTTGTCCGTCATCGGGCCGCTTGCGGTCGACATGTACCTGCCGGCACTGCCGGCGATCGGGATTGGCCTCGAGGCGAATTCGGCCGCCGTGCAGGCGAGCCTGATGGCCTATCTCGCGGCGATCGCCGTCGGCCAGCTGCTGTATGGGCCGTTGAGCGACATGCTGGGCCGCAAGTTGCCGCTGTACTTCGGCATCGGCATTTACGTGCTCGGGTCGATCGGGGCGGCGTTGTCGCCGAACGTCGAATGGCTGGTGACCTTCCGGCTGGTGCAGGGGATCGGAGCGTGTGCGTCGTTCACGCTGCCGCGAGCCATCGTCCGCGACGAATACACCGGAGCGCCGGCGGCGCAGCTCATGAGCCTGCTGATGCTGGTGTTCTCGGTATCGCCGATCCTCGCGCCGCTCGCGGGCAGTGCTGTCATTGCATTCGGCGACTGGCGGCTGCTGTTCTGGGTGATGTCGCTGGGCGGCGTCCTCTGCCTGTTGCTGGCGATTTTCGCCCTGCGCGAGACGCGACCAAAGCAGGCGCGACTCAATTCGGGAGTCGGCAGCGCGGTGTCGGCCTATTGGACGCTGCTGCGCGACGGCCGCTTCATGGGCCTGAGCCTGATCGGTACCTTCGGGATGTCGGCGTTCATGGCATTCCTCGGAAACTCGAGCTTCGTCTATATCCAGCACTATGGCCTGACGCCGACCGAGTACTCGCTTGCCTTCTCGGTGAATGCAGTGAGCTTTTTCGCAGTGAGCCAGGCGACCGGCTACCTGGTCGGGCGCTTCGGCCTCAACCGAGTCGTCCGCACGGCCGTCGGCGGGTTCGTGGTCTCGATGGTGGCGCTGCTTGCGGTCTATCTGGGCGGCGTCGACAGCGTGTGGGTGCTTGGCATCTTCATGTTCATCGCCTTCGGCTTCCTCGGACTGGTGCTACCGTCAACAACGGTGCTCGCAATGGAAGAGCAGGGGGCGATCGCCGGCTCGGCCTCGGCGCTGATGGGCACGGTGCAGATGATCGTCGCTTCGGTGGTGATGGGTGTCGTCGGCGCATTCTCCGATGGGACCGCGCGCCCGATGGTGATTGCCTTCGCGCTCTGCTCGATCGCCGCGTTCGCGATCACGCAGATGACGCTAGGCAAAGGTGACGGTTCGCGGATGATCGAGGTGCCGGCAGAGTAGAAACCGGCCGCCCGGGGAATGCGAAAAGGCGCGGAGCGATCCGCGCCTTTTTTCCGCGGGCTGGGCCTCAACTCTTCGGCATGTCCGGGCAGGTCGAGGGAACCGGCGCTGGAACGTAGTGCTCCTCGACGGCGCCGCCCTTGAGCTTGAGGGAGAGGACGAGCTCGTCGGCGGTCAGCGTGACGATATCGGCCTTGATATCGGCACCGTCTTCGTTCCAGCTCACGGATTTGGCGCCGGTCTGCTGCCAGGCGCTGAGGCGGTGCGTTTCCCAGCACGAATCCTGGACCAGCGTGCCGTCGCTCAAGAAGATCTTGATGACGCCCGGCAGATCCGAGGTCTGGCCGGCCTTGACCCAGACCTTGTCGGTCAACGGCGAGACCTTGCCGGCATCGCCGTCGCTGTCGGCCGCCTGTTCGGAGGTGAGCTCATCGGCCCAGGCCTGATGCGGAACCGCAGCGCCGACGCCCCACAGGGTCAGCAGCGCGAGAAGTGCAGCCTTGCTGGTCATCGGTCGATCTCCCGGTATGCCCTAACCGCACGTGGGATCGGCCACGCACGGTTGCAAGTGTCGGGCCGCAATAGCGGCCAGATTTCGGCAGCCGGTCGCCGCGGCGGCAACATTGCGAAAGTGTAATCCGGCGAGGCTAAGGCGCAGCGAGAGCACTTCCGGGCAGGTCGGCCGGCGCGGGGCGGCGAAGCCGGCCGAGTAGCGGGGCGCCGCGGATGGCCCAGTAGATCCCGGTCGTCAGCAGGATGGCGGCGTAGCCATCCACGGCGTAGTGCCAGCCCAGATAGATCGAGCTCATGACGATGATGGCCACATAGACCCACGCCGCGATGCCCAGCCGCTTATCGATTTCTGCGAGGAACAGGGCGCAGACCGTGGTGATCGCGACGTGCATGCTGGGGAACGCCGAGATGCCGGAGCCCAGTCCGCCGGCGCCGCTCTGGTGCAGCGCCCACAGATATTGCTGCGTCGCGCTGGTGGCGTTGGGCGTGGCGGTGAGGAAGGTCGCGAGCTTGGCAAAGCGATGACCGTCGCCGGTGGCGACGCCGTAGAGGGCGGGGCCGGCCGTGAGGCACAAGCTCGCCACGAGGTTGCCGATCAGCACCCAGGCCAGCATGAAGGTCAGCACGAAGCGCACTCGCAGGGCGTCGGCGCGGGGCGACGTCGCGAACCAGTAGAGCAGGCCGATCCAGGCGACGAACCAGACGGCGTCATAGTTGGTTTCGACGATGCGCAGCAGCCAGCCGGCGCGCAGGACGCTCAGCCAGTAGGACGGCGCGTGGCCGAAATGGAGCGCCTTGTCGATGTCGGCGACCAGCTTGTCATAGGGAAAACCGGAGGCCGAGAAGGTGGTCTTGACCGAGATGTACATGGCCTCGACGAAGAGCAGCAGCACCAGCATCAGCAGCGTGCCGGCGGCGAAGCGGCCGACGCGGCGCGGCGCGACCAGGGCGCGCCATGCGAGGCGGGAGCGGCCCTTATTGAACAGCGCGATGCGAACCGCGCCGAAGAGCAGCCCGGCATAAGGCAGCGCCACGCAGCACAGGATGATGCAGCCGAGCGAATAAACGTCGTACTGGGCAAAGAGCGAACGGTTTTCGACCACAACATAGGTCGCGCCTACAACCAGATAGGCCAGAGCCGTGGTGTAGATCGCCAGGTCGGCGCGGATCGCCGCCAGAGTCTCGTCAATATAGCGCCTGGTCCGCCCAGTAAAAGTCAGCATCGCCCGCCCCCAGAGCATGCAGGCGATGCTAGCGGATGGACCTAAATATGCGGTTATCCGGACTGGTTACAAAACCGGAGCCTTTTACGCTCCGATTGCATCGGACCGTCGGCTTCAGGTTATTGAGTTGCCACATTTCTGAAGCGTAAAAGTGGCATCCCCTTTTGCTGAAACACGCTAGGCGGAGCCTCGGATGCCGAGCGCCCTGTCCTTGCTGCGGACGCGCTCGCGGGCCTGGATCGGCCAGAGGTCGTAGGCGGCGCCGTCGAGCGCATGACGGGCGTGGATGGGCCAGTTCGGATCGTCGAGCGCGCCGCGGGCCAGGGCGACGAGGTCGGCTTCGCCTGTCGCAATCACGGTCTCAGCCTCGTTGGGCTCAGTGATCAGTCCGACGGCGATGGTCGGGATGCCGATCTCCCGCACCGCCTTAGCCAGGGGCACCTGGTAGAGCGGCGCGGGCTTGAGGGCATAGCCCTCGAAGCCGCCCGACGAGCAATGAACGACGTCGACGCCGCGCGCTTTCAGTTCCCTCGCCAGTACGATCGAGTCGTCGAGCTCCCAGCCGCCGGGGCCGCCATCGGTCGCGGAGATGCGCATGAACAGCGGCTTCGAGGCCGGCCAAACTGCGCGCACCGCTTCGGTCACTTCGAGCGCGAAGCGCATGCGGTTGTCGCGGCTGCCGCCGTAGCGATCGGTGCGCTTGTTGGCGATGGGCGAGAGGAACTGGTTGATGAGGTAGCCATGCGCGCCGTGGATCTCGACGACATCGAAGCCGGCCTTGTCGGCCCGGACCGCGGCATCGGCAAATGCTTGCACGGTGGCGCGGATATCGGCCTCGGTCATTTCGCGCGGCACTGTGTAGCCGGGGGATTTCTCCGAATGGATGATCGGGCTGGGGGCGATCGGGGTCCAGGATTCGAAGGCGACCACGGGCTTTTCGGCCTCGGTTTCGTCGAAGCCGTGGCGCCAGGCGATCGGTGTCGAGGCCTTACGGCCGGCGTGGGCCAGCTGAATTCCGGCCGCCGCGCCCTGCGAATGCAGGAATTCGGTGATGTGCTGCAATGGCTTGATGTGGTCGTCGCTCCACAGGCCCAGGTCGCCGTAGGAGATGCGGCCTTCCGGGGTCACGCCGGTGGCTTCGAGGATGACGAGGCCGAAGCCGCCGAGGGCGAAGCGGCCGAGGTGGACGAAGTGCCAGTCGTTGGCAAAGCCGTGTTGCGACGAATACTGGCACATCGGGGCGACGACGGTGCGGTTGCGGAGCGTGAGGTCGCGGACGGTGAAGGGGGTAAAGAGCTGAGACATAAGCGCAATCTGCCGCACTCCGGCTTCATCGGCAAGCGACGATGAAAGAAATGCCTGCTCACGGATGCGTGTTTCGCGGGAAGAACAACCGCCCGCGCGCATTGGCGTTGGTGAGGGAACCAAGCGAAGATTTCCCGATGCAACATATGCCCTTTGGGACGCGAAAAATCGCGTTTGCAGCCGTCGCGACCGCACTGCTCACGACATCCGGCCTCGCCGCCGACAGCGCCGTGCTCACCGGCAAGGCGGCGTTCGGCGGCTGGACGGACGACGCGCCCGGGACGACGCGCAAGTTGACGGTCGATGACCTCGAGGCGCCCTTCGTCAGCAAGAGTGCGTCGAACAACGCGCAGCCGGTAGCAATGCCGGCGGGCGCGATGCCGAAGGTGCCGAACGGCTACAGGATCGAGCTCGTCGCCAAGGGCATGGATAATCCGCGCGCCATCCGGTTCGCGCCGAACGGCGACCTGTTCGTCTCGAACAGCCGGGACGGGAGCGTGCTGGTCTATCGGTTCGAGGCGGACAGCGCGACGCCGACGAAGCAGTCGACCTTCGTCAGCGGCCTGAAGCAGCCCTATGGAATTGCCTTCTATCCGGCCGACAGACCGGAATGGGTCTATATCGCCGAGAGCAACGGGCTCAAACGCTTCAAGTACCAGGACGGCGACATGACCGCCGAGGACAAGGGCGAGCAGATTCTCAGCAACATTCCCGCCAGCCACCACTGGACGCGCGACGTGGTGTTCTCGCCCGACGGCAAGACGATGTATTACTCGATCGGCTCGGGCAGCAATGTCGGCGACGGGACGATGGGCAGGACGCCGAGCGGCGGCGTCGACGCCTGGGCCAGGGGCCACCCCCTCGGCGGGGCGTGGGACGATGAAGAGGGGCGGGCCGCGGTCTGGAGCTTCGACCCCGACGGCAAGAACGGCAAGGTGTACGCGGACGGCCTCCGCAACTGCGCCGGCATGACGCTGCAGCCACAGACGGGCAGCCTGTGGTGCGTGGTCAACGAGCGCGACGAGCTCGGCGACAACGTGCCCTTCGACTATGCCACCTCGGTCACCGAGGGCGCCTTCTACGGTTGGCCCTGGTTCTATCTCGGCGATCATGAGGACCCGCGCCAGGCCGGCCAGCGGCCGGACCTCAAGGACAAGACCACCGTTCCCGACGTGCTGCTGCAGTCGCACTCGGCCCCGCTC